>CALWBB010000040.1 GCA_944375885.1 uncultured Merdimonas sp.
TTACGACTAGTATTTTGTGACTTTTCGTGAACAAATTGTGAAAAGTCCAATATAAGGCAGTACCATTTTCTGATTTTGACATTTTCGTTACGAATGAATTTTTTGAGGGTGGCTGATATTGAACGTATCAAAAGTCACAAAGGAGAGATTTTGCTATGGATAAATTCGTTTTAAAGGCCCCGTATCAGCCCACCGGCGACCAGCCGCAGGCCATCGCGCAGCTGGTGCAGGGCTTCAAGGAAGGCAACCAGTGTGAGACCCTCCTTGGCGTCACCGGTTCGGGTAAAACTTTCACGATGGCAAATGTCATTGCACAGCTGAATAAACCCACGCTGGTCATCGCCCACAATAAAACCCTCGCGGCGCAGCTCTACGGGGAGTTTAAGGAGTTCTTCCCCGAGAACGCAGTGGAGTACTTTGTGTCCTACTACGACTACTACCAGCCGGAGGCCTATGTGCCCTCCACGGACACGTATATCGCCAAGGATTCGTCCATCAACGACGAGATCGACAAGCTGCGCCTGTCGGCCACCGCGGCGCTCATCGAGCGCCGCGACGTCATCATCGTGTCCTCGGTGTCCTGCATCTACGGTCTGGGCGAGCCGGAGAATTTTGAGAAGATGATGGTGTCCCTGCGGCCGGGCATGGAGAAGGACCGGGACGAGGTTCTGCGGCAGCTGGTGGACATCCAGTACGACCGGAACGATATGGATTTCAAGCGCGGCACCTTCCGGGTGCGGGGAGATGTGATCGAGATCATTCCGGCCAACGAGGCGGAGACAGCCGTGCGGGTGGAGTTCTTCGGAGACGAGATCGACCGGATCACCCGGATTGACGTGCTGACCGGGGAGATCAAGGAAGAGCTGAATCACGTGGCGATTTTCCCGGCCTCCCATTACGTGGTGCCGGCGGAGCAGATTAAGCGGGCCGCCGCGGCCATCGAGGAGGAGCTGGAGGAGCGCGTCCGGTATTTCAAGAGCGAGGACAAGCTTTTGGAAGCCCAGCGGATCGCGGAGCGGACGAATTTTGACATCGAGATGCTCAAAGAGACGGGCTTTTGCTCCGGCATCGAGAATTATTCCCGCCATCTGGCGGGGCAGGCGCCGGGGACGCCGCCCAACACGCTGATGGATTATTTCCCGGATGATTTCCTGATCATCATCGACGAGTCCCACAAGACGGTGCCCCAGATCCGGGGCATGTTCGCCGGGGACCAGTCCCGGAAGCGGACGCTGGTGGATTACGGCTTCCGCCTGCCCTCGGCCCTGGACAACCGTCCCTTGAATTTTGATGAGTTTGAAAGTAAAATAGATCAGATCCTGTTTGTGTCGGCGACGCCGGGAGAGTACGAGGCGGACCATGAGATGCTGCGGGCTGAGCAGGTGATAAGGCCCACGGGCCTTCTGGATCCCAAGGTCGAGGTACGCCCGGTGGAGGGCCAGATCGACGACCTGGTAGGCGAGGTGAACAAAGAGACGGCGGCAGGCCATAAGATCCTGATCACCACCCTGACCAAGCGGATGGCGGAGGATCTGACGGACTACATGCGGGAGCTGGGCATCCGGGTCAAATACCTCCACTCGGACATCGACACCCTGGAGCGGACCCAGATCATCCGGGATATGCGCCTGGATGTGTTCGACGTGCTGGTGGGCATCAACCTGCTCCGGGAGGGCCTGGATATCCCGGAGGTGACGCTGGTGGCGATTCTGGACGCGGACAAGGAAGGGTTCCTGCGTTCCGAAGTGTCGCTGATCCAGACCATCGGCCGCGCGGCCCGGAACTCAGAAGGCCACGTCATCATGTACGCGGACACCATCACGGATTCCATGCGGCTGGCCATCGATGAGACGAACCGCCGCCGGGCCATCCAGGAGGCTTACAATCAGGAGCACGGCATCACGCCGAAGACCATTCAGAAGTCCGTCCGGGAGCTGATCAGCATTTCCAGGGAGATCGCCCAGGAGGAGCTGCGGTTCGAGAAGGATCCGGAGTCCATGAGCAAGAAGGAGCTGGAGAAGCTCATCGCGGACATCGACAAGAAGATGAAGAAGGCGGCTGCGGAGCTGAACTTCGAGCTGGCTGCGGAGCTGCGCGACAAGATGATCGAGCTGAAAAAGCAGCTGGCAGATCTGTAGGATAAAGAGGAGCATTATGAAAAACTGTATCAGAATCAGAGGAGCCAATGAACACAACCTGAAAAATCTTAATCTGGACATTCCCAGAGATAAATTTGTGGTGCTGACGGGCCTGAGCGGTTCCGGAAAGTCCTCGCTGGCTTTTGACACCATCTACGCTGAGGGGCAGCGCAGGTATATGGAGTCCCTGTCCTCCTATGCCCGCCAGTTCCTGGGGCAGATGGAGAAGCCCAATGTGGAGAGCATCGAGGGCCTCTCCCCGGCGATTTCCATCGACCAGAAATCCACGAACCGGAATCCCCGCTCCACCGTAGGCACGGTGACGGAGATTTACGACTATTTCCGTCTGCTTTACGCGCGGATCGGTATCCCCCACTGCCCGAAATGCGGCAAGGAGATCAAGAAGCAGAGCGTCGATCAGATGGTGGACCAGATCATGGCTCTGCCGGAACGGACAAGGATCCAGCTTCTGGCCCCGGTGGTAAAGGGCCGCAAGGGCGAGCATGTGAAGGTGCTGGAGCAGGCCAGGAAGAGCGGCTATGTGCGGGTGAAGATCGACGGAAACCTCTACGAGCTCTCCGAGGACATCAAGCTGGAGAAAAATATCAAGCATCTGATCGAGATCGTCGTGGACCGTCTGGTGGTGAAGCCGGGCATCGAGCGGCGCCTGGCGGATTCCATCGAGACTGTGCTGAACCTGGCAGAGGGCCTTCTGGTGGTGGAGACCGTCGGGGAGGACAGCGAGATCATGACCTTCAGCTCCAGTTATGCCTGCCCGGACTGCGGCATCAGCATGGAGGAGATCGAGCCCCGAAGCTTTTCCTTCAACAATCCCTTCGGAGCCTGCCCGGACTGCTTCGGCCTGGGCTATAAGATGGAATTTGACGAGGATCTGATGATCCCGGATAAGTCTTTAAGCATCGCCGAGGGGGCCATCACGGTCATGGGCTGGCAGTCCTGCACGGATCCCTCCAGCTTCACCTACGCGATCTTAAAAGCTCTTTCGGAGGAATACCAGTTTGACCTGACGACGCCCTACGATCAGCTGCCCCAGGAGATTCAGCACATGCTGATCCACGGCACGGACGGCCGTTCCGTGAAGGTCCATTATAAGGGACAGCGGGGCCAGGGCGTCTACGACGTAGCCTTTGAGGGCCTGATCAAAAATGTGGAGCGGCGCTACCGGGAAACCGGGTCGGACATCATGAAGCAGGAATACGAGACCTTTATGCGGATCACGCCCTGCAAGACCTGCGGCGGCCAGCGGCTGAAAAAGACCTCCCTGGCGGTGACCGTGGCGGATAAAAATATCGCGGAGATTACGGCCATGTCCGTGCGCAAGCTCTATGATTTTCTGCAAGAGCTGAAGCTGACCCGCCAGCAGGAGCTGATCGGCGCCCAGATTTTAAAGGAGATCCGCGCCCGCATCGGCTTCCTGGTGGACGTGGGCCTGGACTACCTGACCCTGGCCCGGGCCACCGGCACCCTGTCCGGCGGCGAGGCCCAGAGAATCCGCCTGGCGACCCAGATCGGATCCGGCCTGGTGGGCGTGGCCTACATTCTCGACGAGCCCAGCATCGGCCTTCACCAGCGGGACAACGACAAGCTGCTGGCCACCCTGAAGCGCCTGCGGGATCTGGGAAACACGCTGATCGTGGTGGAGCACGATGAGGACACCATGTTCGCGGCGGACTATATCGTGGACATCGGGCCGGGGGCCGGGGAGCACGGCGGGCAGCTGGTGGCCGCCGGCACGGCGGAGGAGATCATGGCCTGCCCGGAGTCCATCACGGGCGCTTACTTAAGCGGGCGTCGGAAGATTCCGGTGCCGGAGACGCGGCGGACGCCCACAGGCTGGCTGACCATCAAAGGCGCGGCGGAAAATAACCTGAAAAATATCGAGGTGCGCTTCCCCCTGGGCGTGATGACCTGCGTGACCGGCGTGTCCGGATCCGGGAAAAGCTCCCTGGTGAACGAGATTCTCTACAAGACCCTGGCGAGAAAGCTGAACCGCGCCAGGACGATCCCGGGAAAATACAAGGCCATCGAGGGAGTGGAGCAGCTCGATAAGGTCATTGCCATCGACCAGTCCCCCATCGGGCGGACGCCCCGCTCCAACCCGGCGACCTACACGGGCGTCTTCGACCAGATCCGCGATCTCTTCGCGGCCACGCCGGACGCCAAGAGCCGGGGCTACAAGAAGGGGCGCTTCAGCTTCAATGTGAAGGGCGGCCGCTGCGAGGCCTGCTCTGGAGACGGCATTATCAAGATTGAGATGCATTTCCTGCCGGATGTCTATGTGCCCTGCGAGGTCTGCCAGGGAAAGCGGTACAACCGGGAGACCCTGGAGGTCAAATATAAGGGAAAGAGCATTTACGATGTCCTGGACATGACGGTGGAGGAGGCCCTGGAGTTCTTCGATTCCGTGCCCTCCATCCGCCGGAAGATCGAGACGCTGAACGACGTGGGGCTTTCCTATATCAAGCTGGGGCAGCCCTCCACGACCCTGTCCGGCGGCGAGGCCCAGCGGATCAAGCTGGCCACGGAGCTATCCCGGCGCAGCACCGGAAAGACCATTTACATTCTGGACGAGCCCACCACGGGCCTCCACTTCGCGGATGTCCACAAGCTGACGGAGATCCTGCAGAGGCTGGCCGAGGGCGGCAATACGGTGGTGGTCATCGAGCACAACCTGGACGTGATCAAGACGGCGGACTATATCATTGACATGGGGCCGGAGGGCGGCGACCGGGGCGGCACCGTGATCGCGGAGGGCACGCCCGAGGAGGTATCCCGCCAGGAAGATTCCTACACCGGCCAGTACCTGCGCAGATACCTGAAAAAGGAAAAGTAAAGCACGCAAAAAAACGGAAGCTGTCCACAAAATCTTGTGGATTATCTTCCGTTTTCTTTGCTCGTCTTGTCCCTTGGCACATTGATGCTGGATAAAGCGATGGCAGCTATACTCTTAAAAAATTCACACCAAGCTCTTTTAGCCGTTCGGCATGAGAATCCTTCAGCTCTTTTCCGGTGATCAAAAGATCAATGTCTGTCAGCTTGCAGATATTGACGAAGGCTACGCTCTCGAATTTGGAGTGGTCGCACAGGATAATGGTCTGGTGCGAGGCCTGTATCATCAGCTTATTCGTGCGGATTTCGGAAGTGGAAAAATTCATATAGCCGATATTCAAATCCACCGCGTCAATCCCGATAAAGGCGGTGTCCGCATGCATCTGGCTGATCATCTGCTCGGTAAAGTACCCGTTCAGCGAGTAATGGCTCTGGCGCAGGCTTCCGCCCAGGACATTCAGATCGACATTGGGAAACTCTGCCAGAGCAAAGGCGCTTTGCAGATCGTTGGTGGCGATGTAGAGCGGCTTAATGTCGTACAGGGTTTTGGCAAACTCATAGACGGTGGTTCCGCCTCCCAGAAACAGGGTTTCGTTTGGCTTGACATACTGGTGCGCCGCTGCCGCGATCCGCTGCTTTTCCTCCAGGTACATATCCTGGCGGACAAGGAACGGAGGTTCAGATACAGGAGAGGCCGCCGGGCCGGGAACCGGATCGTCCTTGGGTTTCATCACGCCTCCGCGGATTTTCTGCAGGGAATGCCTGGAAACCAGAGTCTCAATATCCCGGTGAACCGTAGATCTGGAACTTTGCGTCAGCGTAACTAATTCGTCAATCGTCACAGAACTCTTCTGTTTCAACGCGGACAAAATAATAGCGCATCTTTGTTCTTTTAACATAATTCGTGGCTCCTGCGTGCATATAATACAGTAATTATATCGTATCCCAAATTAATTGTCAAAATTTTGCGTTGCGATAATGCTGGCATTTGTTCCCAAAATGTGAGGGATTATGACATCGCCGGCAGCTATCGGCGGCTTAGGATGGATCCGCTTTAGCTCGGCGGCACACTGCAGCAGCAGTTCCTTTGGGATGGCTCTGTCCGAGCGCACGGCAAAGGGCCGCCTGCAGCCTTCGGCTTTCATAAGCCCTGTCAGTACCCGCATAGGCTGCACGGCCTCCTGGGCGGCGTAACGGGCACCGCGCCCGCAGCCGTTCCCATCAAGGGAGGCCATCTGTCCGTCCTGAAGGCTCACGGTAAGCCGGCAGCCAAGAGGGCAGTTGATGCAGATAAGGTGTTTGGTTATGGCGCTGTTCATGGTTCCACCTGCACTTTCAGATCTTTTTCAAAACATGTTCCTTTAAGATGGATGCTGTACATTTCGCCGGGAGTGAGGATCCGCTCTTTCTTTTGGAAGATTATCCGGTCATCCGAATAGACTGCGATACGGCAGTCCTGATACCGGGCGGCGGGACGGAACTGAAGGCTGACAGCAGCGCTTCCGGCGCGTATCTTCTGGGGAACCAGCCCTCTGACGCCGTTTCCTGCCTGTACATGGATAAGCGGGGCGCTGTCCTTTGGCTGCTCTTTCACCCACAGGGCTGCGCTGCGTCCGGCCTTCTGGCTTTCCTGGACGACATAATCCGCCAGGTCATGGACATGGAGGGCGTTCCCGCAGGCGAAAATACCCGGAACCGCGCTCTGATAGGTGTCGTCTACGATGGCGCCGCCAGTGCCGGGATCCATAGGGACGCCCGCCTGCCAGAGCAGCTCGTTTTCAGGGATCAGCCCCACCGATAGAATCAGGCTGTCACAGCAAAGGAAACGTTCTGTGCCGGGTATGGGGCGGCGTTTCTCGTCCACCTTGGAGAGGACGACGCCCGTGACGCGCTTTTCGCCCTCGATGCGCGTGACAGTCGTGTTGTAATAAAGGGGGATCTGGAAATCCTCGATGCACTGGACGATATTTCGGGTAAGGCCGCTGGAATAGGGAAGGATCTCAGCGACCGCTTTTACATCCACGTCTTCCAGGATAAACTGCCTTGCCATGATAAGCCCGATATCGCCGGAGCCCAGGATCACGATCTCTTTTCCGGGAAGATAGCCTTCCAGGTTCAGGAAGCGCTGGGCTGTCCCTGCCGTCATGACGCCTGCCGGCCGTGTCCCGGGGATGGCGAGGGCGCCGCGGGGGCGTTCCCGGCAGCCAGTGGCGATCAGGAGTGCTCCCGCCTGTATGCGGATAAGGCCGTTCCGGTTTACGGCGAGAATCGTCCGTTCTTTTGAAATCTGAAGAACCGTGGTGTCTGTAAGGACATCGATGCCGGCTTCTTTCGTCATCTGGATTAGACGGCCGGCATATTCCGTGCCGGTCAGATCCTCCTGGAACTGATGGATGCCAAAGCCGTTGTGGATGCACTGGCGCAGCACTCCGCCAAGCCAGGAGGCGCGCTCCAGAATCAGGACGCGCCCTGCCCCCGCCTCTTTTGCCGCGCAGGCTGCGGCCATTCCCGCGCAGCCGCCGCCTATCACGGCGATGTCATAACTCATCTCGTTCATGCGCCGCTTCCCTCCTTTTCTTCCTGGCTTTCTTCCAGGCAGGATTCCTTTCCGAGAATTTCAGATCCGGCTCCGCAGAGAGTCACCTGGTTCATGGGAATCCGCAGTTCCTGGGCCAGGATGGAGACGATCTCCGGGCTGCAGAAACCGCCCTGGCAGCGTCCCATGCCGGCCCGGGTGCGCATTTTGACTTCATTGACCGTGCGGGCGCCAAGGGGATCCCGTATGGCGCGCAAGACCTCCGCTCTTGTCACCTGTTCACAGCGGCACACGATTTTTCCGTAATCTGGATCCTGGCGGATAGCCTCTTCCATTTCCTCTTCTGTCATTTCCCGGAAGGGCTTTTCTGTCTTTCGTATGGGGTTAAAGCCGGGATTGGGCTCCCAGCCAAAACGCTCTGCGCTGTCCCGGACCAGATCTTTTGCCACCGCCGGCGCGGCCGTGATGCCGGGGGACTCGAATCCGGCGATGTTGATAAAGCCGGGCGCGTCCGGCGCTTCTCCCAGGATAAAATCATCTGTATCCGGGTGCGGGCGCACCGATGAGAAGGCCCCGATGATAAGGTTTTTCGGAAATTCCGGGAAATATCTGCTCTGGGGCAGAAATCTCCAGCTTGTCTCAAAATAGCTCAAAATTTCATCCAGCCCCTGGCGGGTGGTGGAGACGTCCGTCTTGTCTCCTATGTCAACTGCCTCGCAGCCCAGGAGAACCGTCCCGCCGTCTGTGGGCATAAGGCCCATCCCTTTGGTGTGGCCGCCCCCGGGAAGGACGGAAGGGGGCTGGCACAGGGTGGCGTCCACATAGGGGGCCAGCTTTTTGTCCAGGATGATATGGGAGCCTTTCCGCGGGATGATGCGGATTTTCCGGCTGCTCACGAAATTGTTCATGTCGTCGGCGTAGACGCCGGCGCAGTTAAAAATATATTTGGAAGAAAAGTCTCCGCAGCCTGTATGGATGAAAAAACGCCCGCCCTCTTTTCGGATGCCGCAGACCTCTGTGTTCCGGTAAAAATCCACGCCGTTTTCCGCTGCGTTGGCGCAGAGGGCAAAGACAAGGCTGTAAGGGCAGACCACGCCGCCGGTGGGGGCAAAAAGGGCGCCCTTGACCTTGGGGCTCCAGCCGGGAGACTGGCGGATAAGCTCAGGATAAGAAAGCAGCCTGACTCCCGGAACCTGGTTCCTATCCGCGTTTTCCTTTAAGCGGGCAAGCTCGTCCATGTCGTGGTCTGTGACGGCAAACACGTAGGTTCCGTTCCTTTGGAAGGGGACGCAGAGCTCCTGGCAGAGCCTGTCGTACATCTTGTTTCCCAGGACATTGTACAGGGCTTTTTTGGTGCCGTAAGCCGCGTCATGCCCGGAGTGGACGGTGGCAGAATTGCCTTTGGAGGCGCCGGCGCACAGATCAGGCGCTTTCTCAAGAACCGCAGTCTTTAATTTGAAGCGGGACAGTTCCCTGGCAGTACAGGCGCCGCTTACCCCCGCCCCGATTACAATCACGTCGTACTCAAGCATGATATCTTGGATCCTTTCTGAGTGGTTTCTCTGGATTGAGATAATATGGTTTAAAAATGATTCAAACTGAGATGGAATTGAAACTACAATTTTATGATAAAAAAATTAAAAAACCATGTCAAGCAAATAATAGTGGAATATTGCACAAAAAAGAAAGAAAATAGTTATTTAAAATGACAAAAATCAAAAAATATATTGACACGATATGAGACAAAAGACTATACTGGAATCACAAAGAAACCAAAATAGATCAAAATATCTCAAATGAATTCAAGAAGTGAATGAAAATGGGATGTTTCGATCGAAAAAGAAAGGAAGGGACGGATATGAAAAAGAAGGTATTGGCATCGCTGCTTGCGCTTTCCCTCTGTGTGGGACTTCTGGCTGGCTGCGGAGGCTCCGGTGAAGAAGGGGAGACAGCCGACACGGCACAGACGGCTGGCACAGCGGAAACGGATGAGACAGGCGATACGGCGGATGGAGAGAATACGATTTATTTCGGCGTCAACTATGAGCTGACCGGTTCCAATCCGATTATCGGCGAGGCCGCCATCCGCGGCATCGATATGGCGGTAAATACCATCAACGCGAACGGCGGCGTGACGGCATAGGAATCTATTCCATCATGGTGCTGGGCATCAATATCGTAAACGGATATACGGGAATCTTTTCCCTGGCCCATGCGGGGTTTATGGCTGTGGGAGCTTACGCGGCGGCGCTGTGCACCCGGTATGTCTTTACCGCGCCGTATCTCTTCCCGCTCGCCCTCCTGGCCGGCGGCCTGGCGGCCATGTGCGTCGGCCTTCTGGTGGCGGTGCCTTCCTTTAAATCAAAGGGAGACTACCTGGCGATTATCACGCTGGGCTTTACGCTGATGGTGCAGAGCATCTTCCAGAACGCGGAAATCGTGGGCGCGTCCAGGGGAATGACGAACATAGCGAAAAATACAAACCTCTACTGGGTGTTTGCCTGCCTGGTGATCGCGGTGATCATCGTGAACCGCTTTATCGCCTCCAAATACGGCAGATGCTTAAAGGCGATCCGTGAGGATCAGGTGGCCACGCAGCTGGTGTCTGTCAATGTGCGGAAGGCGAAGACCGTTGCCTTTGCCCTGTCTGCTTTCCTGATCGGGGTGTCGGGCGCTCTGCTCTGCCACCTCCTTGGATATACAAGCCCTTCCTCTTACGGCTATACGAACGTCGTGGACGGCCTTGTGATGGTCTATATCGGAGGCACGGGTTCTATTACAGGCTCCATCACAGGAGCGGCCATCTGGCAGATTATCGTCCAGGTCTTAAAGGAACTGGGCACCTGGAGATGGGTCGTGGGAGGCGTGCTTCTCTGCCTGGTTATGATCTTCCTTCCCCAGGGTATCTTCGGCTACAAGGAGATCGGGGATGTGTGGAAGAGGCTGAAAGCCCGCAAGGGAAATAAAGGCAGGAAGGAGGCGTGATCATGGAAAAGAGAGAAACTGTCGTGTCCTTCAAAAATGTATGTATGTATTTCGGCGGGGTCAAGGCCATCGACCAGATGAGCTTCGATGTGGAGGAGGGCAAGATCTTCGGCATTATCGGCCCGAATGGCGCGGGAAAATCGACGCTGTTCAACGTGCTCACCGGAGTTTATATCCCCACAGCAGGCGAGATCTATTACCGGGATAAGCTGATCAACAAGCTGGAGCCCCATGTGATCACCGGAGGAGGCATCGCGCGGACATTCCAGAATATCAAGCTTTTTAACTCGGAGACGGTGCTGGATAACCTGAAGGTAGCCCATACAAGCCATATTCGGTACGGGATCGCGGACGCGCTTTTGCGGACGAAAAAGTTCCGCGCGCAGGAGCAGAAGATCACGGAGGAGTGTATGGAGATCCTGGCCTACCTGGGGCTGGACAAATTCGCGTACCAGAAGGCGGGTTCCCTTCCTTACGGGGAGCAGCGCCGGGTAGAGATCGCCCGGGCGCTTTGCTGCCATCCGGATGTGCTGCTCCTGGATGAGCCGGCGGCCGGCATGAATCCGGCGGAAGTGGATGATTTGAACCAGCTGATCTTGAATATCCGGGAGCATTATCATCTGACCGTGCTGGTGGTGGAGCACCAGATGCGCCTGGTCATGTCGATCTGCGATGAAATCCTGGTTGTTAATTTTGGCAGAAAGCTTCTGGAGGGGCTTCCTGAGGAGGTCAAGAACGATCCTCAGGTTCTGGAAGCGTATCTGGGAAAGGCGAGATGAGTATGGGTGATAGAGAGAACAAAAAAGATCCCATCTTAAAGGTTACCGATCTGAATGTCTCTTATGGAAAGATCGCGGCCCTGAAAGGCGTTTCCTTTGAGGTATACAACGGGGAGATCGTATCGATCCTGGGAGCCAACGGAGCCGGGAAGACGACGACGTTAAATGCCCTGACGGGCGTATTGCGCGTAAAAAGCGGAAGCGTGGAGTTCAAAGGGAAAGACATCCTCGGAATGCCCACCCATAAAATCACAGAAATGGGAATGGTGCATGTGCCGGAGGGGCGCCATATTTTCCCGGCGCTGACCGTCGGGGAAAACCTGCGGGTGGCAGCCTACCTGTATGAAAGCAAGGATAAGAAGCGCTTTGAGGAGCGCAAGGAATACGTCTTCCGCCTGTTCCCCAGGCTGAAGGAGAGGATCAACCAGCAGGGCGGGACGCTTTCCGGCGGCGAGCAGCAGATGCTTGCCATCGGGAGGGCGCTGATCACCGGCGGCGATCTGCTGCTTCTGGACGAACCCTCCATGGGCATCGCCCCGAAGCTGGTGCTGGAGATTTTCGATACGATCCAGGAGATTGCCAGGAATGGGCAGACGATCATGCTGGTGGAGCAGAACGCGATGATGGCCATGGACGTGGCGTCCTACTGCTATGTGCTGGAGACGGGCAAGGTCGCCTACGAGGGAACGGTAGAAGAGATGAAAGAAAACGACAATATTGTCCAGGCCTACCTGGGCTGACAGGCAGGGGCGGACAAAAACACGGCTGACAGTGAAAAGGAGAGAGAGTATGAATTCTGAAATTATTATTATGCTGACCCATAATGACAAAACGGTGCAGGACGCTTATGATATCTTTGAGAGCTGCAAGGATCTTCCGGTCCAGTTCTGGGGCTTTAAGGATGTGGGAGTGCCCAAGGAGGAGATGGAGCGGATCCTAGGCGCCATGAAGGCGGCCGGGAAGACCACCTTCCTGGAGGTGGTATCCTACTCGGAGGAAGAGTGCATGAGAGGCGCGAAGCTGGCGGTAGAGCTGGGCTATGATTACCTGATGGGAACCGTGTACCACCAGTCCGTGTTTGAATACCTGGCGGCACAGGACATCAAGTTCCTGCCCTTCTGCGGGAAGGTCTACGGAAGCCCCAGTGTCCTGGAGGGAAGCTTCGAGGAGATCATTGATGACGCGAAGGGCCTTTTGGAGAAGGGCGTAGACGGCATCGACCTTCTGGCGTTCCGCCATCAGGACGGCGCGGGCCTGGCGGAGGCTTACTGCAAGGCCATCGACAAGCCCGTGGTCATCGCCGGAAGCATCAACAGCAAAGAGAGGCTGGAGTTTATCCACAGGATCCATCCCTGGGCCTTCACGATGGGATCCGCCCTGTTCACAGAAAATTTCGTAAAGGGCGGCGGGTTCCGGAAGAACCTGGAGGAAGTGCTTCGGCTCATGGATGAAATTAAGTAAACCCTTTGGGAGAGGAGGATGCGTATGGAAGTTACGGTTACACCGAAAAACAGTACAAAAATCTGGATGGAGGATCAGGAGGTCTGCCGGGAATATTATAAGACAGACAAGATTACCTTTGGCATGTCGGAGCTTCCGCCCGGAGGGGTCGGGGCAGTGGATCCGGGACACAGCGAGGCCCATGAGGTGTTTTACTGCGTACAGGGCGAGGTGCTCTGCTATGTGTCCCAGGATGATAAATATTACCGCCTGACAGCAGGGGACGCCATGCTTGTACCGGAAGGAAAGGATCATAAGCTTTATAATATCGGCGATACGAAGGCGATCCTTACCTGGTCCTGCGCGCCCCACCAGTGAGAGGAGCAAAGGAAGTATGGAAAATTATATTTTGGGCATAGACATTGGCACGACCTCTATGAAGACGGCAGTCTTTGATTCCCATGGGCAGAAAAAGGCAGACGCGGTCATCGAGTACAGCCTGCTGACCCCGAAGGTGAATTTTGTGGAGGCTCCGTGCGGAATCTATATGGAAGCGCTCCGCAAGGGGATGGAGCAGATCGCGGCGAAGGGGACAGTGGATACCCGCCGGGTGATGGCCGTGGGCTTTTCCGTGCAGGGGGAGACGCTCTGTTTCCTGGACGAGGACGGGGAACCCTTAAGGGACGCCATCGTGTGGATGGATAACCGGGCAGACAAGGAGGCAGGGCGGCTGCGTGAGCGCTTTGGCGACGAGCTCTGCTACCAGGTCACGGGGCAGGTGAGCTTTGAGGCATGCTGGCCTGCGGCAAAACTCCTCTGGGTGAAGGAGAACGAGCCGGAGCTGTGGAGCAAAGTGCGCCATATCCTGCTTTTGGAGGACTATGTGATTTATCTTCTGACAGGCAGGTTTGTGGCGGAGGGCTCCCTTCTGACTTCTACGGAATACTGGGATATCCGGACCAAAAAATACTGGCCGGAAATGCTGGAGTTTTTGGGCGTAGAGGAAGATTGGCTGCCTGAAATCCACGAATCCGGCGAGGTGGTCGGCAGGATCCTTCCCGAGATGGCGGAATTTCTTCAGATATCTCCGGAAGCGCAGATCTGCACTGGCTGCCTTGACCAGGCTGCCGGGGCCATCGGCGTCGGGAATATCCGGCCGGGAATCTTCTCGGAAAATATCGGCGCGGCGCTGGCGATCTGCGTCCCCACAGAAAAGCTGACCTACGATCCGAACCGCCAGATGCCGGTACACTATTTCGCGGTGCCAGACACCTATATGATGCACACCTTCACCACAGGCGGCATGTGCCTGAGGTGGTTCCGGGACGATTTCTGCCAGGAGGAGCTGCGCATGCAGGAGATGACGGGGCTTGACTCCTATTATCTCATGGATAAGGAAGCGGAGCAGATAGCGCCTGGAAGCGACGGACTTTTGATGCTCCCGCATTTGCAGGGCTCCATGGCGCCGGATGTGAACCTGAACGCGAAGGCCGTCTTCTACGGGATGACGCTGAAGCATAAAAAAGCGCATTTCATAAGGAGCATCATGGAGAGCCTTGGCTATATCATCTGCCGGAACCTGGAGGCCATCGACGCGATGGGGCTTGAGGTGAAGCAGATCCGGACCATGGGAGGAGGCGCGAAAGCAGACCTTTGGAACCAGATCAAGGCAGACATCACCGGAAAGACCCTGAATGTCACGTATTCCGCCCAGGATACGGCCTGCCTGGGAGCGGCCATCCTGGCCGGCTGCGGCACGGGTGTGTTCGAGAGCGTACAGGCGGCTGTGGACAGCATGGTTTCGCTGCGCAAGACCTTTGAGCCGAATATGGAAAACCATGCCCTGTACCAGAAGCAGTACCGGAAATGGCGCAAGCTGTTTGACTCGCTGACAGAGCTTTTTGCCCTGGATGCCGAAGAACCTTAGGAAAGGAAGACGTATGGAACTTAATATAGGAGCTGTGCAGAAACTGGCTTCTCCCGCCCCCTTTGGCCTGGTGTCCGTGCGGACGCCGGAGGGCAGGACGAACCTGATGGCCCTGTCCTGGTGGATGTTTGCCTCCAACCACCCGCCGATGCTGGCCGTGGCTTTGAGCAAGAAGGGGCTGTCGGGAGAGCTGATTGAAAAGAACAAAGAATTTGGGCTGAGCCTTGTGGATGAGAGCCTGAAGGAGGCGGCTTTCGCCTGCGGCACCTGTTCCGGACGGAAGGTCGATAAGGCGGCGCAGTTTGGCATAGAGCTGAAAGCGCCGGAAATTATCAAAACGCCGCTGGTGGCGGAGTCGAAGGCGGCCCTGGAGTGCAGGCTGGTGAGCGTCACAGACGCGTCAGACCACAACCTGTTTCTCGCGGAGATCGTGGCGGCGCACTGCCGGGAGGAGCTCAACCAGCTCTATGCATGGGACGGCTACAAAAGGCTGGACAGTATAAAAAAATAGGAAAGAAAACCAGGAGAGAAAACCAGGACAGGGGCTGGCGCTTAAGCGTCAGCCCCTGCCGGCAGTCAGGGGGTTGTGTAATTTTCAAATTTTGCATATAATGTATCTAGCATCGGTGTACCAAGGCGTATTGCCCCTTGTACACCGACGCTAGCAAAGTAAAATAAACCAGTCATGAACTATGAAACAGGAGACAGCAGGACACGATAGAGAATATGAGAGACGATACGCTTTATAAAACCTTATGTGAGATCAATGGCGCTGAGAATGTGCTGGCTTGCGAGCCTATGAAGAAGCATACCACCTTCCGGATCGGCGGCCCGGCCCGTTTTTTTTGCCTGCCAGGCAAAGCGCAGCAGCTGGCGGATACTATCGCGGCCTGCGAGAGGGCGCGGATGCCCTGGTACATCTTAGGAAACGGCAGCAATGTGCTGGTCAGCGACGCGGGCTGGGACGGCGTGGTCATCCAGCTGTTCCATAACCTGGAGGCGATCCGTGTGGAGGGCTGCCTGATGGAGCTGGAAGCCGGCGCGCTGCTGGTGAAGGCAGCCCATCGGGCGGCAAAAGAGGGGCTTACAGGTCTTGAGTTTGCCTCCGGCATTCCCGGGACTGTGGGCGGAGCCCTGGTGATGAACGCCGGCGCCTACGGCGGTGAGATGAAGGATGTGATCCGGGAAGCGGTTGTGATGCGAAAGGATGGGGAGATACTGCGGCTAAGCCAGGAGGAGCTTAAGCTGGGGTACCGGACCAGCATCATCGCCCGGGAGGGATACGTAGTCCTAAGCGCCCTGCTGGAGCTTAAGAAGGGCGACCCGGCAGAGATAGAAGCGCGGATGCAGGAGCTTAAGAAAGCCCGCACCGCCAAACAGCCCCTGGAGTACGCGAGCGCAGGCAGCACCTTTAAACGGCCGGAAGGGCATTTCGCCGGGAAGCTGATTATGGACGCGGGCCTTCGCGGGTACCGGGTGGGCGCGGCGCAGGTGTCAGAAAAGCACTGCGGTTTCGTGATTAACCGGGGAGGGGCCACTGCGGAGGATGTGATGACTCTCGTCCGCCATGTGCAGGCGGAGGTGAGGCGCCAGTTTGGCGTGGAATTGGAGATGGAGATAAAGACGCTGGGTTTCTAATCCGGGGAACACGGCGGAAAAAGCGTTTGGGCTTGGAGGAGGGTACAAATGAGATTTGTGATTGTGACGGGCATGTCTGGGGCTGGAAGGGGGACATCCCTGCGGATTCTGGAGGACGCAGGCTATTTCTGCGTGGACAACCTTCCGATCTCTCTGGTCGGGAAGTTCGCGGAACTGATTTACTCGGGTGCAAGCGAGTTTTCCAAGGTGGCGCTTGGACTGGATATCCGCAGCGGGCGGACGCTGGAGGGGCTGGCCTCTACCCTGGATAAGCTGGCTGCGGCTGGCCATCCGTATGAGATTCTCTTCCTGGACGCCTCTGACCAGGTTCTGGTCAAGCGATATAAGGAGACCAGGAGAAATCATCCGCTGGCCCAGGACGGACGCATAATCGAAGGGATTTCCGAAGAGAGGAAGAAACTGTCCTTTCTGAAAAAACGGGCGGATTATATCATTGATACCAGCAGCCTGCTCACAAGGGAGCTCAGGCAGGAGCTGGACAGGATTTTTATCCAGAACAAGGATTTCAAGAGCCTGGTGATTACGGTGCTTTCCTTTGGCTTCAAATATGGAATTCCCAGCGACTCAGATCTGGTGTTTGACGTGCGGTTCCTTCCGAATCCTTATTATTATGAGGAACTAAAAGGGTTAAGCGGAAACGATAAGGAGGTTCAGGAATTTGTGATGGACTTTGAGGCCTCCCACCGGTTCCTGGATAAGCTTATCGATATGCTGCAGTTTTTGATTCCCAACTATGTGCTGGAGGGAAAAAACCAGCTGGTGATCTCCATCGGCTGCACGGGAGGGAAGCACCGCTCCGTGACTCTGGCCAACAAGCTGTACGAGAGACTGCGGGAGAACGCGGACTACGCGGTTCGGATTGAGCACAGGGATATCGAAAAGGATGCGATTGTAAAGGCCCGTTAGGCCTGTTCAGAAAGGGTATGAGGTGACGGATGTCCTTTTCCGGTGAGATTAAGCGGGAGCTGTCCTATCAGATCCCGGCTGCCAGACACTGCCGTCTTGCGGAGATTTCCGCTATTTTAAGCTTCTGCAGTCATGTCAGGGAGGAACGGGGCGGCTCCGGAAGTGTGAGAATGCACACGGAAAATCTGGCAGTTGCAAGAAAATACTTTACATTGATGAAAAAAACCTTTAATATAGACATGAACGTGTCGGTTCGTCAGAACAGAAATCCCCAGGGGGCGAGAACCTTCGAGATTTCCTCCTGTACGGATATGTCTGCGGTTGGGCATGTATTGATCCAGAATCCATGCTGCAGGCGCGCTTACATCCGGGGAGCGTTTTTGGCGGCCGGATCCGTCAGCGATCCGGAGAAGGGCTATCATTTTGAGATTGTATGCCCGGGCGGATCCCAGGCAGAGCAGCTTTGCGGGATGCTGGAGAGCTTTGGCGTCGGGGCGAAGGTGACGCTGCGCAAGAACAGCCACATCCTTTATGTGAAGGAGGGTTCGCAGATCGCGGACATCCTGAATGTGATGGAAGCGCATGTGGGACTGATGAAGTTCGAAAACATCCGCATCCTGAAAGAGATGCGCAATTCTGTGAACCGGCAGGTGAACTGCGAGACTGCCAATCTGAACAAGACCGTTTCTGCGGCGGTAAAGCAGATCGAGGATATCCAGTATATCCAGAAGACCATCGGCTTTGAAAAGCTGCCGGAGAATCTGGCTGAGACAGCCAGGCTGCGTCTGGAGCAGCCCGGAATGTCATTAAAGGAGCTGGGGCAGCTGCTTACCCCGCCGGTAGGCAAATCAGGAGTGAACCACAGACTCAGGAAGCTGAGTTTTATTGCGGAAGAGCTAAGGGATCACAAGGAGGAGAGAATATTATGATTAAGCAGGAAATCACGATTCAAATTCCGGATGGGTTG
>CALWBB010000041.1 GCA_944375885.1 uncultured Merdimonas sp.
GGGCGGAGGACGGGAGCGGCTATCAGTATGAGTACGAGTCCGGATCCGTGGAAAGCGCCGCGCAGAATATTTTGGAGGCAGGCGAACCGATAGAGCGGCGGGTGCTGTCCCTGTCCGGCGGGGACGGCTATATTACCATTGACGCAGACGAGACCGCGCAGACCTATGAAGCCCGGCAGAAGCGCGCCTACAGGACGATCGCCGGAGTGTCTGAGGCTTATCTGTTCCTATGGATCGCAGTCAATGGGCTGCTGTTCTATACACGGCGCAGGGGCAGGTGAGCCGCTTTGCTCCATGCGTGGAAACGGAGAAATGCTTTGGAAGAAAAGAAGAAAATAATAACCGTTCTGATTTTCATCAATGTGATCCTGCTGTGCTGCATAGGAGTTCAAATCGCGGCTGCGGTGCGGGACAGCGCGGACAGTGTAGCAGCATCTGTGAGCAGTATGCTGGAGCGGGAAGTGAAGCTGAGGGACAGCGTGGACGGTGTCTATACCCTGGAGACAGAGGCGCCCGCGCCTCTGGAGGGGAGGGTTATCTTTCAGGCGGCGGATGACAGAGGACTTCGGACAAATTATGCGGGACAGGTCTTCCGGAAGCTTGCAGATGCCTATTTTTCAGAGGGGGAAATCAGTTGGGAGCAGACAGAAGCCTGGAGCCTTCCAGCCTGGCAGCTGACTGTCAGATATCCGGCCTGGGAAGGCCAGAGCCTGGAGGAGTTCTGCGGATATCTGGGAGAGTTTGCAGAGTTCTGCATGGAAAGCGAGGTCTTTTTGCGGGACGGCCATGTGGTGAATGAATTTCCTGCCATTGATATCCAGATGGAAGGAAACGCCGCGGTAAATGAATTTCGTTACAGCATTTACGGATATCCCGGATATACCCGGGAGGATTTTGAGCGGGAGCTGTATGAGTTTCTGTATTTGCATTCACCAGAAACTCTGGAAGCCAGGATAGAGCAGGAACACCAGGAATGGATGGAGGAAAGCAGAAGCCATATAGAAGAAAATATGGCTTCTTATCTGGAAATGGAGCCGGATGCAGCCTGTAAGCTGGAGAATGGGCGGGAGTACCGGATGCTTGTCACGGACTATGTCATGGGCGATTGCTTCTATATTCTCCTGGGCGTAGAGGCGGACGGAGCCAGCGCCTTTTTACTGAATCCAGATCCCTTCAATCAGGAGATGGGCTATGTCCAGTGGATGGTTTTTATTGATGAAACTCTGGGGTTTGCCTGTCTGAGCGAGGACGCGGGAGAAAGCGGGGATCTGTACCGGACCACAGACGGTGGGAAGTCCTTTGAAATGACAGAGTGGCCCCGGGTGGAGGGATTTATGGAGGACGGCACGGTAATCTATCCGTTTGACTTTGCGGAAAAGCTTGATGAAGAGGGAGAAAGGCTGTATCTCTTGGTAAACCAGGGAGCTACGAAGTCCTATCAGAACCAGAATGGCGTCAGCCCCAAAGCCCTGTTTGTTTCCGATGACCAGGGAGAAATCTGGAGCTTTGTAAGGGAAATCTCGTGACTGAGTACGGGATTACTATTCATAGTAACGAGCACGGGAACAGAATATCTTAAAACTACAGAAAGAAAGGAAACTCCTATGAAAATAACAGAAGTAAAAAACAGAATACAGGAGCTGATAGACAGGCTTTTGGAGGTGTGGGAAAGCTCCGTGAGGGCTACACATCTCTTCCTGTCGGACGGCGAGATCGACAGCATCAAAGAATACGTTCCCCAGGCGCTGAAGGGAGTCGCCCATCTGCTGATCGCGGAGGACGATGCGGGACATCCGGCGGCTTTCATGGGGATCGAGAACGGCACGCTGGAGATGCTTTTTATCGCTCCGGAGGAAAGAGGGAAAGGGCTGGGCAAACGCCTGCTTCTGCATGGCATAGAAAATTATGGCGTTGAGAGACTGGCCGTAAATGAGCAGAATCCCCAGGCCAGAGGCTTTTATGAGCATATGGGCTTTCAGATTTACAAAAGGACAGACCATGACGAGCAGGGAAATCCCTACCCGCTTTTGTACATGAGCCTCCCGGCGGAGACGTCTTCTGCAAAAGGAGTTGCACATGATTGATATTTACAGGAAAGACTATCAGCCTGCCCTTGACGAGATCGGAGAATTTGTTAACAATCCGGTATTTTTACAGTTCTGCGGTGAACTGGAGCGCAGATACCACGTCGTCCCAAAGATAGAATTCAGCTCCTGCAGCTGGGAGCCCGGCTGGAATGTAAAGTTTAAAAATTGGGAAAGAATCTGTGCACGGTTTATCCAAGAGAAAACTGCTTTACGGTACTGGTGGTGATCGGAACAAAGGAAAAAGAAGCCGCTGAAAGCATCCTGGAGGAGCTTACGCCGGAGCTCCAGGAGCTGTACAGCCAGACGCAGGCCGGAAACGGGCAGAAATGGCTGATGATTCCTCTGGAGGATTGCGATCAAATGTATTCGGACGTGCTGCGTCTGATTGATATCCGTAGAAAATAAAAAGATACGGTCTACCGCCTCTCATAAACCAGCTCTGTACTCACCTGGTGAAAGGTGTTAAAGCCCATCAAAATCGTATCAATTCCGCGGATAAATTCTTCATAAGAATCCAACTCCTGCCCCTCATCCGGGCCTTCCGTATTCTGTCCCTGTATCCATTCCACTTTCCCGTTCCTGTCTGCAATATAGCCGTCCAGACTTACGGCAATAAATAAAGTGACTTTTCGCAATTCTTATTCCTCCTCCCGGAAATATCTATCTGATACCATTCCATCATACAACAGCGTAGAAAGCACGGCAATGTTATTTTATACAAGCCCGTTTGGGCTTGATAGTATTTGGCAAAATGAATATAATAGACAAAAAGAGGGAAAACATACTTCATTTGGAGCGTCTCTATAAGCCAAAAACCAAAGAGATTTTTGGAGGTGGGAGGATGAAAAAGATACCCTTAAAAACTGCCAGCCGCATTTATAAAATCGGAGGGGGGACAGGACTAGCCGCCGCATTCACAGGAGTAATCTTTGATGAAATATCTAAGCAGATGGAAATCCTGATATGGGCAGGTATTGTCATCATGATCGCATCCGTCATTTTCGCCTGTATATTTCTCCGGTGCCCCCGCTGCGGAAGTACGCTGTTCCGCAACTGGGGAGGATACTGCCAGCACTGCGGAGAAGAACTTGACAGATAGCCCCCGCCTCCTGTACTATAGACCTGACTTTATGATAAGCTTTTAGCGGCGGCTGTTCTTGTGCACCGGCGCGGTTATCAAGTTTTATATAAAATACAGAACCTTCAGCCGGTGAAGAAGCGTAAACACAGAAGATACCTATCTCTTCGCTGCCTGAAGGCTAAAGCTGTGCGCTCCACCAGAAAGATTGATTCGTTTTTAAAGAATGGCTTTTTACGAGCCAGTCTGAGCATTTCTGCTATCGTGATGTGAGGCTGATTCGCGAGCCAGCCTGAGGATTTCTGATATCCAAGTGTACGGCCTCTTCGTGGACGCCTGTAGGATTACGGAGGACATTTATGTCCGTCCGGAAGCATACAGACGTCCACGAAGGGACGGACACCGGATACAGAAATCCTCAGGCGTCCGCGAACCCACCTCACACCGGATACAGAAATCCCCAGGCGCCCGTAAAAGCCTCCATAAAAAGGAGTATCAATATGTACCTTATCGCAGGCCTTGGCAACCCCACCCCCCAATACGATCACACCCGCCACAACGTCGGCTTCGACGCCGTCACATATCTGGCGGATCGGTATCATATAAGTATGAATACAAAGAAGTTCCGCGGCATCTGCGGAACCGGCGTCATCGAGGGCCAGAAGGTCCTCCTTCTGAAGCCCCAGACTTTCATGAACCTAAGCGGCGAGAGCGTCGGCGAGGCGGCAGCCTTCTACAAGCTGGATCCGGAGACGGAGATCATCATTATTTACGACGACATCGCCCTGGAGCCGGGCAGCATCCGCGTCCGCAAAAAGGGCAGCGCAGGCGGCCACAACGGCATCAAGAACATCATCGCCCACCTGGGAACCCAGGAATTTCAGCGGATCCGCATCGGTGTCGGGGAAAAGCCGAAGGAATATGACTTGGCGGCCTATGTGCTGGGGCGTTTTACGGCGGAGGACCGCAGGAAGGTGGAGGAAGCCTTCGCGGACGCGGCGGACGCCGTGAGCCTGATGGTGCGCGACGAGACGAACGAAGCCATGAACCGCTACAACCGGAAGAAGGCGCAGGAACCAAAGACAGAGGTAAAATCACAGCCAAAGCAGGCCGGGCAGGATCGGAAAGCCGGCCCGGAGAAGGAAGAGTAGCATGAAAGCCTTTCTGGAACCATTTCAGCAGCTGGGAATCTATGAAGAGCTTACGAAGCGCCTGAAGAAAAACAGGGGCGTTCTTTTGCTGTCCGGCTGCGTGGATTCGCAAAAAGTACACGCGGCCAGCAGCCTGTGGCAGGGCTGGCCGTACCGGATGATCCTGACCTACAGTGAGCAGAAGGCCAGGGAGATCTACGAGGACTGCCGGTATTTCGACCGGGAGGCGGTGCTGTACCAGGCCAAGGATTTCCTCTTTTTCCACGCGGACATCCAGGGGAACCTGCTGGTGCAGCAGAGGGTGCGCGCCCTTAAGGCTCTTCTGACGAAGGGGGAGGTCACGGTCATCACCACCTTCGACGGCCTGATGGACCGGCTGCGCCCCTTGGAGCAGGTGAAAAAAGAGATCCTGACCATCGGCCAGGACAGCATCGTGGAGATCGAAGCCCTCGCGAAAAAGCTGGTGCGCCTGGGCTATGAGCGGACGGGCCAGGTGGAGGCGCCGGGCCAGTTCGCCGTGCGCGGCGGCATCGTAGACATCTACGCGCTGACCGAGGACGCCCCCTGGCGGATCGAGCTGTGGGACGACGAGGTGGATTCCATTCGAAGCTTCGACCCGGAGAGCCAGCGATCCATGGAAAATGTCAGCGAGATCGTGATTTATCCGGCGGCGGAGCCGGTTCCGGGAGAAAAAGAGGAGGCGGTCAGCTTCCTGGATTATTTTGATCCGGAGAAAACCCTGTTTTTCCTGGATGAGCCCGCGCGCCTGATGGAAAAGGGCCGGACGGTGGAAAAGGAATTCGAAGAGAGCATGGCCAACCGGGCGGAGCGCGGGGAGGCCCTGCCCGAGGAAGCCCGGCTTCTCTATGGGAGCGGGGAGATCGCGGCCCGGCTGAACCGGAAGAACTGCGTGGCCCTCTGCCTGATGGAGCAGAAAGCCCCGGACTGGGAGATCAAGGAGCGCTTCCAGATAGAGGCCCGCTCCATCAATCCCTATAACAACAGTTTCGAGATGCTGGTAAAGGATCTGAAGCGCTGGAAGCGGGAGAAATATTCTGTGATCCTCATGTGCGCCTCCGGCACCCGGGCGAAGCGCCTGGCGGCGGATCTGCAGGAGCAGGAGCTGAACAGCTTTTACAGCGAGGATCCGGAGCGGGTGGTGCAGCCCTCGGAGCTCATGGTGGTACACGGAAGCCTGCACCGGGGCTACGAGTACCCGCTGATCCGGTTTGCCGTCCTCTCGGAGACGGACATTTTCGGGAGGGAAAAGAAAAAGAGAAGGAAGCAGAAGGCCTACGAGGGCCGGAAAATCCAGAGCTTTTCCGAGCTGAAGCCCGGCGACTATGTGGTGCATGAAAACCATGGCCTTGGCATCTACCGCGGCATCGAGAAGGTAGAGGTCGATAAGGTCATGAAGGATTATATCAAGATCGAGTACGCGGGGAGCGGCAACCTCTACATCCTGGCGACCCAGCTGGAGCTGATCCAGAAATACGCCGGTTCCGACGCGAAGAAGCCGAAGCTGAACCGGCTGGGCGGCAGCGAGTGGACGAAGACCCGCTCCCGCGTCCGGGGGGCTGTCCAGGAGGTGGCCCATGATCTGGTGCAGCTGTACGCGGCCCGGCAGCAAAAAGCAGGCTACGCCTACGGCCCGGACACAGTCTGGCAGACGGAGTTCGAGGAGCTGTTTCCCTTCGAGGAGACGGAAGACCAGCAGCAGGCCATCGAGGCCACGAAAAAGGACATGGAGAGCACAAAGATCATGGACCGGCTGATCTGCGGCGACGTGGGCTACGGCAAGACGGAGATCGCCATCCGCGCGGCCTTCAAGGCGGTGCAGGAGAATAAGCAGGTGGTCTATCTGGTGCCGACGACCATCCTGGCCCAGCAGCACTACAACACCTTTGTGCAGCGCATGAAGGATTTCCCCGTGCGGGTGGATCTGCTGTGCCGTTTCAGGACGCCCGCAGAGCAGAAAAAGACCCTTACCGATCTGAAAAAGGGGCTGGTGGATATCGTCATCGGAACCCACCGGGTGCTCTCAAAGGACGTGGAGTTTAAGGATCTGGGCCTTCTGGTCATCGACGAGGAGCAGCGCTTCGGCGTGGCCCACAAGGAGAAGATCAAGAAGCTCAAGGAAAATATCGACGTGCTGACCCTGACGGCGACGCCCATTCCCAGGACGCTGCACATGAGCCTGATTGGAATCCGCGACATGAGCGTGCTGGAGGAAGCGCCCCAGGACCGCCTTCCCATCCAGACCTACGTGATGGAATACGACAGCGAGATGGTCCGGGCCGCCATCAGCCGGGAGCTGGGTCGGGGCGGCCAGGTCTATTACGTCTACAACCGGGTGAACAACATCGCCGAGGTGACGGCCCAGATCCAGGAGCTGGTCCCCGAGGCCAGCGTGGCCTTCGCCCATGGCCAGATGAAGGAGCATGAGCTTGAGAAAATCATGTATGATTTCATCGCCGGGGAGATCGACGTGCTGGTGTCCACCACCATCATTGAGACGGGCCTGGATATCTCCAACGTCAATACCATGATTATCCATGACGCGGACAACATGGGCCTGTCCCAGCTCTACCAGCTGCGGGGCCGCGTGGGCCGCTCCAGCCGGACTGCCTACGCCTTTCTCATGTACCGGAAGGATAAGATGCTCAAAGAGGTGGCGGAGAAGCGCCTGGGAGCCATCCGGGAATTCACGGAGCTGGGCAGCGGCTTTAAGATCGCCATGCGCGACCTGGAGATCCGGGGCGCCGGAAACCTGCTGGGCGAGCAGCAGCACGGCCACATGCAGGCGGTGGGATACGACCTTTACTGCAAGATGCTGAACGAAGCCGTCCGGGAGGAGAAGGGAACCGCCGCGCCGGAGGATTCCTTTGAGACGATGGTGGATATGGAGCTGGACGCCTACATTCCGGATACCTACATCCGCAATGAAAGCCAGAAGCTTGATATTTACAAGCGGATCGCTGGAATCGAGTCCGCAGAGGAATGCGAGGACATGCAGGATGAGCTTCTGGACCGCTTTGGAGATCTGCCAAAGCCTGTCCTGAATCTTCTGGCGGTGGCGGATCTGAAGGTGAAGGCCCACCGCGTCTATGTGAAGGAGCTGGTGGAGCGGCCGGACGAGATCCGGATACTGCTCTACGAGAAAGCCAGGCTGAACCCGGCGGCCTTCGTGGATTTCATCGCGGGCTTCGGAGGCCGGATGAAGTTCGTGAAGGGGGAAAAGCCGGCCTTCTATTACCGCAGGCAGAAAAACAGCCGTGGGAAGGAAGAAGACGCCATGGAGCTGTTAGGAGAGATCCTGAATAAAATGGAACTGCTTCTGGGGGAAAACGAATGAGAAAGAGAGAAAAATACGCAGATCAGAAAACCGGGAAAATTCCAGGGCTCCGGAAACATGCCTTAGGCGTCATTCTCGCCGGCATGCTTCTTTTGGGCGCTTCCTGCGGACTGTACGGCTGCCAGGGAGCTTTGGATGACGCAGGCCAGACTGAAATGACGGAAAACACAGGAAGTAATAAGGCTGTATGGACAGAGGAGGATGGGACACCTGCCGCGTATCTGGGCGGGGAACCTATTTACCTGGAGGAAGCCCTGTTCTACACCAGGATGCTCCAGGAGCAGTGGGAGATGGCCTATTACCAGGATTTCGGGAGCGGCATGTGGCAGCAGGAGGCCTCGGACGATGGAAGAACTCTGGAAGATATGCTGAAAGGCGACGTGATGTCGCTTCTTACCGAGCTTCACCTGCTCTGCGCCCACGCGGAGGAATATGGGGCGCGGCTGACAGAAGAAGAGCAGGCCGTGATCGCGCAGCGCGCACAGAGCTTCATGGAAAGCAACACGCCGGAGGTACTGGAGGCTGCAGGGGCTACGGAAGAGAGTGTGCGGCATTATCTGACGCGGAATGAGCTGGCGGCCCGGACTGCAGAGGAGATCCAGGCTGCTTATAAGCCGGAGCTTAACGAGGAGGAAGCCAGGGTCGGCAAGCTGACATACTGCCTGTTTTCCGTGCTGGGAACTTATGATCTGGAAGGGAACCACACGCCGTTTACAGAGGAAGAGATTGAGAAAATCGGACAGGAAGCGCAGGAATTTGCGGAACGCGCCCGCGAGCTGGGAGATATTTCCGCAGCGGGGGAGGAAGCCGCGCACACATCCATCGACGCTTATTTTGGGGACAGCACAGACGGAGGGGTACATCCGGATGTGGCAGAGGCTGTCCGCGCTATGGAGATGGGGCAGGTGTCCGATCCGATAGAGACGCAGGATGGCTGGTATGTGGTACAGAGGGTGTCAGATTATGATGAGTCTGCCACGGAGGAAAATCTGGAAGCCATGGCCCAGCAGGCGAAGGAAGCGTATCTGATGGAGCTGGAGAGACAGTGGCAGGAGGAGACGCCCCTGGAGATTGACGAAGAGATCTGGGACGCAGTCCGCGTGGATCAAATGCTGACAGAGCCCTGAAAGGATTTGGCTTATCCGTAAAAAGGCCGCCTGCGGCGGCACAGGCACAGTGAAAAAGTAAAGCAGGATAAGAAAACCTTGCCCGACGGGCAAAAAGCGTCTATAATAGACAAAAAATGCTTTACAGATAGGAAGGATTTGCAGATATGAGAAGAAGAGGAATTGCTGGACTGGTTTTTGCTCTGGTATTGGCGTCAGCCCTGAGCGGCTGCGGGAAGCAGGAGGTACTGGACGGGACCGAGACGGCTGCGGTACTGGACGATACGGTGAACATGACGCTTGGCGAGTTCAATCTGATGCTCCGTTATCAGGAAGCCCAGATGGAGGCTTATTATGGAGCCATGTTTGGAAGTTCAAATATTTACGCCCAGGATATCACGGGGGCCGGTGAGACTTACGGGGAGGCTGCCAAGGAGAGCCTTATCACGCAGTTTGAAGAGATGTACGTGCTGGAGGCGGAAGCCCCGAACTACGGAGCAGAGCTGACAGACGAGGAAAAGGCGGCTGTCACAGAGGCTGCGGAACAGTTCATCAGCAGCAATACGGAGAAGACCCTGAATGCCCTGGGCGTGGATCAGACCTCGGTGGAGCGTCTCCTTACCCTGGCTACGATTCAGGAAAAAATGTACGATGTCCTGACGGCGGACGTGGACACGGAGGTGTCTGACGAGGAAGCTGCCCAGAAGCGGATCGCCTATGTCTACATGTCCACAGAGGGAACCGAGACAGACGAAGAGGGCAATACCATCGAGCTGACAGACGAGGAGAAGGAAGCCATGAAGGCAGAGCTCCAGGCAGTGCTTGACAGCGTCTCTGACGGCACGGATTTGAGCGCGGCGGTGGACGCGGCCAACGAAAACCGGGATGAGGACGATCAGCTGACGGTCAGTGAAACGACCTATGGGGCGGACAGCATTTCCCCGGTGGAGGAAGTCCGCGCGGCGGCAGACTCTCTTGAGGATGGGGAGACCGCGCCCGTGATCGAGACGGAATCCGGCTATTACGGTGTGCAGATGATCAGCACCTTTGACGAAGAGGCGACGCAGACAGAGAAAGAAACGATTCTTTTGGAACGCCGCAGCGCCATGTACGAGGAAAAGTACAGCGCGCTCAAGGAGCAGCACACATTTACGGCAGTTGACAGCGCTCTTGACAAGCTGGACTTTGAACGAGCCTATACGCTGGAGACAAGCGCGGAGTGAGCAGGCATTTTTTGAGAGACTGCCGGACAAAATAAGGTGGAGAAGACAGGGGCTGCAGGCAGGTGAACCGCAGTCCCTTTTTGCAGGATGCATCCGGCGGGAAGCCGCCATACTGGAAAGATTTACAGCCCATTTATGTCAACTTTTTTCCCGGAAACGGTTGAAAACAGGGGGAAAGAATGCTATACTACGAGGGAAAATGACTGTGAGGCAGTCACAGAACCAGGATACGTACAGGCTGCCGGAAAAGGCAGGATGAGGAGTGAGAAGATGAGAGGAAAGCGAGTAGGAGCGCTGCTGCTTGCCGCGGTGATGGCCATGTCTATGCTTGGAGGCTGTGGATCTGGAGACGAGATTACGGAAGCTATGATCCCGAAGGTCACGGATCTGCGGGCGGACGAGACAGCGCAGGCGACGGCTGTCAGCCTTGTGATGAATAAATCCTATGTGGCAGAGCTGACCCGCCTGGACGGAGACAATACCCAGATGGCCTCCGTAGACGAAAAAGAGGTTCCTGTCGTCCTGAAGGCGACTTCGATGGATAAGGATCTGAAGGTCAAGATCGTAAATGAGCGGAATGACAAAGTCATCACTGGCACCGCTTTCGAGGTGTCTGTGACGGATTCTGCCAATAAGACGAAGGACTATACAGACAGCGATAAGGACGGCATTATTTATATCAAGTCCATGGAGCCGGGCAAGTGCAGGATTTCCATGAAGTCTTCCGGCGGGTATGCCGCGCCGGACGATATCACGGCGGAGGTCAAGGATCACATTGAGTACCAGATCGTGGATATCGCGGATGAGATCAAGAGTGAGAGCGAGATCAACGTTGCCGCCGAGGATGCCAATACAAATGGAAACGCAGACGCGGGCACGGCCCAGGTGCTCCAGGATACCGTAGAGTACGTGGAGTCTACGAAGACGGAGATCGTGGAAGATGTCAAGACCCAGAAGGTAGACAATTGGGGTCAGCCGGTGTACTCGAAGCTGATGCTGGATGACTTCGATACAGAGATGTATGAAGGGATCATCTCAGAGCCTGCCGCGTATCACAAGGATGAGAATAAAGATGGTGTGTGCGACCGCTGCAGTGCGAAAATGCCGCATGAGCACAGCTATACGGAGAAGAAGATCACAAAAGAGGCTACCTGCACGGAGGCTGGTACATATGACATGGTGTGTTCAGAGTGCAAAGCAGTAGATCCGAATCAAACGAATCTTCGGATTGAGCCAAAGGGACATACAGACACGGATAGCGACGGCTACTGCGATGAGTGCGGCGCTGACATGGGCACGGGAGGAGAGACTGGCCAGGAAGAAAAGCCTGAAGTTCCGGGAGAAGGCACAGAGACAGGCGAAGGCGGGGATTCCTCCACAGAGAACACGGATCCCGTGACAGGCGGGCAGCAGACAGGCGCAGGAGAGACTTCTTCGGAACCGGAGGGGCAGAGCCTGGACGATCCGAAGACGGTTCCCACAGCGGGGGCGCTGATCATGGGCATCCAGTTCCTGAAGGCCGCGCCTGAAGAAAAGATTGTCTATGACACCTCGAGCAGGCCGATTTACGATACAAGGAGTGAGCCGGTCTACGAGATTACCAAGAAGGTGACGGGTTATAAGTATACAGGCTGGCAGACCATAGACGGCGCCACTTATTACTTCGATAAGAATGGCAACAAGGTGACGGGAAGCCAGGTCATCCAGGGAATCCAGTATAACTTCAGCGATGAGGGCGTGCGCTCCGGCACCATCGGAATCGATGTGTCCAAGTACCAGACCAGCATTAACTGGCAGAAGGTAAAGAATGCGGGCATTAATTTCGTCATTATCCGCTGCGGCTACCGTGGATACGGCTCTGGCGTGCTGGTGCAGGATCCCATGTTCGCTTCCCACATTACCGGGGCGAAGGCAGCGGGGCTGCGCGTGGGCATCTACTTCTTCAGCCAGGCGATCAACGAGGCTGAGGCAGTGGAAGAGGCCAGTATGGCAGTGAAGCTGGCGAGACAGTATGGCATCAATATGCCGATTGCCATTGACAGCGAGTACGCGAACGGCGGCGCGGGCCGCGCGGACGGGCTTTCCAAGTCAGACAGGACGAAAGTAACCATCGCGTTCTGCAATACTGTGGCGAGCGCAGGCTACAAGCCTATGGTATACGCCAGCAAGAACTGGTTCTCTGAGCATTTGAACGTATCCCAGTTCCCGGGCAGCTACCGTATCTGGGTGGCCCAGTACGCTTCAAAGTGTACCTACGGCGGCCGTTACGATATCTGGCAGAATACTTCAAAGGGTTCTGTAGACGGCGTAAAAGGAAATGTAGATATGAACATCAGCTCAATTTAAGGGGCTTTTGGAAAGAGAAGGAGCGGGCTGCCGTGCGGATTGTTTTCCGTGCGGCAGCCCGCTTCCCGATCCTGCGGGAGGACAGAGGCTGTCTAAAACTTTATAAGATATGTGGTGATGAAAACGGCTGTGAATAGCAACCGGGAGGGAGCAGCCCCTGGAGTTCTGCCAGGAAAGGAAGCTGCTAACAGAATTTTCACAGCTTCCTGTATTGCTTTCTGGGAAAACACACATTATAATAGGAGTGTTACAGTCGCGCTGGTTCCCGGTTTGCGGGCAGCGCTGGCTGCAGCATACAAGGAGGAGAAATATGGAAGAACATAACAATAATTCTGGCCGCCCGCCCGGCGGAGACGATGATAATAGAAATCCGAGAAATCGGCAGGGGATCCTGATGTTTCTGATCATCGCCCTGGTGGGAATTCTGTTCTGGAATTTCATTGGCAATATGGGAGCCTCCAGCAAGGAGATTACTTACAATGAATTCCTGGATATGCTGGAGAAGGATGAGGTCGCAAGCGTAAAGATTACCTCCAGCCAGATTGACATTGTGTCCAAAGAGAAGGATGCAGTGGGACGGGATGTAACTTATTATACCGGCGTCGTGCCGGATTACTATCTGCAGGAGCGGCTGGATGCCGCCGGCGTGGAATACGAAGCGCCGGTGACGGATTTCCGGACAGTCCTGCTCTCTGCTATTGTGAATTTCCTGCTTCCGATCCTGGTACTTTGGGGCGTGTTCGCCCTGATCATGCGCCGGATGGGCGGCGGTGGCGGCATGATGGGTATGAATGTAGGCAAGAGCAGAGCGAAAGTCTACATTGAAAAGGATACCGGGGTGACATTTAAAGACGTAGCTGGGGAGGAAGAGGCCAAGGAATCCCTCCAGGAAGTGGTAGATTTCCTGCACAATCCGGGGAAATACGCCCAGATCGGCGCGAAGCTGCCCAAGGGAGCCCTTCTGGTGGGCCCGCCTGGAACGGGAAAGACCCTGCTTGCGAAGGCAGTGGCGGGAGAGGCCCATGTGCCGTTTTTCTCCCTGTCCGGATCTGATTTTGTGGAAATGTTCGTGGGTGTGGGCGCTTCCCGTGTCCGGGATCTGTTCCAGGAGGCGAAGAAACATTCCCCCTGCATTATTTTTATCGACGAGATAGACGCCATCGGAAAGAGCCGTGATTCCCGCCTGGGCGGAAATGACGAGCGTGAGCAGACGCTGAACCAGCTGCTGGCGGAGATGGACGGCTTCGACAGCCATACGGCCTGCCTGGTGCTGGGGGCGACGAACCGGCCTGAGGTACTCGATCCGGCTCTCCTCCGTCCCGGCCGTTTTGACCGCCGGGTCATCGTGGATCGGCCGGATCTGAAGGGCCGCGTGGACATCCTGAAGGTGCATTCCAAGAATGTGAAGATGGACGACACGGTGGATCTGGAGGCCATCGCCCTGGCGACCAGCGGAGCCGTGGGCTCCGATCTGGCGAATATGATCAACGAGGCTGCGATCCTCGCTGTGAAGAATGGCCGGGTGGCCGTATCCCAGAAGGATCTCTTTGAATCTGTGGAAGTGGTTCTCGTAGGTAAGGAGAAGAAGGACCGCATCATGAGCAAAGAGGAGCGGCGTATCGTCTCTTACCATGAGGTGGGCCACGCCCTGGTGAGCGCTCTCCAGAAGGACGCGGAGCCTGTGCAGAAGATTACCATCGTGCCCCGTACCATGGGAGCACTTGGCTACGTGATGCAGGTGCCGGAGGAAGAGAAGTACCTGAATACGAAAAAGGAGATCGACGCCATGCTGGTGGGCCTGCTGGCAGGCCGGGCCGCAGAGGAGCTTGTCTTCGACACGGTGACTACCGGCGCGTCCAACGATATCGAGAAGGCGACCCGCATTGCCCGGGCTATGGTGACTCAGTACGGTATGTCGGATAAATTCGGCCTGATGGGCCTGGAGACCCGGGAGAACGAGTATCTGACAGGCCGCACGGTGATGAACTGCAGCGACGCTACGGCCGCCGATGTCGATCAGGAGGTTATGCGGATTCTGAAGAAATCTTATGACGAGGCGAAGCGTCTTTTAAGTGAGAACCGGGAGGCCATGGATAAGATCGCTGAGTACCTGATTCAGAAGGAGACCATCACCGGCAAGGAGTTCATGAAGATTTTCCGCGAGGTGAAGGGAATTCCGGAACCGGAGGAAGGTGGGAAAGCTTCTGAAGCCGGAAAAGAAGCCGGGAACGAGGCTGTCCGCGCGCAGATGAGGCCTGAGGAGGCGAAAGAAGAGGCTCAGCCGGAGCGGCCGGAAGAGAGAACGGCCGGGGAGCCGGAGACAAAAGAAGAAAATTAAGTTGAGAAGGGGCCTGCGGAAAATCCGATTTCCGGGGCTCCCTTTGTGCGATAAGCCCGGCAAGCGGCCGTCGTGCCTGCATGGGCGGCCATTTGCCGGGCAAGTACAGCGAGCGGCATTTATGCCGTGAGCTGTACGCATCGCAAAATCGGATAGGGGAAGGAACTTCCCTTATCCGATTTAAGAAAAAATCAGGCGGAGAACCCCGGGCTGGCTGGATTAAAAGCCGAGCTCTTCCAGAACTTTGGCCAGGCCGTCCTCGTCGTTGTCTGCGGTGACCCGGTCGGCGGCAGCCAGCAGCTCTGGCGCGGCGTTGCCCATGGCGACACCGATGCCGGCCTGGCGGATCATAGAGATGTCGTTCGTCCCGTCGCCGAAGGCCAGGGTTTCTGCGATTGCTATTCTCAGGTGCTTTGCCAGAAAGGCGAGAGCGGCGCCTTTGGTGGCACAGGCTGCGTTTACTTCTATATTAATAGGAAGAGACGAGGATACGACGCACTGGGGGAAAAGGCGCGGAATTTCCTCCAGCGCCATCCTGCGGGCCTCCATATCCCGGAAATAGAGCTGCAGCTTCTGCGGGCCGCTCTTTTCCTTCAAAAGAGTCTTTTCGGGATTTTCTGTGGGAGTGTAGGCACGCTTCATGCTGTCAAACAGCCAGGGCGCGTGGGCGAACTCTTCCATCCTTTCGTAATAGCGGGCGGAGATAAAGCCCTGTCCTCCCTGATACCAGCCGTAGATGGCAGGAAGAGAGTCCATATATTTCATAAGTTTCAGGGCGTCATTTCTGTCCAGGTCTGCCTGGTATAAAAGCCTGTCCTCCTTCCGGTCGAAGACTTCGGCTCCGTTGATAGCGATCACGTACCGAAGCGAGGGCAGCGCGGCCACATCCGCCGGGAGATCCCGGTGCAGCCGGCCTGTGGCAGGCACGAGAAGCACACCCTTCCCGGCGGCCCGCTCCAGCACGGCTTTGGTCCTTGGCGATACAGCTTTTTTATTGTTTAGAAGCGTCCCGTCCAGGTCGAACGCGATAAGTCTGATATTCATTCTGAACCTCCGTAAGAAAAAATCTTTCTGGGATTTATGTTTATTTTCAGGATCCATGATATTATAACAGCTGAAGAAGACTTTTGGAATAACCAGGACAAGCAAAAATGAAAAAGAGGGGAGACTGTTATTAGGCAGAGGCTTATAAAGTAAAAGCGCCGGACGGAAGGGAAGAGACATGAACAAGCTTCGATTTTCGCTGGAGTCTTTGGACATATAGAGAAAAAAGTTCTTGCAATACCCAATTTTGGCGGGATACAGCGTGGTTTCCTTTGAATTGAGTTTACATAACACGACCTGTTGTACATATACAGAAAAAATTATCTCAGATATCCAAGAAACCTGCGAGTTTTGGACATGGCCCACAGTTTTTTCTCTATATGGAAAATCCGTCTGCCAAATCCGGGCTGCAGTGAGAAATTAAGTCTTAATGGCGGAGTTTTTGTATATTAGGACAGAAAAAACTTGTATATATTCAAACGGTGCTGGTCTATGCTGAAATTAAAATGAGATGCGGGGAGGGGACATATGCAGTAGAGACAAAAACAGAAATGCGGCGCTGGCATATCTTCGAATTGATTTTACAATTTGGCAGAGAATACGCCGGAAACTATTTTCTTTGCAGACAGAGATGATAAACCAAGAAGAAGACAGAGATGATAAACCAAGAAGAAGTTGACATAAGATATTTTCTCTGCTATATTGAGCATTAAGTGAAAACTTTTTTTCTGTTCTGGAAAAGTTCTTTTTCGACAGGAAAAAAATCGGGCAGTTCGCCAACATTTTCGCAGTCACAAAAGAGTGAAAAAACTCCTGATAAGATGTATTGCTGTCTGGTGGTTAGCGGTAACATGATGTATAATGAAAAGGAGGAAGCGGAATGCCGACGCTATCTATGTTTTATGGAATTATCATAAGGATGCAAAGTGAAAGAGGAGGAAAGCATAATCTTCCACATATAGTAGAAGGAGAAGCTATATGTTAAGACCGACAGCAATACAGGTAACACCTCAAAAGGATTATTTTCTGGATATCATATTTAGTAATGGAGAAAAAAGGCGCTTTGATGTCAGGCCGTATATCCGCGGGGAATGGTATGGGGAGCTGGGAGAGCCGGATTATTTCCGTCAGGCAAAGACAGACGGCTTTACTGTCGTGTGGCCCCATGGTCAGGATATCTGTCCAGACGGGCTGTATGATCTGAGTACAGAGAGCTGAAAACGGCGCCTTCCACAATATCTTGCGTTCCGCACCGGCCCTGTCTACACCTCAGAGCTGGGCGGTTTCGTATCGGCAAAATCACCAAAATTTCACTCGAAACTTTGTGCATTTTGTGAAAACTTTTTCTGAACTTTTTTCAAGAAAATCCTTGCAAATCCCGGAACATTCCTGTATAATAACCACTGTTGTGACATTGATAGCTGAGAAGCGTGAGGTTGCTGCCTGAGAATGGCAGGTTTTCCGTGGAGCGAATGTCAAGTTAGGAAACTGGCGACAAGTCACTGTACCAATTAACTGTCTATCTTAGAATAGAAACAACGTGATGTTTTCCGTTTTTACACAGGATACACACGGGAGAGTGTACAGTCACCGCTTGTCGTACTGGTCTTAAAAGTACGAAAAGGAGGCGACTTTTTTTATGGCAAGTCAAGTAATGAGAATCACACTGAAGGCTTATGATCATCAGCTGGTGGATGCGTCCGCGAAGAAGATCATCGAAACTGTAAAGAAGAATGGATCGCAGGTGAGCGGCCCTGTTCCGCTGCCTACCAAAAAAGAGGTAGTGACCATCCTGAGAGCTGTACACAAGTACAAAGACTCCAGAGAGCAGTTCGAGCAGAGAACTCATAAGCGTCTTATCGATATCATTACCCCGACCCAGAAAACGGTTGATGCACTGTCCAGACTGGAGATGCCGGCTGGCGTTTACATCGATATCAAAATGAAAACAAAATAATTCCTTCAGCTAGAATGAACGTTTCTGCTGTCTGCCGGGATTATGGCATACAGGCACACTTGAAGGGTGCGGGAACGTTCCGCTGTAGAGAAACAAGGAGGAGAAGAAATGAAGAAAGCTATTTTAGCTACCAAAGTTGGAATGACACAGATTTTCAACGAAGACGGCGTACTGACACCGGTT
>CALWBB010000042.1 GCA_944375885.1 uncultured Merdimonas sp.
TGGTCGGGATCCAGCTCCACGCCGTAGGTGTCCCGGATAATATCCATGCACCCTTTGGTAAGTTTCAGGGTATTGTAAGTCATCTCCCGGTTCATGGACGCGCTGGCCAGCTGCAGCGCGATATAGCCTGCCTCGTAATCCGGCAGCCTGACGCCGCAGCGAAGCTCTATCCTTTGCAAAGCCCATTTCCCGGCGTCAAATTCCCTGGGATAGAGAAGCCTGGTCTCCGCCAGCATCAAATACGGCAGGTCGATGCCCTGCTCGCAGCGCTCAAGGGCAAAACAGATGTGATCCACCAGGGAGAGCAGCAGCTGGTCTTTAAGCTCCAGCCCCTTTCCTCTGGCATATTCCAGAATATCCTCCGCCGCGCGGACGGCTCCGGGGCTCGCGTCTTTCAGAAGCTGCAGGAATTTCGTCTGGAGTTCGCTCTGAATATAATATATTTTTTCTATCTTCCGCTCGTCGATGGCGTCCCCGGGCCTTTTGGAAAACCCAATCCCATTGCCGACCAGCACGACCTCCCGCCCGTCCGGCTTAACCGCTGACACAGCGTTATTATTGTATACCTTAATGGCTTCCATCCTGTTCAAAGCCCCCACTCACTCAAACTCATCAGCGGCTGCACTCGATTACGGTATCAGCGCCCTTCTTCACCTGCTGCCCTCCGGCAAGCATCTTCGGCTGGTACTGAGCAGGATTTAACAGAATCAGCATGGTGGTCATGTCGATTCCCTTCTCCCGCATAAGCGCGGCGTCAAAGCGGATCAGGGGATCTCCCTTTTTCACGCTTGCTCCCTGGGAAACCAGGGCTTCAAACCCTTCTCCCTTCAGGGCCACTGTATCGATGCCGATATGCACCATCAGCTCCAAACCATCCTCCCTTGTCATGCCAAAGGCATGAAGGGTCTCCGCCAGCATGGAAACCGTCCCATCACAGGGAGCGGCAATCACACAGTCCTCCGGGACAATCGCGACTCCATCTCCCAGAGCCTTCCCGGAAAATACGGGATCATTTACCTCCTCCAGCGGAATGCAGCGTCCGTCCGCCACAGCGGCAAGCGCGAGAACTGCAGATTCCTCCAAAGCCGCTTTCTTCTTAAAAAGCTGAAACATTCTCATCCTCCTTTTCACACGCCTGCTGCCCTTCCTGTCGGTCCGGCCGGAACCCGACAAAAAAAGGCATGAATCCTCCTCCGCAAAGAAGAGAACTCATGCCTGATTGAACAGTAACACGCATCTCAGATTTGTCTTTATTATAGTAATCGCAAGGTCTAATGTCAAGTCAATTTTGGATTTTATCCTGTTTTTGTCTTATTTATACAAATTTTATCTTATATTTTTGTGCAATTTGCTAGGCCATGGCCAGAATGCCAGAGATGAGCAGCAGTATATAGGTCAGCTTCAGGAACGTCTCCTGCTGAATCCTCTTCACCAGCTTTGTCCCAGCCCAGATCCCCGCAAACAGCGGAACCGCGCCCACCAGGCACAGGAAAACCACATGGGGATTAAAGAAGCCTGACTGAATCTGGTTCCCGGTGATATAGCAGCCAATCGTCACCCAGAGCATAGCCATGGTCGCGCGGAACTCCTCCTTCTCCTTCAGAGCAGAAGAAGCGTAAATCACCAGCAGCGCGCCTCCCGACACAAACATCCCATGGATCACGCCGGCAGCCAGGATCACACAGGGCATAGCCACGGAACGAAGAGAACTTTTTCTTTCCGGCAGGGCAGCTTCCTCTTGGGCCTTCTTTCTTCCCTGTATCAGCCTCTGCCCGAACAGTTTCCAGAGGGCAATGCAAAGAATCATAGCGCCATACAGCGTCAGCAGCTGCTGAACCGGAAAAATCTCAAAGATCTTCATCCCGGCAAACATTCCAATCACCATCAGGACCGTCATCTTCCCGAACTCTTTCCAGTTGATATGCCGAAAACCTGTCAGGACAATCAGCAGACAGGACAGCTGATCCAGAACCGCCAGCACGGATTTGGCTTCATTCACCCCCAGAAGCTGCATGCTGGGCGGCATTGCCAGCAGCGTTCCCGCAAAGCCTGTGATCGCCTGTATCAGATTTGCCCCAAAGAGGATCAGGAAAAACAGTATTTCTCTCCATGTAACCATAACGATACCCCCGTTTTTTATCCGACGGCCACACAAAAAAGGCATGGCCAAAAACATATGCCGTCACGCATATTTTCTGGTCATGCCTGATTAAACAGTAACACTCCGTTCACTATAGTAATGGCTTTTTTGCTGTTTGTCAAGAGAAAAGCCGCTAGTCCAGCAGCTGTTTATAAGCCGCTAGTCCAGCAGCTGCCTTACTTCTTTTTCAGAAACAGAAAGCCGGCTGGCTATCTCAGCTGCAGGCACATTTTCTCTTGCCATATTTAAAATCTGTTTCGCCAGCTGTACACCCTGCTGTATTCCCTGTTGTATTCCCTGTTGTATTCCCTGCTGTATTCCCTCATTCCTTCCATCTTCCACCAAGTCCCGGATCGCTTTGCACATATCTCTGCCTCCTTCTGCTCCAGCCTCTCTTTCTAAAAGCTCTGGTTCCCCAAGATACTCTGCTATCGCCTCGCAGGTGTCCTCTGAGACGATGGCAGTTCCCGTCAGCTCCTTAAGGCGTGAAAACGCCTCTTTATCTTTCGCGTATTTGATGCACATCAACAGAAAGCAGATCTCCCGAGGAAATTCCCGCAGCGGCATCGTATAGTCTACATACTCCATCAATCCCGTCCCGATGTAGAGGTGTACCAGTGCACTGTCCACTTTCTTGAACAAATCCCGGTATCTCTCGCGGGCTCCCCTCCTGGCGTCTGTCCCCCTGCGGTCTGCTTCGCTGATATCTTCCGCCTTCCAGCACTCAGCCCCGCCAAACAGCCAGCCATTCAGCAGCTGGGCGAAGCGCTCCGGCTGGTTATAATAGGCCAGCAGCGGATTTTCTTTTTTCCCCAAATAATTTTCCTCCTTCATTTTACATGGAATTCTTGTCTTACGCAACCTTTCCTGTCCTGGAAAATTATCTTTTGTATACGCCCGGTTACTATTTTCATCCGCTTATCGCGCGGGCTGTAACCAGGTTTTTGTCTGGAAATCCTGGAGAGAAGTTCTCCTTGAATTACTAGATTTTACCCTTTATTTACAATGGTATCCTCCTTTAGAATAGCAAAAAAGCGCCCCAAAAGCCTCGCTGTCTTTGGGACGCTCTCCATTACAGAAGTTTAAACAATAGATTTTCCCGGTACAGCCAGGACAAAATCCCGCTCTCCGATATCATCGAAAGCAGCCGTCCTCCCCAGTCTGTCGCCGCGAAGGCCGTGACCGCAAAGAAAAAAATCCAGACCAGAAGCACGCCCTCCGCCAGGCCAAAGACCAGGCCGGCCAGTTTATTCAGGCCGTGCAGCACCGGAAGTTTCGCGGCCAGCCCCAGAGAAAACGCGATTCCCTGCACCAGCACGCTGATCAGAATCAGCATAATCAGAAAAGCCAGCGCGCCGAGAACCTGATCCGCCAGATAACCGCTTACCGCGTCCTCCAGCCCCAGACTGCGGAATGTCTCCAAAAGTTCCGCGCCGCCTCCCGCGATGCCGCTCTGCAGCATGTCGTACAGGCCCGTGTTCTCTTTGAGGAACTCTGCCGCATAGGGCGAGATCATCGCTGTCAGGGCCAGCGTCAGTATCAGCCCCACGATCCCTACCGCCTTTTTGATAAATCCTTTCCTGTGGCCGTCCCAGGCTGCAAGCGCCAGGAAGAGGGCCACTGCGGGCAATAACCAGTTCATATGTGTCTCTCCTTTATCTCAGCTTAATGGTATCTGTCCGATCCGAAAATACTGCCGTATACCTTTGGAAGCCTTTTGCCTTGTAGAGGTCTGCCATGCCTGTCCCAAAGGAGCCTGCGTATTTGAGCACGCCCTGCATGCTGTATATCTCGCAGTCCTCCTCCCCGAAGAGAATCAGCATTCCGCCGGAGATCTTCGCCTGGGTGTATTCCAGGCTGGTTCTTTCGGACAGCAGAGGCTTCCCTTCTGTACTGTAGAGGTTTACCTGGAAACGGCCGCCTTCCCCGTCCGTCCCATCTGTCCCCCCGGCATCCGCCTCTGACTCCTCTAGCGACGGAAGCTGTTCCTCTTCCGTGATGATTCCCACGCAGCTGTCCCCGAAAAATACGCTCAGGATCTCCGCCTGGATCTCCACGGACGCCGTCTCCTCCGGGATCTCCGCGCCCTCATAATATATCAGTCCGTGGCTGGACATAGCCGCGCATACCGTTCCGCTCAGATATTCCACCCTGGGGATCACGGTCCCTTCATAGATCTTGGACGAAACGATCTTGTCTACAAAATTATTTCCCACAGAGCCGAAGTTGTAGAAGACGATACAGCTCGCGGCGGCTCCATTGTGCACCTGGAGATAGGATACCGCCAGCTTCGTTCCGTCCTGGGAAATGCTGATGGAAAGCGGCTGTCCTGTCTCGTCCAGGCTGCAGCGGGATTCGGCCAGCACGTTTCCCTCCCTGTCGTACAGGTAGATCCACGACAAGCTGCCGCCGTCCAGGAGCAGGGCCGTGACGCCCTGGGAGGATACGCTGATCTGCTGGATCGGAAGCCTCGTGGTGATCTGGGACTTAAGTCCGTCCTCCCCGAAGATGTAGGCTTCGTTTCCCTGGCGATCCGCCACGGCAGCGGAGCTGCCGCAGATATCCAGGATAGGATACTGCATATTGTAAGTCTGGCTCCAGACCGCCTCCTCCCTGCTGTCTACACAGGATATGCCGTCGCGGCTGTATCGAAGAAGATATCCGCCATACTCCGCATACTGTGTGTTCACCGTGCTGCTGTGCTCCGTGGAAGACACCACCTCGTAGCCGGTGTATGTCCGGTTCCGGGACCAGAGCCAAAGACCGAGGAGCACCACAAGCACAACAACCACGCAGACCAGGAAACGGATTCCCCGGCCCGCGCGGTGATGGAAGAGCTTCTTTTTATAATCGTCCATGCCGCCGTCTCCATGCTCTCCATGCGGCGGAGTCTTGTAGAGCTGCATGATAGTCGCCATTCGTTCTTTATCCCCTGCTGCGTTCTCTGTCTGTGCCTTTCTTCGACTTTTTTATATGATAGCACAAACCCTTCACGGAAGCAAAAGTTTTTGTCCTGCCAGAATGTGATCGCTGTCCTCGATCCCGTTCAGGCTGCAGATAGCGCCGATCTGGTCGTCCCGGCCGTAGATTCTGCGGCTGATGGAAAGAAGGGTATCTCCTTCCTGGACAGTGTAGCTTTCCGGGACGGCGCTGCCGGAGGAAGCCGCAGCCTCCTGGGGCTCCGAAGCGTCCGAAGCTTCCAAAGCCTCCGAAGATTCCGGAGTTTCCTGCGCTTCCGGGGCTTCCGGAATTTCCGGGGTTCCCGAAGCTTCCGGGGGCTCCGGTGATTCCGGGGCCTCCGGGGTTTCTTGGGCCTCCGGGGTTTCTTGGGTCTCCGGGGTTTCTTGGGCCTCCGGGGTTTCCTGCGCTTCGGCAGCGGGGCTTCCCGACGCAGAGCTATCCTCTGGCGACGGCTCTGCGTCCAAAGACGCGGTGAAGCCTGCCGCAGTCTCCCTGCCATTCTGGCTCTTTATGGTCTGGGTGAGATCGCCAAGCGCCATCTCAAGCCCTTCCATTTTTTCATAATTATTGATCAGAGTAATGCCAATCACCAGCACCACCATCACCAGAAATGTGCTGGCTGTGTACAGAAATGTCATCACGCGCTTCTGCCCGGAATATTCTTTCTTTTCCTGCACGATAGCACGGAAGCTCTGGATCGCTCTGTCCTCAAACTGTTCTTTCGCGTCAATGCTCTCCCCGTCCCCTGTTTCAATCATAAAGCGCTGCATGGCCTCGTTCCGCTCATAAAAAATGTAATAGCCCTTCTGCCGCGTCAGCCTTCCGTTTTCATAGGCAAAAAAATCTTCGTCCCAATCTGTAGGCTCCGCCGCCAGCAGAACCTTGTCCGCCCCGCCGAAGCAGTTTATATGGATCTTCGCGATTCCCGGATCCAGCTCCATCGGATAGCCCGGTACAGAAAGAAACCAGCCCAGAATATCCTGCACCGGAAAATATTCCTTGATCGCGCTGTAGACCCCGGCCCACACCTCGTCTGTAAAGGGGATGCCTCCTTCGCTGTATTCGAGCTCCTTCAGGGCGACGGCGCTTCGGATAAAAAGATAAGGGATCCCGCCTCTTCGCTCCGCATTCCCCAGCAGTACTGCAAGCCGGCTGCCGAGGGGCTCCTCCTTCGCGAATCGTTTCAGATATGTAACCACGTAATCTTCTATATAGATTTTACGGCTTTCCTCCGGCTCCCCGATCTGCCGGACATTTTTCGGCAGCTCCAGCTTGGGCGTTGTATCAGTCTCTTTCGTCTTCTCTTTATAAACGAATTCAATCATGCTTGTTCTCCACCTCGTCTGTCCTCCATATTTTCCGGACGCATGAGGACATGCCCCGGCTGATTACTCAAAATATAGCACAACGAGGACGCGTGATTTATCGTTTCCTGTCGAAGGGGACGGAAATATTTTCGACATGCCGCCGCGTTTTGCGGCCGTTCTCCTCCGGCGCGGGAGGCTTTAGGCAGTCCAAGGACGGTACTGTGCAGACGGGGCGCCCCAAAAGCCATCTTGCAGCCTTTGGGGCGCCCCGTTTTCTCACCATTTTGCTTTTTTATTCTTATTTTTGACCAGTCTTTATTTCAGCCAGTCCTTAATCTGCTCGTACACGCCGTTTCCATCCAGCTTATACTTCTCAAGCAGTTTGACAGCCGGGCCGGACTCGCAGTAGGTGTCGTACACGCCGATCTTCTTCACCGGAGTCGGAAGCTTCTCGCTTAAGACATCGCAGACAGCGCTGCCCAGGCCGCCGATGACGGAATGCTCTTCCACGGTTACGACCTTGCCGGTCTTCTTCGCGGATGCCAGAACAAGCTCCTCATCCAGAGGCTTGATGGTGTGGATATTGATTACCTCGGCGGACACGCCCTCCGCCGCCAGCTTCTCAGCCGCTTCCAGAGCGCTGTTCACGCAGAGGCCAGTGGCTACGATGGTAAGATCTGTTCCCTCTCTTAAGGTGATGCCCTTGCCGATCTCAAATTTATAGGTCGCTTCGTCGTTGATCACCGGCACTGCCAGCCTTCCAAACCGCAGATATACCGGGCCCACGTACTCTGCCGCAGCCTTTACTGCCGCTCTCGCCTCCACATCATCTGCGGGGCAGATGACAACCATGCCCGGGATCGTACGCATCAGGGCGATATCCTCGTTGCACTGATGGGTGGCCCCGTCCTCGCCTACGGAGACGCCGGCATGGGTAGCGCCGATCTTCACATTCAGGTGGGGATAGCCGACTGCGTTGCGCACCTGCTCGTAAGCGCGGCCTGCCGCGAACATCGCGAAGGTGCTGCAGAACGGAATCTTTCCGGTCGTCGCCACGCCTGCGGCGATAGCCATCATGTTGGACTCGGCGATACCGCAGTCAAAGAAACGATCCGGGAACGCTTTCTTGAACACGCCGGTCTTCGTAGCGCCTGCCAGGTCTGCGTCCAGCACGATTACATTCGGATTCTCAGCGCCGAGCTCTTTCAGCGCATTGCCATAACTTTCTCTCGTAGCGATCTTCTTTACTTCTGACATAATGCTTCACCTGCCTTCTCCAAATCTGCCATAGCCACCGCGTACTGCTCGTCGTTGGGAGCAGAGCCGTGCCATGCCGCGTTGTTCTCCATAAAGGATACGCCTTTGCCCTTCACCGTCTTCATGATGATAACTGTGGGCTGCCCCTTTACCGTCTTCGCCTCCGCGAAAGCAGAGCGGAGCTCGTCGAAGTCATGTCCGTTCACATTGATCACATGGAAGCCAAAGGCTTTGAACTTCTCGTCAATCGGATACGGGGAGTTCACTTCCTCGATGGTTCCGTCGATCTGAAGGTTATTATTGTCCACGATCACGCAGAGGTTGTCCAGCTTCTTGGCGCTGGCAAACATGGATGCCTCCCATACCTCGCCTTCCTGAAGCTCGCCGTCGCCCAGCAGCGTATATACACGGAAGCTGTCGCCAAATACCTTCGCGGACAGCGCCATGCCTACAGCTGCGGAGATTCCCTGTCCCAGGGAGCCGCTGGACATATCCAGTCCCGGCGTATGCTGCATACAGGGATGGCCCTGAAGATGTGAGCCGATCTGGCGCAGAGTCGTCAGGTCTTCCTTCGGGAAGAATCCGCGCTCTGCAAGTGCCGCGTACAGGCCCGGAGCCGTGTGTCCCTTGGAGAGTACGAAACGATCGCGGTCCGGTTTCTTCGGATCCTTCGGATCGATATTCATCTCTTCAAAATACAGATATGTAAACACATCTGCCGCTGACAGGGAGCCGCCCGGATGACCGGACTTTGCGCTGTGAACCTCGGCAATGATATCCTTGCGGACTTCATTGGCCATCTTTTGAAGCTCTAAATTCGTCATGTTTGTCCCACCTTTTAATTTATTTTTAAATGTTTCTTTCTATAGTATACCGGGTGAAATTGGGCTGGTCAAGCTGTTCTTTTCCTGATTTTCACTGCTTTTGCCCTGTTGTTACATTCTCACCCCTGTTCCTTGCTATGGCTCCGCTTACAGCTCCACCCGCCCCTCCAGGGCGCGAAGGAGCGTCACCTCGTCGATATATTCCAGATCCCCGCCCACCGGGACGCCGCTTGCGATGCGGCTGACCCTGATCCCGGTCGGCTTGATCAGCTTGCTGATATACATGGCCGTAGTCTCGCCCTCCAGGCTGGAGTTCGTGGCGATAATCACCTCGTCCACATCTCCCTGCAGGCGGGTCATCAGCTCCTTTAGGCGGATGTCGCCCGGGCCGATGCCCAGCATCGGGGAAATGGCTCCGTGCAGTACATGGTAGACGCCCTCATACTTGCCTGTCTTCTCATAGGCGGCCAGGTCACGGGTGTTCTCCACCACCATGATCATGCGGTGGTTGCGCTTCGGATTGCCGCAGATGGGGCAGAGCTCCTGGTCTGTCATCGTAAAGCATTCCTTACAGTAGCGCACATTCTTCTTCGCACTGATGATGGAATCTGAGAGAGCCTGCACCTTTTCCACCGGCATGTTGACGATGTGAAAGGCCAGGCGCTGGGCCGTCTTGCTGCCGATGCCCGGAAGGGAAGAAAGCTGTTCAATCAGCCTGCCAAGCTGGCTTCCATAGTAATCCATCAGAACGGGAAGCCTCCGCCAAGGCCGCCGGTCAGCTTCGACATCATCGCCGCGGAATCCTCCTCCTGCTGGCGCAGGGCCTGGTTGACCGCAGCCATGATCATATCCTCCAGCATCTCCACGTCATCGGGATCCACTGCCTCCGGATCGATCTTCACCTTCGTCAGTTCCTTCTTTCCGGACACCGTCACCTCCACAGCTCCGCCGCCCGCAGCCGCCGTGTATTCCTTCTCCTCCAGAGCCTTCTGGTTCTCTTCCATCTGGCGCTGCATCTTCTGCGCCTGCTTCATCAGATTGTTCATGTTGCCCGGCATTCCCATGCCTCCGGGAAATCCGCCTCTCTTTGCCATAAAAAAGTCCTCCTATTCGTCTTCGTATTCGATCTCTGTATGGATCAGCTGCTCGATATCGATCGCGCCCACATCTTTATGGGGATCGCTCCCGGCGCAGGCCACGAGGATCTCCATCTCTTTTCCTGTATCCTGAAAAATCACATTCCGTATCTCGCGAAGATGTGCTTCTTCCTTCAGGAACGCCTCGCCTGTGGGCGTCGCCGCGATAATCCCAAGCTTCGCGCCGCCCAGGGCCTTCAGTCTCGCCCCCTTCAGATAGGTGCGAAGGAGCGGGTGCAGGCGGGCTGTGACGCCGTGCCAGTTCTTCACCACCGCAGCCACATCCTCCGGAAGTGCCTCCGGCGCGGGCGGCGGGGCCTCTCCCGCTTGTGCGTCTCCAGGCTGGCCGGCCGGGTTTCCTCCGGCTGCCGGGCCGCCGCCTGGCTGGGAGCCGCCGGGAAAGCCGCCGCCTGCGGCTCTTACGCCCCCCGGCTGCGGCGCCGGATTCTGATACAGATACGCGCTGGCCCCCGCCGAGAGGGCCGCCATGTTCTCCTCAAACTGCTGCTCCAGGATCCGGATCCGGTCCAGGATCACATCTGTGTTCGTCTCCATGGCCGGCCGGCAGAGCTTGATGAAGGCCACCTCCACCAGCACCCGCTTCTGGGAAGCGTAGCGGATCTGTCCGCCCAGCTCCGAGAAAATGCGGATATAGCGCATCAGCGTATCCGTCTCCAGCATATGCGCCTCCTCCTGGAGCCGTCTTAAGTTCTCCGTGGAGACATCCAGCACCTCCTCCGCCTCTTCCGGCCGGTCCGTGGTCTTCAAAAGGAGCAGGTTCCGCAGATACCAGGTGAAATCCGTCACGAACTGGGACAGCTCCCGTCCCTGCACCACCAGCTCCTCGATCTGCCCCATCACCCCGGGCAGATCCCGGGCAAGCGTCAGGCGCAGCAGCCGGCTGTACACTTCCGTGTCCACCGCTCCCAGCACATCCAGCACATGATCGTAGGTCAGCTCCTGGCCCAGATAAAAGGCGATGCACTGGTCGAGAAGGCTTAAGGCGTCGCGCATGGAGCCGTCCGCCGCCCGCGCGATGTAGCGGAGGGCCTTTTCCTCCGTCTGCACCCCTTCCTTTTCCGTCAGCTCCCGGAGGCGGTCCGTGATGACGTCCGCCGTGATCCGCCGGAAATCATACCGCTGGCACCGGGAGAGGATCGTCACCGGGATCTTGTGCACCTCCGTGGTCGCCAGAATGAAAATCACATAGGAGGGCGGCTCCTCCAGGGTCTTCAGAAGCGCGTTGAAGGCCCCGATGGAAAGCATATGCACCTCGTCGATGATATAGACCTTGTACTTCCCTTCCGTGGGGGAATAGGCCACCTCCTCCCGGATCTCGCGGATATTGTCCACGCCGTTATTGGAAGCGGCGTCGATCTCTATCACATTCATGGAAGCGCCTGCCGCGATAGAGCGGCAGGCCGCGCAGGTCCCACAGGGATTTCCATCCACCGGATGCTCACAGTTTACCGCCTTCGCGAAAATCTTGGCCACCGTGGTCTTTCCGGTTCCTCTGGTGCCGCAGAACAGATAGGCATGGCCGATCCGATCCGCCTTTATCTGGTTTTTCAGTGTAGTCACAATATGATCCTGTCCTCTGACTTCTCCAAACTCGGAGGGCCGGAACTTTCGGTAGAGGGCCATATACGACATGAATCAAATCCCCTTATCCGGAAGCCGCCGGGGAGAGTATTCTCCCCGGCAGTTTCGCATTGCTGTCTTAATCTTTTCCAGGCGCCGGCACGCGGAAGAAACGTCTCTCCCGGTATCCCGGCACGAGCGGATATCAGTCTCCGAAGCTGATTCCGATCATCTTCGCTTCCGAGATGATGGAGGAGTTCGGGTCGATGAATTTCAGCTTGCCTGCGGACTCTTCCAGCGGAACCCGCACGCACTCGTTATTTACAATACCGATCATGTAGCCGTAGGCGTCTTCCACGATCGCCTGCGCCGCCGCCGCGCCCAGTCTCGTGGAAAGCACGCGGTCGTAGGGATCCGGGCTTCCGCCTCTCTGGGTATGGCCCGGCACAGTCACACGCACGTCTACGCCCAGGCGCTCCGTGATCTGCGCCGCCAGCTCATAGGATACCGACGGATAAGTGTAGTTCTCCATGAATTTCTTCAGATCCTTCTTGCTCATCTCCGCCCGCTCCTGGGGAATCGCGCCCTCGGCCACCGCCAGGATCGTGAAGCCCTTCTTATTCTTGTTCCGCTCCTCGATGGCGCGGCAGATGCTCTTGATATTATACGGAATCTCCGGGATCAGGATGATATCCGCTCCGCCCGCGATTCCTGCGTAAAGCGTAAGCTGCCCTACCTTATGTCCCATAATTTCAATGATAAATACACGTCCGTGGGACGCCGCCGTGGTATGAATGCAGTCGATGCACTGGGTCGCAATATCCACCGCGCTCTGGAAGCCGAAGGTCATGTCCGTTCCCCAGATATCATTGTCAATCGTCTTCGGCATATGGAGGATGTTCAAACCTTCTTCCCGCAGAAGGTTCGCCGTCTTCTGGGTTCCGTTTCCGCCCAGGATCACCAGGCAGTCCAGACGCAGCTTGTAGTAGGTCTGCTTCATGGCCTCCACCTTGTCCAGCCCCTTCTCGTCCGGCACCCGCATCATCTTGAACGGCTGGCGGGAGCTGCCCAGGATCGTGCCGCCCTTGGTCAGGATTCCCGAGAAATCCCTGGAGGTCAGCATCCGGTAATTTCCGTAAATCAGGCCCTTGTAGCCCTCCTCAAAACCATAGATCTCCACCTCGTCCAGCGCATTGTACACACCCTTTACAATGCCGCGCATCGTCGCGTTCAGAGCCTGGCAGTCTCCGCCGCTTGTCAGCATTCCGATTCGTTTCATAAAACATGCCTCCATCTCTTTATATTTCGTCCATGCAGTTTCTCTTCACGCACCGTATTCTTCCCCCGCCTGCATGGCATCCCGGCATCCGGCTTCTCCTTCCGTTTTTCCGGGAATTTTAATAATTGAATTTTATCATAAAAAGCCAGAGGGGGCAAGCCCGCATGTGGACAGAGAATGGCGGGATTTTGCACTTCTGAATCATGTTCTTACGGTCTGCACAGCATGTGCGCGGACCCGGACTGAACTGTTGCAGCAGCAAATACAGCAACAAATATAAAAACCCGCAAGGGAATGTCTTGAAAATTTTCTCCGGATATTGTATGATAGATAGCAGTCTGGAGGAGTACCCAAGCGGCTGAAGGGTCTGGCTTCGAACACCAGTAGGTCGGTAACACGGCGCGAGGGTTCAAATCCCTCCTCCTCCGCTGAAAAAGGACGTCATTTCATGCCCTGAAGGGGGTGGAATGGCGTCCTCTTTTATGTTATCCTGAATGGAGAAGGCATACTCTTGCTGTATCAAAAATATTTTTGTATTTGGAGGGTAGCGTCGGCGTACCAAGGGACAATACGGTCAAAAATGGCTGAATTTGCGCCCCTGCTGCGTTACTTTCACTCCGCGTACGCCCTGTACGCGTCGTTCAAGTGCCTTGCAGGGACACAAATCAGCTCATTTTTGACTCTGCGACCTCAGCCCTCGGAAATTCGCCTGTTTTCAAGGCAGACGATGGCGGCGTACTGAACGTACGCTAACTGAGGATAACGCAGAAAACAGGCGAATTTACAGGGCTGAGGCGTATTACCCCTTGTACACCGACGCTTCGCAGAATGGTAAAACTATATTCTACAAAAGACAGCCGTCAAAAGGAGCAGCTTCAAATGCTTTTCAGCCAGAACAATATTCCCTACAAACTCAAAACCAAAAGCAGCTCCCCTCTTCATGTGATGGATTCAGCCGTTCTGGGCAGTATGAAGCAGCCGCTTGAACTGATCCACACGTTTCTTGTACCGGAAAAAGATGCTGACCGGGCCCGGATGCTGCTTCAGCATATCCAGGATAAACTCTAGTCGGCATCGCCCGTCTTCAGCCGCTCCAGATCCGCCAGCAGTTCCGCCGCAGTTCTGTTGTATACAGGATGGCGGGCGTAAGGCGCGATCTGGCAGAGAGGCTTCAGCACGAAATCTCTCTTATACATCTCAATGTGGGGTATATGAAGATCTTCTTCATCCAGAATCAGATCGTCGTACAAAAGGATATCCAGATCCAGAGTCCGGGGACCCCAGCGGACAACGCGTTCCCTCTTCGCCTCCTGTTCAATCTCATGCAGCCGCTCCAGAAGCTCATGAGGCGTCAGCAGGGTCCGGATCTTCATAGCCCCGTTCAGGAAATCGTCCTGCTCCACCCCGCCATAGGGCGCCGTCACAAGGAAGTCCGAAACTGCCTCCACCCGGCATCCCCGGGTAGAACGCAGGCCTTCCACGCCAAGGCGCAGATTGGCCTCCTTATCTCCCAGATTGGAGCCAAAAGCGATATAAGCTGTATGCCAGCCCCGTTCAATCTCCACAGAGACGGTCTCCAGCGGCAGTCCCACAGGGGCCCAGGGCTTTTTGATCTCCAGGCGGATTTTCTCCAGACGTTCTGTGTTCAGAAGCAGTTCTTCCGCCAGGCGCTCCGCCGCAGTCTCCAGAAGCTGAAAGGTATTCTGTTCCATGAATTCAGTGATAAACCGGCTGACCTCCCCATAATGAATGGACTTCGCCAGGTCGTCCGCCCTCCCGGCTTCCCGGGTAGAGGTATAGAGTACAGCCGAAACCACAAACTTCTGCCCCAGCGCGTTTTCTTCGGGAAATACCCCATGCCTCGCAAATACTTCCAGATTTTTAATATGAATCTTATCCACGTTCCGGCCCCTCCTGTCCGGACACCCTGCGGCCCGCCGCCAGTATGGCCTCCGTCATGCGGATCGCCCGCAGATTTTCCTTTACGTCATGAACACGCACAAAGGCATAGCCCTTCATCACCGCCAGAACCGTCGTCACAAGGGTTCCTTCCAGCCGCTGATCTGCCGGAAGATCCAGGGTCAGTCCAATCACAGATTTTCGGGAGGCTCCCAGCAGCATGGGATAACCCAGCTCGTGAAAACGCTCCAGATAATGCAGCGTCTCCAGGTTCATCTCCAGTGTCTTCCCGAAACCGATGCCCGGGTCCAGTATGATTTTATCGTCCGGGATTCCCGCCGCCCTTGCAAGCTCCGCGCACTGGGCCGTCTCACGCAGCATATCCGGGAAAAAATCTTCGTACTCTGTGGTGTTCTTATTGTGCATCAGACAGCAGGCTGTCCCGGTCCGGGCAATAAGCCCCGCCATCTCCGGATCGTACTTCAGTCCCCAGATGTCATTGACCAGGTCAGCTCCCGCCTCGATGGCCGCCGCAGCCACTTTTGACTTGTAGGTGTCTACCGATACAGGAAGATCCAGCTCCCGTTTTACCGCCCGAATCACAGGCACAATGCGGGCAATCTCCTCCTCATCGGAAATCTGCTGATGGCCCGGCCGGGTGGATTCTCCTCCGATATCGATGATATCAGCCCCCTCTTCCGCCATGGTCCAGGCATGGGACAGCGCATCGTCCGTCTCATTCCATCTTCCTCCATCGGAAAAGGAGTCCGGCGTCACATTCAGAATTCCCATAATGTAGGTTTTATTTTTTACGTCAAATTCTCTGTTTCCTATTTTCATAATTTAATCTCCAGATTCTTTTTTGTCTCCGGCCAGTCGCATTTTTCCTGAACCGGACAGGAAAAGCAGTTCCGGGACAGCTTGTCCGCCCGGTAAAACAGGGCCGCCAGCTCTGTTCCCTTCTGAGCAGTCCTGTGGCTGCGTATCAGATGAAGAACCATCTCCCGCCCGCCTTCCGAAAATCCGCAGTCCGAAAGGATTTTTTCCGCAATTTCGGCACTGGCCTTCTCATGGGGAATCCCCTTTTCATACTGCAGATGGCGTCCGATGTCATGAAGGAGCCCAGCCGCGTAAATCAGTTCCTTAAGTTCGGAAAGCCTGTTCTTCCGCTCTGCAGAAGCTTCTCCCGGTATTTCTTCCCGCGGAATTTCTTCTTCCGGCAGGATTCCTTCCTCCAGAACCAGCATGTAAGTCAGTCTGGCCACGTCCAGAAAGTGTTCCGGCGTGTGGCGGCAGAATTCCCTCGTCTCCTCATGAGCCCGGATTTTCTCCAGGCACTCCTGATAAGTCCTGTGGCGCCAGATCCGGTTCACCCGCTCCATTCCCATTGCGCCGCTTTCCGCCCTCATCCCTGTTTCACCATGGACAGAAAACGGTTCTGAAGCTCATAATTGTCCTGAAATACTCCTGTCGCTGTCATGGTCACCGTTTTGCTTCCCGGCTTTTTGATCCCCCGCATGGTCATACAGGTATGCTCCGCCTCCAGCATGACAATCACGCCCCGGGGATTCAGGTTTTCCTCCAGCGCCCGGGCAATCTGCGCGGTCATCTTTTCCTGAATCTGGGGCCTTCGCGCAAACACATCCACAGTCCGGGCGAGCTTGCTTAAGCCCACTACCTTTCCATTGGGCAGATATCCGATATGCGCTTTTCCATAAAAGGGGAGTAAATGATGTTCACAGACGGAATAAAAGGTGATATCCTTCTCAATCACCATATCGTTTCTTTCCACAGAAAACTGCTTTTTCAGATGCACGGCAGGGTCTTCATACAGACCGCCGTAAATCTCCTGACACATGCGGGCAATCCGGTCCGGCGTCTCCAGAAGTCCTTCCCTGCCCACATCTTCGCCGATTCCCTCCAGCAAAAGCTGAACGCCGGCTTTGATCTTTTCATAATCCATCATAAAAAACACACCTCCTTGATTGTGCGGCAGAACATATGCAGAACATATGACGAAATATCCCTTCACAATATGAGATGCGTTCTTATCTTATATTGCTGCAACGGGTGCGGTCTCCATATCGTAAGACTTAGCTTTTCGTTTCGGCGGCAACTCCCCATCCGCTGAACACTTGACGCATGAAAACCTATTTTGCATATTATTCTATTGTCTGGTATAATTGAATTATAGCACACTCCATGGAGTATGCAAGACAAAAGCCGGATTTTACACATATTTTTCAGGAGGAAAACATTATGCACCGACCTCTGTCACAGATGCTGGCCATTCCGGCCAGTCCCGATTCCCTGCACGACCCGGAAGAACTGCTGCGCCGCGTCCAAAATACCGGCGCTTTTCAGCTTCACTCTTCCCGGCTTGAGGATGAGACGCTCCACCTGGAAATCTCCTCAGACGGAGAGCTTTACCACGCGGAAATCTATCCCACAGAATTTATGATTCCGGAGCTTTACCGCTGCCAGCATCTGTTTCCCGATGTGGATGTGGAGGCCATCGAAAGAGCTCAGCTCGGCCTGGCAGCAGAAATGGAATTTGGGCCTGATGCCCTTGCTTCCTATCATCTGCAGCTGAAGCTTATCTGCACCCTGGTGCCGGATCTGCTTGCCGTACTGGACGACAGCTCGGAAAAGATTCTCTCCGGCCGCTGGGTCAC
>CALWBB010000043.1 GCA_944375885.1 uncultured Merdimonas sp.
TGCCGGAAGAAGCATGAGGCGGCGCTTGTTAAGATAAGGAAAAACCTGAAGTGGTTTGCGGCCGGGATCGCGGCGTCTGTCCTGTTGGTGCTGCACAGCGCGTTTGCGGGCGCGGCGGCAGGCGGGGAGGGGACTCCGCTTTCCGGCGGTATCGGGATGTCTCTTCTGGGGATTACGCTGCTTCTATTTCCTTACTGTACCCCGGAGACTTACGCGATGTTTGGCTATGTGAGGACGACGAGGCTGGGAAGGGGAATGGGAATTCTCGTCATCCTGTTCGGCCTGTGGATGCTGTGGAAAGCCTTTTGATTTCCGGAAAGTATATGATTGAAATGAAGCGCCCCTCGGCGGGCAGGATATCCTGCCCGGCCAAGGGGCGCTGTTATCTGCAGTTTATTCCTCCCGCAGGCGCTCCACGAGGGTGTGCCGGGCCGCCGCCCGTCCGGTGAGGAGGGGAATCCCGGCTCCCAGCAGGGCAAAGAGCGGAATGACCAGAAGGAAGGGCGCAAGGGTCAGCCGGTAGGTGAAGAACCAGAACAGCCCCTCTACGGCCCGGAAGGCCGCAGGGCCCAGGATTATGGTCAGGATCAGGGCCAGGCCCGCCGCGCCCAGGGCGTACAGGAGACCTTCCCATACCAGCATGGCCCGCAGCTGTCTCGTGGTCATGCCGACGGACTGGAGCACTGCCAGCTCCCGGCGGCGGGCGATGATGCCGGTGAGGATGGCGTTGAAGAAATTCAGCACGCCCACCAGGCCTACGATGAAGCTTAAGGCGGCGCCCAGCAGCAGGAACATGGAGCGCATGCCCTCAAATTCCCCGGCGTAGGTGGACTTGCTTTCATAGTCCAGTTCAGGGTTCTCATGCTCCGTGTAGTCTGCCAGAAATTCTTCCATGGCGGCGTCAGAGGCGTCGTCCGTGTCAAAGGCGTAGTACATGACGCAGTCCGTGCCGGTGTCCCGGATAAAGGTCTGATCGTTCAGGATGAATTCGTCGCTTCCGTAATAGCGGTAGGAGAGGGCGGAGGGGACAGTCACCAGGGCCGTCACCGTGTAATCCACATCCCGGTAGTCAACCGGCCGCTCTGCAAAGTCGGCCCCCTCGGGGATGTCTTCATAGGAGCCGTACACCTCTCCGGTATCCGGGTCGTAATACTCGAATTCTTCCACATACCGCAGGGTGACGGTGTCCCCCAGCCATGCCCAGTGGCTGTCCATGTCGGCGTTTCCGTAATCGTCCTCGGCGTATACGGCGGCGATGGAGCGGCTGCCAGGCTCATAGAGGGCCAGGAGATCCCCTTCCAGCACCGTCAGGTGGTCAAGGGCAAAGGGGCTCATGCCATAGAGCTGCGCCTGGGCGGCCAGCTGGCCCGCCTCGTTTCGGTCTGTCAGGCGGATCAGATTGTCCAGCTGCTCCGGGGTATAAAAGTGCCCGTTCATCTGCCGGAACCGGTCCTCTGTGACGTACTCAAGGGCAGGCGAGGTCTGGCCGTACACTACGCCGCCGTCTGTGACGCCGCCCTGGGCCGCGATGTCGTCCATGGCCTGCTGCGGCACGCCCATGTCGTCGTAGAAGCCGACGCTTCCGGACTGGAGCTTGGCGGCGTTCGCCACGATGAAGTCGCTGGCTGTGAAATTGGACACGTATTTGTCCATGTCGAAGCCGCCTGTAAAATTCACAGTTACGGTAAGCAGCACCACCGCCAGGGAAAGGGAGAGGATCGTCACCGCCGTCTTGATCCGGCTGCGGCCCAGGTTGGCCCAGGCCATGGTGAAGGGCGTGACCCTCCGGGCCCGGCGGCCCTTCGCGCGCGCGCCGGCCTTACCTTCTTTTCCTTCCGTGTACCGCACTGCCTCCACCGGAGAGACCCTGGCGGCCATCCGTCCGGGCCTGCGGCAGGAGAGCAGCACCGTAAAGAGGGCGAACAGGGCCGCGCCTGCGAAAATCAGAGGGCTCACCGAGGTGACGGGCACCACGGCGTTGAGCCGGGATACGATTACCGGGGTCAGCCGCCCGCCGAGGAGCCATCCGGCGATCAGGCCGATGGGGATCCCGATGGCGCTCAAGGCCAGAGCCTGGATGCGGATGATCCGCCGAAGCTGCTGGGGCGTGGTGCCGATGGTCTTTAAAAGGCCATAGAAGCGGATATCCCCGGCCACGGAGATTTGAAACACATTGTAAATAATGAGGTAGCCGGTAAAAAGGATCAGCAGGAGCACGGCGGTGATGGCAAGGACGACCGTGGGATCCAAGGTGTCCGACAGCCGCGCCCCGGTATAGCCCCAGTTGACGCCGGTACTGATGTAATTCTCCCCCGGCTCACTGTTCTGGTACCCGTGGTTTTCCAAAATCTGAATCAGATCCCGCTCAATGTGCCGGGAGCCGCTTTTGAGCATTACCTCCAGGTTCCAGGAGCCTGTCATGCCGCCCGCGCCGCTTCCGGGCTCCACGCCGGTTTCGTCCAGAATCTCATTCAGGCGGCTTTCCGGGATGAGCACATGGTTGGCCACGACGGCCTCGTCATACTCCCACCAGCCGGAGAGGGTGAAGGTCTGGACAGTGGGATGACCGTCCACCTCAAAGGAAAGGGTAAATTCTGCCCCGATTTCCGGCTCCACGTCCAGAAGCTCCAGCACATGGGTGTCCGTGGCGGCCTGATTTGTCCCTTCCTGGGGCAGCGCGCCCTCCGCCGGGTCGCAGTACTGCCAGTGGGCCTCGTTGGCATCCGAATAGCCGATTTCCACATGGGATTTGTGGAAGGGGGCCTCCATAGGCATCCCCAGGAAACGGCGCTCTCCATACTGGCTGATGAGGGGATCGTCTTTGAGCTCCTCGAACTGCTCCTCGGTCAGATATTTAAAGCCGCCGTGGGAAAAGCCGCCCGCCTGGCGGAAATTGGCCTGCTGGATGCCCTCGTTGATGGACAGGGCGATGGTAAAGAGGCTGGTGAAAAGCACCGCCGTCAGGGCGATGGCCGCGATGGCGATCAGATTCCGGATGCGGCTGGCCCGCAGGCTTTTGAAGGCCAGGCGGCGGACACAGCTTCTGTTTCTGACATGCATGGTCCGCACCTCCTAACGCTTCACGATCCGGCCGTCCTCGATGCGGACGATCCGGTCGGTGAGCTGGGCGATCTCCTCATTGTGGGTGATCATCACCATGGTCTGGGCAAATCTGCGGCCGGTGACCTTCATAAGAGACAGGACGTCCTGGCTGGTGCGGCTGTCCAGATTTCCGGTGGGCTCGTCAGCCAGCAGGATAGCGGGTTTGGAGGCCAGGGCCCGGGCGATGGCCACCCGCTGCTGCTGGCCGCCGGAGAGCTGGCTGGGCAGATTATCCAGCTTTTTCGCAAGGCCCAGGGTGGAAATGACCTCTTTGACATAGGCTTTGTCTACCCGTCCTCCGTCCAGCTGGATGGGCAGGACGATATTTTCGTAGGCCGTCAGCACCGGCACCAGATTGTAACTCTGGAACACGAAGCCGATTTTCCGGCGGCGGAAGATGGTCAGGGCCTCGTCCTTCAGGGAAAAGATTTCCTTCCCGGCCACGGTGACAGAGCCGCTGTCCGGCCGGTCCAGCCCGCCCAGCATATGGAGCAGGGTGGATTTCCCAGAACCCGACGTCCCCACGATCGCCACGAATTCCCCGTCCTCCACGCGAAGAGACACACCGTCCAGGGCCTTCACCAGGGTATCGCCCCTGCCGTAATATTTTTTCAAATCCTTGGTTTCCAAAACAGTCATCGCAAATCTCCTCCAGTCCATTCCTCTGCGGGAATAAAAAGTCTGTACTGTCTTCTGACAATACAGACTATAGCAGAGCAATCTTTCCAGGCCCTTTCTCAAATCTGACAGAATGGAAAGAATTAAAGCTCCCTTGGAAGGTACAGGGAGAAGATGCAGCCTTCCCCGGGCCGGGAGGAGAGCCGGATATAGCCGCCCTGCTTCGCCAGGATCTCCCGGGCCAGATAGAGGCCAAGGCCCAGTCCTTCGGCTGCGCGCGTGGCCCCGCCCCGGTAGAAGCGGTTGAAGACCGCAGCCTGATCGCCTTCCGGAACGCCGGGACCGGTATCCGCCACGTCTATGCGGCAGAAGGAATCCAGAAGCTGGGCGGATACGGACACCCTCCCGCCGGGCGGCGTATATTTCACCGCGTTATTTACCACGTTTCCCAGAGCCTCCCCGGTCCAGCGCGGGTCGAAGGCGGCGCTGCCGTCGAAGGGCCCTGCCGTAATTGTGATCTGCTTTGCCAGGGCCGCGGGCGCCTCCTGCTCCACCGCGTTTTCCAGAAGGGGCCCCACCGGATTCACGGCAGGAGCCGGAGCGACGATGCCGGCCTCCAGCCGTGAGGCCTTCACCAGGGCCTTTATCAGAAAAGAGAGCTTCTCCGCCTGCGCCGAAAGAGCGTCCACCTGTTCCCTCTGCCTGGGATCAAGCTCGCTTTCAGAAAGCAGGGAAGCGTACAGGAGCAGATTGGCGATGGGCGTGCGGGTCTGGTGGGAAATGTCCGCGATCAGAGTCTTGACGGCCGCCTGCTCCGTCTCCACTGTCCTCCGGGCAGCGGCAGAACCCCGCAGGAAGCGGGCCAGTCTGCCCTCCAGGGCGGAAAGCTCCGTCTCGTCGAACCGCTCCTCCGAAAAGCCTCCTGCGATGGCCCGATCCAGCATGGCGTTCAGCCGCCGGAGCGTGCGCCGTCTGGCCGCCCACTGCCAGACGCCAAAGGCTGCCCCTGCTGCAGCCAGAGCAGCGGCGGTAAGAGCGATGCCTGTCATTTTTTCACCTCCCAGGTGTAGCCCACCCCGTATACGGTCTTAATGGGCGCGTCCAGAAGCTTGGCCCGCAGCCGCCGCACCGCCACAGACAGGGCGTTCTCGTCCACAAATTCGCCGCCGTCCCACACCCGCTCCAGCAAAAGCTCCCGGGGCAGGGTGCGGCCCCGGTTCTCCACCAGCAGGCGCAGCAGTCTCTGTTCCGTCTTCGACAGTTCTAAGGGAGTTCCGTCCTTAAAAAACTCAAGCCTGGAAAAATCAAAGGCAAAGTCATTTAGTTCTATCCGCCCTGTCTGCGCTGGGACAGCTCTTCGCAGCTGGGCATTCACCCGCGCCCGGAGTACCGCCAGGGAAAAGGGCTTCGTGATATAGTCGTCCGCGCCTGCCTCCAGCCCCGTGACCTCGTCAAGCTCCAGGTCATTGGCAGTCAGCAGGATCACAGGCGTGCAGTTCCCGCTCTTTCGCAGGGCCTTAAGGAGCGTAAGCCCGCTGCCGTCCGGCAGGTTAATATCCAGAATCAGCAAATCAAACTCCCGCTCCAGCAGAAGCGCCTCGGCCTCCCGCAGGGCAGGGCAGCGCGTCACCGCGCACTCCGGCGTCTCCAGGGCCATCCCGATTCCCCGTCCAAGAGCTTCATCATCCTCCAAAAGCAGAATCTGTTTCAATGCTTCCATCCTCCCCGTCCATCTTCGCCTCCAGCAGGCCGGGGCACGCCCCGGCCTGCCAAAAAGCTCTTGCCCTCTATTATATTTCCAACTCAGGAGGAGTACAAGGGGGAGTAATCGTTTCAGAAAACACATTCTCCAGCAGCCTTTGGATCCGGCGGATGCTGACCGTCTTTCCACGGCGTTTTAATTCCTGCTGCAGGGCAAGGCAGCTGTCATATTCGGGCCGTATGGTTTCCGTATCATCCGCGATCTGTTTCCCTTCTACAGATAGGGAAAAGACTTCTCCGCTGTCCTTTAGACGAAATGTGACCGTACGTGAGAGATGGAATACGTCTGTATGGCGGTGGCAGGTGTCGATCCTGTGCCAGCCCGAAGAGCCGCATTCTTCCACGATGAGTTTTTCCAGGGCTTCTACCGTCTGTGCAGCCGCGTCGATGAGAAGAATATGGCCGGGGCGGTTTTTCTTTGTCAGGGTGGAAAGTACCTGTACATTTTTGGCTCCGGCTTGGTAAAAGGAGTCAATCACATCTCCCAGCAGCTCGCCGCTTAAGTGATCAATCTGGACGAGCAGCAGGATTCCTTTTTTTGAATAAAATTGCATAGTCAGATTCCTCAGAATTTAAATTTTAAGAAGAAAAGCGGAGCCGCACGGCGGCCCCGCTTTTACGTGAAATTTTTACAGCTTGATTTTGTAATCTACGATTCCCATCAGGGCATTCCTGCAGGCTTCAAAGTCCCGGCTGCGGATGGAAGCGCAGACGACCCTGTGCAGATCATTCCACGGCTCCCCCTTACGTTTCTGGTTTTCCCAGTGGGCGATCCGTTCCTTTAGAACGCTTCGGACATATTTGCTGAACAAATCCTGCGCCATCACAAAGGCATATACGAACAATTCATTGTGGGAGATCTCGCACAGTTTTTTGTGGAAGGCCATGTCTGCTTTTACAATATTTTCAAAGATCGTGTCGGATGGCTCCTGGAGGTACTGGTTTTTCAGAGCCTCAAAGGCATCACAGGCCTCCTCAAGCATTTTCATGTCCTCTTCAGTCGCTCTTTGAACCGCAAGACGCGCAGATTCGATTTCAATTACATTGCGGAATTCATATACCTGATCCAATAATTCCGGGCCCAGGTAAAATTCACTGGCCTGCTCCAGGTAATTGTCAAGAGAGAATTCTTTTACGTAGGTTCCGTCTCCCACGCGGGTTTCCAGAAGGCCCATGCCGATCAGGCGCTGCATGGCGGTACGTACAGTCAGCCGGTTGACGTCGAACATGGAGGCCAGCTCGGTCTCCGCCGGGATCTTTTCCCCTACCTTCCATTTTTTACTTTTTATGGCGTCCTTCATTGCCTCAAAAACCTGTTCTTTGACAGGCATACGCTTGACTTTCATGCTTTCATCAAAATAAACCATTGAATTTAACCACTTCCTGCTTTTCATATTTGCCTACAAATATAGATTATATCGTACCTATTTCCTCTTTTCAAGGAAAAATCCGGCAGATATCAGCTGCAGGTATGGTTCCTGTTACGATTCGCAGTTCTGAATCGGCTGCGAATCGTAACAGGGTCTTAGGTTTATTCTGCTTTTGGCGGCCTGCTCTTGGTAAACTGCATAATCAAAATGACGGAGATGGCCAGGAACAGTACGTAGAATTCATATCTCAGCGTGTTGGTAAAGGTCGTGGCCAGGGTGCCGGTTACCAGCATCATGATGGTGCCGTGGGGCATAATCATGGGCCCTATGCAGGCGCCGATGTCCAGAAGACAGGCCAGACGCGTGGGAGCGATTTCGTACCGTTCGCCCAGTTCCTTTACGACAGGGGCGCAGATCAGGATCGCCAGCGGGTTGTTGCTGATGATAGCCGCGATAATCAGCGGTAGCAGGAAGATCAGGTACTCTGTACTCCTGCTGGTTTTCAGGCCGCGCTTTGCTTTTTCCAGGAGCCAGTCCATGCCTCCATAGTAGCGCACATAGCCAGTCAGGCCGGACAGGAGAATGGCGAAGGTAACGAGCCAGAAGACGCCTTCCATGCCGGAGCTGATGCCCTGCGCCCATTCAAAGAAGGTGGCAGTCCCGGTGAGCAGGCCGATGATGCAGGACAAGCCCATGCCGGACAGCAGAACCAGGATGACATTCGTGCCGGTGGCTCCCAGAATCAGAACCAGGATATAGGGAAGGCCAGTCCAGAGATTATAATCGCCTGCCGCCACGGCGACGTCAGCGGCTACTTCTGTATTCCTTCCAAGGAACGCATACAAGGCCGCAGTCAGAAGGGCGGAGGGCAGGGCGATTTTCATGTTCATCAGGAATTTGTCCCTAGGTGTGGCACCTACTCCGCTGGTGGCGATGATGGTGTTGTCAGAGATGATGGAGATGTTATCTCCAAAATTTACGCCGGTGATGACGGCTGCGGCCGCGATCCCAGGATTCAGCGTGGTGCCTTCCACCAGGGCGGCGGCGATGGGAGCCATCAGAGTCGCGGTTCCCAGGTTGGTTCCTACAATCAGAGATAAAAGGGCGCACATCAGGAAGATGCCCGGAGCCAGGAAATGCGTCGGGATAAAGCTGATTCCCAGATTGATGATAGAATCCATGCCCCCGATGGCTTTCACGGAACCGGAAAAGCCGCTGGCCATCAGGACGACGAAGCAGATGAGCATGACGCTGGAATTGCCCGCAGTGCCATAGAATACTTTGATTTTGTCCCCGACTTTTTTATGCCGGTCGAAGAACAGCAGAGCCGCTACGATGCCGAAAAGTACCGCCACATAGCGGGGCATCTGATCGAAGGGATCCTCTACGCCTTTGATACTGAAGTAAGCGCCGCAGCCCACATAGAGTATCAGGAAAATGATCAGAGGAATCAGGGCTTTAAAGCCGTAATTTTTTTCACTTCTTTGATCCATCATATTCATAAAATATCTTCTCCTTTGCCGATGTGATTTACTACCGGATAGTGATGATTTCCGCACGCTCCAGAGTTTCCTGATTCAGCTCCTGTCCGATGCCGGGAAGATCCGGGGCTTCATAGAAACCGTCCACCGGCTGGTAATCGTAGACGCAGGTCTCCCGCAGGGCAGGATGCAGCGCCCATCTGTGGTGCTCGTGGATCAGGAAATTGGGAATGGCAGTCTCAATGTGCAGGGCGGCCGCCTTGGAAATGGGGCTGCCGCAGACATGGATCTGTACCGCACAGTCGTAGGCAGAGGCCATATCGCTGATCTTCTTTGCCTCGCTTAAGCCTCCGCACAGGCAGATGTCAGGCTGCACGACCTGCAGAGAGTGCTGCTCCAGGAATTCCCGGAAGCCGGTACGCCCGTAGATCCGTTCGCCGCTGGCAATCGGAATATTGAGAGAGCGGTGAACCTCCAGCATATTTCCCGGATTCAAAGGACTGCAGGGCTCCTCGTAATAGAAGATATTGTACTGTTCCAGGCGCCTGCCCAGCTGGATGGAAGAGAGGACATCCGTATAAGAGTGAAGCTCGATGATGATGTCCAGATCCGGGCCGCCGGCCTCCCGGATAGCGGCTACCCGGTCTACTGCGGTCTCCAGCGTGTGGTTATCCAGAAGCCCTGTGGTCTTCCAGGGGCCGCGCCCGTCTGGTTCGCGGTCGCTTAAGGCCAGCGGGTCTACCTTGACGGCAGTGTAGCCTTCTGCCATGGCCTTTTTGGCAGCATTCGCATAGTCCTCCGGGGTGATCATCAGGGATTTTTCCCCCGGTACATCTGGCGTCCCCCAGCCAAACTGGATCTGGCTTGCGTAAGCGCGCAGCTTCCGGTTCGTCTGCCCGCCCAGGAGCTGGTAGACAGGGACGCCCAGGGCTTTGCCCTTGATATCCCACAGGGCGATGTCGATGGCGCTCATGCCGGCGCTGATGATGGTTCCCCCGCCCAGTCCCCAGAAGGTCTTGCGGTAAATTTTGTCCCAGATTTTTTCAATGTTGCGCGGATCTTCCCCGAGGATGACGGTGGCGAAATCCTGGATCATGCCAAAGGCAGCCCGATGGCCCTTTCCATAGGCGACGCCCGCCTCCCCGTAGCCGCTGATGCCCTCGTCTGTGTTGATCCGGATGACGATGGGATTCCAGGTATTTCTCCCCTGGCAGGGATCCCCGCCCTGAATCCGGATACAGTCTACACTTGTGATTTTCATGTGATACCCCCTTGTGAATTTGTATAAAAACTTAACTGTACAGTTGTTCGCTCAATGACTTTATAACACATCACAAGAAGTTTGTAAACTGCTTTTTTGTGAAAAGTGTAAAGAAAAAATAAGGCATGCCGGTGAGGTTTTGTTTCACCAGTATGCCTTATTTAGAAATTATTAGCTGAAAATAGAGGATGCTACTGTGCTTTTTCAGAGAGATATTTTTTGATTTGTTCCATGGCAAGCCTCAAGTGCTGGCTGTTGATCCGCTTGGCCTCTTCCGGGCGTCTTTGTACAATATTGTCCACAATGCTTTGGTGCTCTTCCATGGATTCGTCAAAGCGCTTCTGGCCAAGGAGGGAAAAAGAGCGGAACTGCTGGATCATGATATGCACACGCTCATAGGCGATGACAAGGAAGCTGTTGCCGCTGAACGCAATGATTAGATCGTGAAGCTGTGTGTCTGCTTCGATGTAGGCGGGAAGATTCCGAAGGTTCCAGGCGGATTTCAGCTCTTCCAGGCAGCCATAAAGCTGGGAGGCCATTTCCTCTGTCAGATGTTCAGCAATTTTATCAATGGCATAGCTCTCCATCATGACGCGGAGATCAAAAATCTCCTCAATGTCTTTGGGCGTAAATTCCCGCACAAAGACTCCTTTATTGGGGACTTCGACGACAAGCCCGTCGGCCGCGAGCCGGCGGAGCGCTTCCCGGACGGGGCTGCGGCTGACGGAAAACTGCTCCGCAAGCTCCCCTTCCAAAAGCCATTGGCCTGGCTGATATTCGCCCGCGCAGATGCCTTCCTTCAGCAGCTCGTAGACCTGGCCGCGGATTGTGCTTACTACTCTGGATTTCATAAGTGCTGTATTCTCCTGTTCTTGCCTCTGGCTGGCAGAAAGCTCATTTCTCTGTCAGCTGGCAGGATCTGTTCTTGTATAATTTTATCATTTTTCAGTGGATAGTCAAACGAAATTGTTGACAAATTACGAAAGGGGAGGTATGCTCAAAATGTGTAATGTGTTATGTATACAATCAATGGAAAAATTGATAAAAAAGGAGGGGTATATTTTGAGAAGCATTCCCATTCCGTACTACAAAGGACATATGGAGCTTCATGTGCCGGAAGAAAATCTAAAAGCGGTCGTCACGGCGAAGGGGGATTCCTTCCATCCAGGCAAGACAGAGGAGGAGCTGGTGCGGGACGCCCTGGCGCATCCCATAGGCTCGAAGACGCTTCGGGAGCTGGCTGTGGGCCAGAAGAGGGTTACGCTTGTGACCAGCGATCATACGCGCGCAGTCCCAAGCAGGCTGACGCTTCCGATTCTGCTGGAGGAGATCCGGAAGGGAAACCCGGAGGCAGATATCACGATCCTGGTGGCCACAGGGCTGCACCGCGCGACGACGGAAGAAGAAATGCGTTCCATGTTTGGAGACGCCATCGTGGATCATGTGAAGATTGCTGTGAACCACGCCTTCGCGCCGGAAGAATTTGTCTTCCTGGGCACCCTCCCGTCAGGGGCGGAGTTCCATGTGAATAAACTGGCTGTGGACTGCGATCTGCTGGTCGCGGAAGGATTTATCGAACCGCATTTCTTCGCGGGCTTTTCCGGCGGGCGTAAAAGCATCCTTCCCGGGATCTGCAATGCGGCGACGGTGAATGAAAACCATTCCTACAAAGCGATCTCCAGTCCCTGGGCTGTCACGGGAGTGCTGGACAAAAATCCCATACACCAGGACATGGTCACAGCTGCCAGGAGGGTCAACCTGCAGTTTATCCTGAACGTGGCGCAGAACAGTGAGAAAAAGGTGATAGGGGCTTTTGCCGGAGATTTGGAAAAGGCGCATGAAAGAGGAGTCGCTTTCGTGCGGGAGCTGTCTCAGTGCCCGCCTGTGGCCGGAGATATCGTGGTCACGTCCAACGGAGGCTACCCGCTTGACCAGAACCTGTACCAGACGCCGAAAGCCGTATCGACAGCGGAGGCCTGCGCGGGAGAGGATGGAGTGATCATCATGACGGCCTCCTGCGCGGACGGTATGGGCGGTACCTTTTTTGAGAAGCTGATTACCATGGGAACGGTAGATGAAATCGACGCGTATCTTTCCAAAATCCCGTCCAGGGAGACAATCAGCGAGCAGTGGTGCGCGCAGATCTATGCCCGCATCCTGAAAAAGCATAAGGTGATCCTGGTCACCACATGCCTGGACCGGGAAACCGTGGAAAAGGCAAACATGCTTTACGCGGACAGCCTGGATGCCGCTATGGAAATGGCGTATGAAATCAAAGGGAAAGACGCGCAGGTGGTGGTGATCCCGGACGGGGTATCGGTGCTTGCGGTGAAGCCGGATGAGGCTTTGGAAGGAAAGGAGGCAGATTAGGCGATGGATGAATTGAAACTGGCGCTTAAGGTAGACGATAAAGACAATGTGGCGACGATCTTTGCCAATGGGGTGGCAGATGGCATGGAGGTAGAGATCCGTGACAAAAAAGGAAAGATGACGCCTGTCCATGTCATTGGGGATGTGCCCTATGGCCATAAGATTGCGGTGCGTCCCATCCATAAAGGAGAGCCTGTCATCAAATACGGGGAAAGCATTGGCGCGGCAAGCGCAGATATCAGGATGGGAGAATATGTCCACGTACATAACATGGTCGCCATGCGTGGACGCGGAGATTTAAGGGAGGTGCAGGGATGAGTATTACATTTCAGGGGTATGTCCGCCCGGATGGGAAAGTGGGAAGCAGGAACCTGGTGGCGGTGATTCCAAGCGTCATCTGCGCCACGGATGTGGCCCAGGCGATCTGCCATGCAGTATCAGGAACCGTAGGCTTTTTCCATCACCAGGGCTGCTGTCAGCTGCCCATCGATCTGAAGCGGGTGACGGACACCCTCATCAGCCTGGGCTGCAGCCCAAATGTGGGCGCGGCTCTGATTGTGTCCCTGGGCTGCGAGGGAACGGATACGGAACGCCTGGTAAGAGAGATAAGCGCCGCGGGAAAGCCGGTGGAGGTGATCCATATCCAGGAGCTGGGCGGCATGAGCAGGGCGATCCAGCAGGGGACAGACCTGGCCCAGAAGCTGGCGATGGAGATCTCAGGGCTTCAGCGGGAGACGGTGGATATTTCCCGTGCCGTCATGAGTATCAAATGCGGGGCGTCGGACACCACCAGCGGCATGGCCTCCAACTGTGTCATCGGCTATGTGGCTGACAAGCTGGTGGACTTGGGAGCCACCGTCATTTTCGGGGAAACCACGGAATTTCTGGGCGGAGAACATATCCTGGCAAGAAGGGCGGTCGGAGGAGAAGACGGCCCCGTAGGCAGGAAGATTTACGAGATTGTAAACCGCATGGAAGAGCGGGCGAAGGCAGTGGGCGAGGATATGCGCGGAGGGCAGCCCACGCCTGGCAATATCGCGGGCGGGCTTTCCAGCATTGAGGAAAAGAGCCTTGGGGCTATCGTAAAGAGCGGTCACAGGCCCATCCAGGGAGTGCTGGAGTATCCCCAGATGGTCACCACCCAAAAGGGCCTCTGGATCAAGGACGCGCCTGGAAGGGAACCGGAAATTCTCACAGGGATGGCGGCCACAGGCGCTCAGTTCATGCTGTTCTCCACCGGAAGAGGGGCGCCCCAGGGCTTCCCGAGCATGCCGGTCATCAAAATCTGCGGCAATCCGAATACCTATGAGCGTATGCGAAACGACATGGACTTAAACGCAGGAGTGATCATCAATGGGGAAAAGAGCATCGAGGAAGTGGGAGAAGAAGCATTTGCGCTCCTTCTGCAGGTATTGAGCGGCCGCATGACGAAAAACGAGGCGATCCACTATACCAGCACCATGGACATCTACTGCCTCGGTCCCGTGATATAAATTGCTTCTATAATAATAGAGAAAGGAATTCATATGGAAAAAAAAGACTTTAGTTCCGTACTGTCCGCAGTGCAGGCAGCTGCGTTAAATGATGAGGTAAATCTGACCTGCGACCGAATTGAGGCGTTGGCAGGCGGCCATGGGATGGTAAATATGGCCCTGTTTTCTGTGGCAGACGTAATCGTGGAGGAGCTGCAGAAGGGGCAGAGCCTGGAAGTGAAATTTTCAAATGCCAGAAAGCTGCCGGTGGATGAGATTATGAAAAAGGCGATCGAAGCGGCGAAGGCAGCCGGGGCAGACGGAGCGAACGCGGCCCTGATTGTGGCGGGTATGATGTACCTGGCAGGTTCGGCCGCCCAGGTAGGCGTGCCTGCAGGCAACAGGAAGCTGGGAGCCACGGCGAGAATGCTGGCAGGCGTCGATCGCAGCGGCGTGGCCGCGATCCCGACCACGAAGATGAACAGCAAGGTATCGGCTTTCCCGGCTGTCCTGGCCATCTATGAAGCGATCCGGAATGGGGAGCTGTCCCCCGTGGACGGAAAGAATATCCCTCCCTTTGTAGGGGGAGCCATTTACGGGCACAGCGCCCTGGGAGAGGATTACGTGTGGCCGGCCCTGGCGAAGCGGGGAGCCGAGATAGGCACCAAAGCCATGCTGGACGCCATGCACGGAATCGGCATAGGCGGAAACGCTTTCCAGGCGGCGATCCTTGGCTCGGCGGCCATCCTGGAGATCATCCATCCGGACGCGGAAGTACCGGAAGAATGCGGGACATACGGGCGCACCAGCTCCGTCTATCTGGTGGGCAAGGCGGCGGCAGAGACGGCAGGGCTTCCGCCCAAGCTCCATATGAGAATCACAGGAGAGGAATACGATACGGCGCATGTAGTAGGGGACGCGGGCCTGATCCTCAAAGATATCGGCGCGCCTTCCGTGATCGGAATGATGGCTTTCGCGGAGATCTTCGCCTGCTTCCAGGAACGGATCTGCGGAGGCTCCGGCGGCGCCCACAATCCGCCCCTGGGACATATGACCGGCTATACTGTGTGCGCGGTAAAAGCGCTGCAGGCAGGGATGGATCCAGACGAGATCGGGCGCGCGATCGTAAATGACAGAAGTACAGACGTGGTAAGCCCCTATCCGGCAGCCTTCAGCATCTACGCAGTAGCCAAAAAGGCCGCCGAACTTCACAACGGCCCTGTGACCCGGCTGTTAACGGACGCCACGCTTCCCTATGTGACCCGCCTGATTTACCAGAAGGCAGCCCGCACCTACGAAGGCCTGGGACAGGGAAAAACGCTGGGCCAGATTGTAAAGGAATTGGATGACGAGCGCGTGTCCGATGCGGAAAGGTACGGCGCAAGATATTGGAAGAAGCTTGCAGGCCGCGATGTGACCGTAAAGTATCTGAAAATTGAGAACGCGGCCAGGCGGAGCGCCAAACTGGTACAGAAATACCTTGCCTTTGATCCGCTGATTACAGTGGAAGTCACAGAAGGGGAGAAACATGTGGTTCTGGAGCATTTTACAGACCAGGTGATCCCAAAAGTATGCCTTGGCGAAGCGCCGGAGCTTGCGTGGGCGGTGGCCATAGCCGCTCCCATCACTTCGGAGCTGGTGCTTTCCGGAAACATGATCCTGAATGTGGTGATACCGGCCGCCGTGGTTGCCGTACTCGGATACGCGCCGATTGACGAAGCCGCCGCAGAGGCAGAAAAAGCCGCCTATATCACAGCGGGCATCCCCGGCTGCAAAGCCGCTGCCAAAAAGACAGCGAAGCTGGCATGCAAGATCTATGATACTTTAAGCATAGAAGGAGACATCTGGTAAGCGGGACAGTCTGCCTGCAGCGTGAGCTGAAAATTCAGTATGCTCCCATACGAAAGGATTGTTTAAGAAAATAAGCAGATTGAAAACGGCGCGTTTTCATGGTAACATACCAACAGAAACAGAGTATGGGAGCGTACAAAGAAGATGAAGACAAAACCTCAGAATAAAAAAGTAATTATCATCGGGAGCGCCCTCTGCTGCCTTTTGATCGCGCTGTTAAGCTGGCTGCAGCGGCCCTGGCGGACGATGGACGTCATCCTGTTCATGGGCCAGAGCAATGTAAGCGGGGCTGGCGGGGATGCCTCCCTGGCGCCGGAGCTTACGGAAGGGGCGGGCTATGAGTTCCGGGCTGTGACAGATCCGGAGCGTCTCCATGTGCTGGAGGAACCCTTCGGCGAAAACGAGAACCGGGGAGCGCTGGATGACACGGAGCTTGTGGAACGGAATGGGAGCATGGTGACGGCCTTTGTAAATGCTTATTATGAAGAAACCGGGACGCCGGTGGTGGGGATTTCAGCCTCTGTGGGAAGCTCTTCTTTGGACGGCTGGCTGAACCGGGGCCGCAAGGAGGAAGCGGCAGCCCGCCTTGCGGAAGCGAGAGAATGCCTGAAAAAAGAACGGGTGGAAATCCGCCACATCTATATGCTCTGGTTCCAGGGGGAGGCCGACGCAAACCTTGAGACTACAAAAGAGGAGTATAAGATGATGCTGCGCCAGCTGGTTTCCTATATGGAAGAGCAGGGCGTGGAGGCCTGCTTCCTGGTGGAGCTTGGGCCGGATCTGACGGATCCTGCGAAGCACCAGGAGATTATGGAAGCCCAGCGGGAGATCTGCGAAGAATCGGAGGACATCATCCTGGCATCCGAGCTTCCCGCCAAGCTTACGGGGGACGATATGAAGGACAAAGGCGGAATCCATTTCACGCAGAAAGCCCTGAACTTGATCGGAGAGGACGCGGGGAAGAACGCAGGGGCTTATGTGGCGGCACTTCCTGACAGCGCGCAGGAAGAAGAAAAGTAAAACGGGAACAGGAAGAAGGCAGAGAAAAGGGAATGGCCATGAGAGGAAACACATTCTGGAATAGGATAGGGGAGCTGGCCTTCCCGATCCTCTTATATCTTCTTTTATCGGTAAGCCTGACGGGTGTGCTGGAGCTTTCGTTTCCGGTACTGGCAGAACCGGAGAATTCCATGTGGCTTCTGGCGCTGGTGAATGGGTTCCAGATTCCGGTGTTCCTGTGGATATACCGAACACAGAGATGGACGGAAGAGCTGCAGACAGCAGAAGGCCGTAAGCCTGCCTGGAAGAAGAGCTTCGGCCTGGCTGATCTGCTGGCGGCAGCCTTGGGCGGCCTGCTTTTGGCCAGGGGCTTCAACGGACTTATCGGCCTTACGCCCCTGCCGCGCCTTTTTCCGGCTTATGAATCGGTGACGGAAGCTATCTATGGCGGAAGCCTTCTCTCGCAGACGCTTGCCAGCGTGGTGACGGCTCCGGTTCTGGAGGAGGTTCTGACGCGGGGGCTCATCTACGGGCGCCTGCGTACCTGGTTTGCGGATTTGCGCCCAGCGATCCTCCTGGGCGCCCTGATCTTCGCGCTCTTTCATGGAAATGTAGTGCAGGGAACTTACGCCTTTTTTCTGGGCCTGTATTTTGTCTCGCTCTACGAGGCTTATCAGTCCCTGCTTCTTCCGATGCTGGCCCACGCGGCGGC
>CALWBB010000044.1 GCA_944375885.1 uncultured Merdimonas sp.
ACTGTTCCCAATCTTTAGGAGGTACAACCGATGAATTTCTTAGAAGAACGTATTGTAAAGGACGGCGTCGTCAAGCCGGGCAATGTGCTGAAGGTGGACTCTTTTCTCAATCATCAGATGGACATTTCCCTGTTAAATGAGATCGGCCGGGAATTCCACCGCCGCTTCGCGGACTGCCCCATCACCAAGGTGCTGACCATCGAGGCCTCCGGCATCGCCATCGCCTATCCAGTCGCCAGCGAATTCGGCGTCCCCCTGGTCTTCGCCAAAAAATCCAAATCCATCAATATCGACGGTGAGATGTACGTGGCGGAGGTAGAATCCTTCACCCACAAAAATAAGAATCAGGTCGTGGTGTCCAGACGCTTCCTGGGCCCGGAGGATCACGTGCTGATCATCGACGATTTCCTGGCCAACGGCTGCGCCCTGCAGGGGCTGATTTCCATCGTGGAAGCCGCAGGGGCCACCGTGGAGGGTTTAGGGATCGCCATTGAAAAGGGCTTCCAGATCGGCGGCCGCGTCATCCGCAACCTGGGCTACCGCCTGGAGTCCCTGGCTATCGTGGACGCCATGGACGACGAGACCGGAACGATCACCTTCCGTCCCCAGGACGAAAGGCCAGGGCCTCGGCAGCCAGACAGAAACCAGGTAGAAACCAGATAGACTCCAGATAAAAAGAGAAACGTGCGCCGCCAGGCGCGTAAAAGAAAACACGCATCCCGCCCACGCGTCCGTAAGGACAGGCGCACATGGGCAGGATGCGTTTTCATTTTCTTAATCTTATGAGGATTTCATCAGTCTGCGGGGCTGTCATCCTTCGGAATGATGATATTCAGGATAAATACCACCAGGAAGGACACCACCAGGGAGCTTCCGAAGATATTGCGCATCAGCTGGGGCACGAACTGCAGGATATCCGGGGCCGCGTCGATGCCAAGGCCCAGAGCCAGGGCGATTCCCACGATCATCCGGTTCCGGTAGTTCATGGGCTGCTCATTTAAAAGCTGGATACCGGACATGGTGATGGCCGCGAAAACGGTCACGGTAGCTCCGCCCAGCACCGGCTGGGGAATCGTCGCCATCAGTCCGCTGAACTTGGGGAAGATGCCCGCCGCCAGCATAATCACGCCCACCATGGTAAACACCCGTCTGGCCACCACCTTGGTGGTGCAGATAAGTCCCACGTTCTGGCTGTAGGGGTCTGTGGGAAGGCCGCCGATGCAGGCGCCGATCATGCCGCAGATACCCTGGCCCTTGATGGCTCCGCCCAGCTCCTGATCCGTACACTCCCGGCCGAAGCCGCCGATGGTCGTGGAGGACACATCGCCGATGGTCTGTACCGCCTGAACCATGTACATCAGAATCATCATAATGATCGCGTCAAAATGGAACTCCAGACCGAAATGGAAGGGTCGGGGCAGGGAAAACCAGGCGGCGGAATTCAGATCCGCGAAGCTTACCACGTCTCCCATAAACAGCGCTGCTGCATAGCCCACTGCAATGCCAATCAGCATACCGGAAGCCTTCAGAAGGCCCTTGCCGAAAAAGTTGCAGGCCAGCGTCACCACCAGGGTCAGGATCGCCAGAAGCCAGAAACGGCCCGAGCCGAAAGTTCCGGCGTTCTGGGCCGCCGTGCCGCCTCCTATGTAGCTGATAGCCGTCTTATACAGGGACAGACCGATGCTCATAACCACCGTTCCGCTGACGATGGGCGGGAAAAAGCGCCGGATCTTTGATATAAACATACCGATAAAGATAGAAGCGAAGCCGGCCACCAGCTGGGAGCCGAAAATCGCCGCGATGCCGTACTGCTCTCCGATGATGGTCAGGATCGGCATGTAGGCAAAGGCCACTCCCATCACGTTCGGCAGCTTCATGCCGAAGCCAAAGACCGGAAACAGCTGCAGCAGGGTCGTAATGCCGCCGATAATCATAGCCGCCTGGGTCAGCAGGATCTTGTCTGACGCGCTCAGGCCGCAGGTGGCCGCAATCAGCATGGGCGGCGTGATATTTCCGATCAGCATCGCCAACACATGCTGCATGGCCTGGGGGAAAGCAGCGCCCCAGGAGGGCTTGCCCTCATACTTCATAAGTTCTGCGTTTGTCTGGGTAGAATTGCTCATTCTTACTCCCTCTCTTTCGAATTTCATTCCATAACTGACAGGCCGCCCTTCACACGCTGTCTGCGCGAAACGCCCACAGAAGCGGCGGCCAACTGACAGTATAGCCGAAAAAAAGGCAGAAAGCAAGGCTTTCCTAAGTCCTATTCATCTACTATTAAAAAAGGGTGTGAGCCGGTGGCCTGTTCCTGCCGCTTTCTACCTCTGCTGCCTGGCCGATTTCCAGCTTTTCATGCTCTCCAGATCCTCCGGCGTATCCACGTCTGCCAGCTCCATGGGATCCCGCACCTGCAAAAAGCGCACTGCCTCCGGATGGCTTCGGATCACACAGCTGCCGCCCTGCCCTTTTGGAAGCGCCCGAAGTTCCGCGAAAAACCGGCGCGGGAACAGCACCGGAGAGCCTGCCTTTTCCCCAAAGGCAGGACGCCAGATTCCGGGCTGCTCCTGGCCCTTTTTCGTCCCGGCGGCGCACAGGGCCAGGGAGGCAAGGGTCTCCTTCCGGAGAAGCGGCTGGTCGGCCGGGCAGAATACGCAAGCCTCCAGAAGCTCTGCTCCCTTTTCCAACGCCTCCAGTCCCAGCCGGATCGTATCGCTGCGAAAGGGCCGGTTGTGAAGCAGCGCCGGAACTTCTCTTTTCCGGCACAGCGCTTCGACTTCCCTGTGGCGCGTCACCACGATCCGCCGCCTGAAAATGTCTTCCGTGGCGTCCAGCGTCCATTCCAGCAGGCTTTTCCCCTCCAGCTGCGCCAGCAGCTTGCCGCCGCCGAAGCGTTTTCCCAGGCCCGAAGCCATAATCACGCAGCCAAGCTGTCCAAAGGGCTGATCCAGATCGACGCAGAAGACGTCCGGGCGGCTGCAGAGCTCTGTAAGAAATGGAAGCTCCTGCTTACGGATCACAACCGCCACCCGCTTTTTCTCCATTAAATCGAGGACTGCCCTGCAGTATTCCGGACAGCCGCATTCCAGGTATCCGATCTCGTCGATGGACACCCAGGAACTTTCCACGCGGGCGCAGCGCGCAAGCGCCGCCGTCCCCAGATCCCGGAAGGCTTCCTTTTTCGGACGCATCCGGTTCTCACTCCCGGGAATGTCCGGGTCAAAGATGCCTGCCAGGGCCGTCTCCCCTGTGGCGTTTTCCCGCAGGTACACGGCCTTTCCCGGCTCCGCCCAGGTGGTAAGCCCCGGAGCGTCCGGAAACAGCCGGGCAAGCAGGGTGCTCTTACCGCTCCCCCGGCTGCCGGTCAGGATTAGATGACGTCTGCCGCTGTTCTGGAAAGAATTCCAGATACAGTCTCCCGCTGGCCTGTACACAGGCGTCCCGATATCTCTCATAGCGCTCCAGCCACTCCTTTCCCTCCCGCGTCAGCCTGCTTCCGCCGCCGTCCTTCCCGCCCGCCGTCCGCTCCGTCAGCGGAAAACCCAGGGCCCGCTCCGCGTTTTTCAGGATTTTCAGCGCCTTCGTGTAGGCCATTCCCATGGAAAGGGAGGCCGCCCGCAGAGAGCCCGTCTCTTCCACCCCGCGCAGCAGGCGGCAGGGCCCCTCCCCGAAAAATTTATCTCCCGCTTCATCCAGAAACAGGATTCTTGTCACTGCTTTCATAGCTGCCTTCCCTCTTCTTCCTTCAGCATCACCAGCTGCTCCCTGCCGCTGCGGTTCTGGCAGCGCCGCAGGCTGACCGGCCCATAGAGCTCTGAAAGCCCCGCTTCCATCTTCCCCAGGGAATCCGAACCCGGCCGCAGCAGGGACCGGACTTCTCCGCCCGCCAGAAGCAGCAGGCAGTCGCAGTAGTTCAGGGCCAGGGCCGGATCGTGAAGAGCCGCCAGGCCCGCCCGGTCTCCGTTTCTGAGCCAGCCCTTTAGAAGCTCCAGCACCCGGTAGCGGTAGCGGAAATCCAGCGCGCTCTCCGGCTCGTCAAGAAGAAGGAGCCTTCCGCCGGCCGCCAGGGTGCGGGCCAGGATACAGAGCTGTTTCTGCCCCTCGCTCAGATGCTGGTAATTTTCCTCCTCCCGGCCGCCCAGGCCCACAGCCTGCAGGGCTTCCCTGGCCTGCTCCTTCATCTCCCTCGAAGGGTATTCCAGAAGCTTTAATCTGGGATTAAAGCCCATCAGCACCGCCTCCAGCACGGAAATGTCGATGGAAATGCCGCTTCTTTGGGGAATATAGCCGCAAAGCCTGGCAAGCCGCCTTGGCGGCAGCTCCTCCAGAACTGCTTTTTCCAGATTTTCCGTCTCCAGGGCACAGCTTCCCTCATGGGGCAGAATCCCGCAGACTGCCTTTAGAAGCGTCGTCTTCCCGCTTCCATTGGCGCCCAGGATGCCCAGAAGGCTCCCCGCCTCCACTTCAAAGGAGACGCCGTTTACCACCGGCGCCCCGCCATAGCCGGCAGTCAGTCCCGATACCGTAAAAAAACTCATGCTCTCTGCCTCCCCCGGATAATCAGATAAATCAAAAACGGCGCTCCCAGAAGGCTGGTGAAAATACTCACCGGAAGCTCTGTGGCCGCCGCGCTTCTTGCCAGGATGTCCGCTCCTGTCAGAAGGATGCCGCCCAGAAGTCCGCCCAGAAGCATGGTCCCGGCGCTGTCACGCTTCAGCAAAAGCCGGGCCCCATGGGGCGCCAGAAGTCCTACGAAGCTGATAAGACCCGAAAGACTGACGACGCAGGCCACCGCCAGGGTCGCCGCCAGCAGAACCAGAAGGCGCATCCTCCCCACCGGAACGCCCAGCATCCTGGCCTCCCCTTCCTCTGCCGAGAGCAGCAGGATCTGCCGGCGCAGCAGGAAGAGGGCGGCCAGGCAGAAGAGACAGAGCAGGAGATTGCCGCCGATAGAATACCCACTGATCCCATTCAGGCTGCCCATAATCCAGTACTCGATAGAGGCCAGCTCCCGCTCCGGATCCGCCGTAAGCTTCAGGCACATGAGAACCGTCTGGGCCAGGGAGTGAACCGCGATGCCCGCCAGGACGATGGTGCTGTCCCTCCCCGTCCGGTCGAGGGCAGAAAGGGCCAAAGCCAGGCAGACCGCCGCCAGGGCTCCCGCAAAGGCAGAAAACGTCACGGCTGCCGCCCCGGACAGGAAAAGGATCCCTGCGGCGGCTCCCGCGCTGGCCCCCGAGGATACGCCGATGACATCCGGGGAGGCCAGGGGATTGCGGAACACCGTCTGGTAGACATAGCCCGCCACGCCCAGAGCGAAGCCTCCCAGGACGCCCACGGCTGTCCGGCCCGCCCGCAGGGTCCAGAACACCCGCAGCTGCATGGCGTCTCCGCGAAGCATTCCCTCAAATGTCAGGGGGTATTTTCCCGTAAATAAGCTGAAAGCGGCCAGGGCGGCCAGAAGGGCCGCCCCGGCTGCGCAGAGCATCTTAGTTTTCCCCATAGGAAAAGCCGTAAAATGTTTCGTAGAATTCATGAATCACTGCCTCACTGTCTGCCTGGGGGCACTCTTCCGGATGAAGCTCTGAGGAAAGCCATACCGCTCCCAGGATCCCGCCGGGCACCGGGCTGTCCCAGGCTTCGGCGTCCCCCGGAATCTGAATGACATTTCCATTTTCCACTGCGGCGCAGCCCTCCAGGTTCGGATCCGCCAGCACATCCTCCACGGTATAGGACGCGTCGGACGCCAGCACGATGTACTGCGGGTTCCAGGCCAGGATCTGCTCATAGCTCACCTCCGCCCAGTAGATATCCGTGATCTCTGCCGCCGCGTTGGCGCCGCCCGCCATCTCAATCATGGCTGACTGATACATGGCGCTGCCTGCCGTAGACAGGAAATCCGAATTGCCCGCCAGATAGACAGACGGAGTCTCTGCACCCTCCAGAGCTTTTGTCAGCCGTTCCTCCTGCTCCTCCGTAAAGGCAAGCAGCTCTTTGGCTCTGGCGGCTGTATTCGTGGCAGTTCCAATCAGCTCTGCCGCTTCACCCAAAAGCTCCTGGTTTTCCGGATTTACCACGAGGGCGTCGATCCCCAGCTCCTCTAGGGTATCGGCAGAAGCCTGAAGCTTCAGCGGCAGGATCACCAGATCCGGCTCCAGGGCCGCGCAGCCCTCCAAATCGAATTCCTTGGCGCTACCTACGCTTGGAAGCTCCAGAAGCTCCGGCGCGCTGAGGGCGTAGATGGGCCGCGTATCCGCTTTGGCCTCGATCCCTGCCAGCTTATCCTCCAGTCCCAGGGCAATCAGCAGGCTGGTGGAAATATAGTAGCCGCTGACCAGCTTCTGGGGCTCCTCCTCAATCGTCACCTCCCGGCCCGCCTGATCGGTCAGCGTGACAGGATAAACCGTCTCCATGGCGGTGTCTTCTGCGCTTTCTTCCGTGCTTTCTTCCGCAGCCTCGGCAGTTTCTTCAACGCCTTCTCCGGCGCTTTCTTCCGTGGCGGCGTCTTCCACCGCCGCGTCCGCCTCCGCGGAATCTGCCGGAGAACCGCAGGCCGCAAGGGACAGCGCCATGGAAGCGGCAAGAAACAGGGACAATATCTTCTTTTTCATTCTTACTTTTTTCTCCTTATCGTTGTTGTTTTAAAACTATAACGGGATTATAACAATTTCCCTTTCCAAAATCAAGACCTGCTGTTATGATTAAGATATCCCAAAACAAAGGAGCTGCAGTCTACGCCGTCCTCTGCGCAGGCGCGGTACAGCCTGCGGCATAAAGGAAATCCGAAATTATGATGAATATTCAAAATTACGTCCAGGCGGAGAGCCTGGAGGAAGCTTATCAGCTGAACCAGAAGCGGAGCGGCCGCATCATCGGCGGCATGCTCTGGATGAAAATGGCCCGCAATACCGTCGGCACCGCCATCGACCTGTGCCGCCTGGGCCTTGACACCATAGAAGAGACAGAAGACGAATTTTCCATCGGAGCCATGGCGGCGCTGCGCCAGCTGGAGCAGCACCCGGGCCTGAACGCCTGGACAAAGGGGGCGGCCGCCCGGGCGGTACAGGATATCGTAGGCGTGCAGTTCCGGAACATGGCCACCGTGGGCGGCAGCGTCTGGGGGCGCTTTGGCTTCTCCGACGTACTCACTTTCCTGCTGTCGCTGGATACCTATGTGGAGCTGTACAAGGGAGGGCTCCTTCCCCTGGAAGAATTCGCTTCCCTGAAAAAGGACAATGACATCCTGGTGCGGATCCATATCCGGAAGAATCCCGGGGCCTTCGTCTACCAGGCCATGCGGAACCAGCGCACCGATTTTCCGGTTCTTACCTGCGCCCTGTCGCGGATGGAAGACGGATACCGGACCGTGATCGGCGCCCGGCCCGGACGGGCCCTGGTGCTCCGGGACGAGACAAATCTGCTGGCCGGTGGCATTACAGAAGAAAACGCCGAAGCCTTCGCTTCCTGGGCGGCAGAGCGGATCCCCGTCGGAAGCAATCTGAGGGGCAGCGCGGCCTACCGGACCCACCTCGTCCGGGTGCTGGTCAAGCGCGGACTTCTGGAACTGGGAGGAAAAGAGACATGGAACTAAAGCTTACACTGAACGGCAGGACCGTCGCCGATCACATCGAGCCCGGCCTGCTGCTGATTGATTTTCTGAGAAGCCACGGCTGCTTCAGCGTGAAAAGGGGCTGCGAGACCTCAAACTGCGGCCTGTGCACCGTGCTGATGGACGGACGTCCTGTACTCTCCTGCTCCATGCTGGCCGCCCGGGCGGCGGGACACAGCATAATGACCCTGGAAGGGCTCCAGGAGGAGGCTGCGGATTTCGCAGGCTTTATCGCGGATCAGGGGGCAGACCAGTGCGGCTTCTGCAATCCTGGCTTCGTCATGAATACCATCGCCCTGCTGCGGGAGATTCCGGATCCCACCGATGACGAGATCCGCGCCTTCCTGGCAGGCAACCTCTGCCGCTGCTCCGGCTACGACGGGCAGCTGCGGGGAATACGCCGTTACCTGGACAGCAAAAAGGCAGACGCTTCGCCGGAGAAAGGAGGCATCCATGGAGCATAACACATACCGGGAGGTAGGAAAACCCGTCCGCAAAAAGGACGCCATGCAGCTTCTGCTGGGAAAGCCGGTCTATATGGACGATATCACCCAGGGGCCTGCTCTGGTGGTCAAGCTTCTGCGCTCTCCCCACGCCAACGCCCTGGTACGGGAGGTGAAGACTGCGGCAGCCCTGAAGGTTCCAGGCGTAGAGGCTGTCTATACCTGGGAGGATGTGCCGAAGACCCGCTTTACCATCGCGGGGCAGACCTATCCGGAGCCTTCGCCCTATGACCGCCTGATCCTGGACCGCCATGTGCGCTTCGTGGGCGACCCCGTGGCCATCATCGCGGCTGAGACGGAAAAGGCCGCCCTGCGGGCCATGAAGCTCATCAAAGTCACCTACGAGGTGCTGGAGCCTGTGCTGGATTTCCGCTCTGCCAAGGATAACCCCATCCTGGTTCACCCGGAGGAGGACTGGTACCCGCCCTGTCCCGTGGGAGGCGACAGCCGTCGCAACCTGGTGGCCAGCGATGTCAACGCGGACGGCGACGTGGAAGCCGTCCTTGCGGACTGCGAGATCGTGCTGGATCGTACCTACCACACCAAGGCCTTCAGCCAGGCCATGATGGAGACCTTCCGCACCTATACGGAGCTGGACCGCTACGGCAGGCTGCATGTGATCTCCTCTACCCAGATCGTGTTCCACTGCCGCCGGATCCTTTCCCAGGCTCTCGGCATCCCCAAAAGCCGGATTCGCGTGGAAAAGCCGCGTATCGGCGGCGGTTTCGGAGCCAAGCAGACGGCGGTCTGCGAGGTCTACCCTGCTTTTGTCACCATGAAGACGGGAAAGCCCGCCAAACTTATCTATACCCGGGAGGAATCCCAGATCGCCGGTTCTCCCCGGCACGAGATGGAGATCCATGTCCGCTTGGGCGCGGATCGGGACGGCCGCATCCGCGGCATCGATCTCTATACCCTCTCCAACTCCGGCGCTTACGGAGAGCACGGCCCTACCACCGTGGGACTTTCCGGCCACAAATCCATTCCCCTCTATACGGAGAATCTGGAGGCCTTCCGCTTCAGCTACGACGTGGTCTACACCAACCTGCAGGCTGCCGGAGCCTACCGGGGCTACGGGGCCACCCAGGGAATCTACGCCCTGGAAACCACAGTCAATGAGCTGGCAGAACAGCTGGGCATGGATCCCACCGCCATCCGGGACAAAAACATGGTAAAGGAAGGCATGAAGATGCCCGCCTACTACAACGAGCCTGCCAACGCCTGCGCCCTGGACCGCTGTATGGAGCACTGCCGCCAGATGTTCCACTGGGAGGAAAAATACCCGGTCCGGGATATGGGAAACGGCAAAGTGCGGGCCGCCGGCGTAGCCATGGCCATGCAGGGATCGTGTATCTCCAACGTGGACGTGGGCTCCGCCACCATCAAGCTCACCGAGGACGGCTCCTACAACCTGATCATCGGAGCGGCCGACATGGGCACCGGCTGCGACACCATCCTGGCCCAGATGGCCGCCGAGTGCATGGACTGCAGCGTGGAGGATGTGGCCGTCTTCGGCGCGGACACCGACGCCTCTCCCTACGATTCCGGCTCCTACGCCTCCTCCACCACCTACATTACCGGAAAGGCCGTGGAGCGGGCCTGCGCAGATCTGAAGGCTCAAATCTGCGCCATTGCCGCAGGCATGCTGGGCTGTGAGCCCACGGAGGTCGTCTTTGAAGGCAAGCAGGTGCGCCGCCCCGACACTGGAGAAACTGTCAGCCTGGAGCAGATCGGATATAAGACCCAGGTAGCCAGCACCCAGGCCGCCGAGGCTACCGTAAGCCATTCCTCCCCCATTTCCCCGCCGCCTTTCATGGTCGGCATGGTGGAAATCGAGCTGGACAAAGAGACCGGCCTGGTCACCGTCCTGGACTACATGGCTGTGGTGGACTGCGGCCTTCCCATCAATCCCGCCCTGGCCCGGATTCAGACCGAGGGCGGCATCGTCCAGGGAATCGGGCACACGCTCATGGAAGAGGTGCGCTACGATCACAATGGCCGTCCCATCGGCTCATCCTTTATGCAGTACAAGCTACCCACCCGCCTGGATATGGGACGGCTCCATGTGGAGTTTGAACACAGCTTTGAGCCCACGGGGCCCTTTGGCGCCAAGTCCATCGGCGAGATCGTCATCAACACTCCGGCGCCTGCCCTGACCCACGCCATCTACCGGGCCACCGGCGTATGGCACCGGGAGCTGCCGATCACGCCGGAAAAGATTGCGCTTTCCCGGCCGGAACCTTCTTAGCTGTAAAATTCTCTGATATAGTCCAGGACATCCTGTCTGACGCCCCGGAATGGGCCCGGCGTCTCCATTTTCAGGGAGACCAGAGCCGTGCAGTACAAAAGAGCCTCTTCTACGCTCCTGCCCTCCTGCCTGGCCGCGATATATCCGGCAAAGGTGGTATCGCCCCGGCCGGTGCGTCCGGACAGGTTCCGGGCCTTGATCGGACAGGTGCGGATCCTGGCGCCGTCATAGGCCAGCACCTCGGTATTGTGCGTGATCACGATTTCTTTCGCGCCCCAGGCATGAATCTGCCTGGCCGCCTCCGCCCGGTCTGTAAGGCCGGTCAGGATCTCAGCCTCCGCCGCGTCTGTCTTGAAATAATCCATAAGCGGCAGATATTTTTCCTTCTCTTCCCAGTCATGGAACCTCATGGAACGATCTTCTTCCACATGGCGCAGCATGCACTGTACATCCAGGGCGACCTTGCCATGTCTGGACGCCTCCTCAAACAGAGTTCCGTCGAAATCCCCGTACACCAGCCCCGCGAAATGATATACCGCTGTCTCTGCCTGGGGCAGTTCCTCAAAACGGAAGGGATCGCAGACTCCCAGGGAGGTACACTGGCGCTTCTCCTTATCCGCGGTAAAATACTGATTGCGGATAGAGCAGGTGGCGGAGGAATGCTTCCAGTAGAGATCCGCATGGGCGCCGCGGAAACGCTCCTCTACATCCGCGTCCTTTTCATTCAGCTTACAGAAGATCGCCGTGCGGGCTCCGCTGCCCGCCGCCGCAAAGCCGGAAGCTACCACAGCTCCGCCCAGCTCCTTTCGTTCATTTCCCTGATAATCAATATTGTAATCAATGGAAACCGGTCCAATCACCATCACATCGTATTTCTTTTCCATAACCGCTGTTCTCCTTTTTGCAAAAGAATCCTGCTCTGCAGCAGGATTCCGTTTTCATGATAAAAATGCTTCCTATACCGTCTTCGGCAGCTCCAGGTTCTCTCCCGTCTCGCGGTCGAACACATGAGCCGTATGTCCGCCAAAGGAAAAACTTAAGCTGCTGCCGATGGGGAAGGCCGTGTTCTCGCCGATATCCATGGTCTGCACAATCATGATGGTATCGGTGCCGCAGGCGGATACGTGCAGATGAACAGCGCTTCCCATCATCTCGCTTACCTCTACCGTACCGGTGATTTTCTGCTCTCCCGCCTCTGCCAGATGGAGATGCTCCGGCCTTACGCCCAGGGTAACCGGGCCTGGCTGAACCTGATTGTCCGCCAGGTTCTTCTGCTTATCCTCCGAAAGAACCACATGGACATTCTCCAGATTTACCGCATATTTTCCGTCGCTGTCCTTTACCAGCTCCGCATTATAGAAATTCATCTGCGGCACGCCGATGAAGCCTGCCACGAAAAGATTTGCCGGATGATGGAAGACCTCCTGGGGCGTTCCAATCTGCTGAACGACGCCGTCCTTCATGATGACGATCCGATCGCCCAGGGTCATGGCCTCGGTCTGGTCGTGGGTGACATAGATGAATGTGGTATTGATTCTCTGGCGGAGCTTGATGATCTCCGCGCGCATCTGGTTGCGCAGCTTGGCGTCCAGGTTGGACAGGGGCTCATCCATCAGAAGCACCTTCGGCTCACGCACGATGGCGCGGCCGATGGCCACACGCTGTCTCTGGCCTCCGGACAGCTGTTTGGGCTTCCGGTCCAGATACTGGGTGATTCCCAGAATTTCCGCCGCCTGGCGTACACGCTGGTCGATCTCGTCCTTGGGCAGCTTGCGAAGCTTCAGGGGAAAAGCCATATTATCGTAAATCGTCATATGGGGATACAGGGCGTAGCTCTGGAATACCATCGCGATATCGCGATCCTTGGAGGGCACGTCATTGACCTGCTGGCCGCCGATATACAGCTCTCCTCCGCTGATATCCTCCAGACCTGCCACCATACGCAGGGTGGTGGACTTCCCGCATCCGGAGGGTCCTACCAGTACGATAAATTCCTTGTCCTGAATATGCAGATTAAAGTCCTGTACCGCCAGCACCCCTTCCTCTGTCACCTTCAAATTGCTCTTTTTCTCTGCCTCCTCTTTTTTCTTCTTCCCCTTTTTCTGATCAATGTTGGGGTAAACCTTTTTTATATGATTTAGAATCACTTCTGCCACAGTGATAATCCTCCTTTTCTACTTCCCGTGCAGGCTGCCGGTTATTCCACAGCCCGCAGATACCGGCCCGTTACAGCCCTGCCCTCTTCCAGTTCAAATTCCAGCGCCTGATGCGGGGGAAGATCGATTCCCTCTGCTTTTGGACAATCCGAAAAATACGGGTGGATTCCCGCCTGCGAGAGCATCCTTATCACATCCGGGTGGGCGCTGTCATAGCGCCGGTCGCTGGACGCGCAGCAGACTGCCGCTTCCGGATCCACCATACGCAGAAGCGTCTCGCTTACGCCGTCCTTCTGGCCGTGATGCCCGATCTTGAACAAATGGGCTTTCAGCTTTTCCGCCGGAATCTCTCCATAGCCGTCCCGGTTCGTATCGCCCGGCAGCAGAACATACTGAGCCCCGCACCGAACCCGCAGAATCAGGCTGTAATTATTCATCCGTCCATCCAGGACGGACAGTTTTTTATGAAATTCCGCAGAATCCTCTTCCCGGTACAGCTCCTCCAGGAGCATTTCCAGCTGCTGACAGGCTTTCGGAGACGGAGCCAGAACCTCCAGCTCTGCATCCTCTCCCAGGAAGACGGACTGGCCGCGGTGAAGCGTCCGAATCCGTCCGCCCCGTTCCTTTACCAGTCCGCACAGCTCCCGGTAGTCGTTCAGAGCCTGCAGAAACTTGCTCTGGGAAAGATTTTCCGCCTCCGCCAGTTCAAGGGGACGCATCTTTTTGTAAAACTCTTCCGGAAGCGTCTGCCAGAATTCCTCTATTTCCACTCCATCCGCAGCCTTGCGCAGGCCGCTGATGTGGTCTTCGTGGATATGCGTACAGAGCGCTACGGACAGCCGGCTCAGCCCCCGCTTTTTCAGATATTCCCATACTGGAATGCGTCCCGAGGAACGTTCCTCAAATTCCTGCGGATCGGCTCCGCCGCCGTCGATAAGCGCGGTAAAGACGCCGCCCGGGCGGGAAGCGTCCTGCAGTTCCAGCAGAACCGCCTCCCCGTAGCCGGTATTTACAAAGGTCAGTTTCATTGCTTTCACCGCCTTTTATTTTATGGCACGTTTGATGTAAAAGCTCGACAGAACGAGCACGATAACCGTCATAACGATGGCTCCGGCGCTTCCCAGGCCAAAATCAAAGGTCTTGATGCCGTAGTTGTACAGATACTGGGTAATCGTCGCCGTGCTGTTGGCAGGACCGCCTCCTGTCAGAAGGTTTACCTTATCGAAGAGACGGAAGCTGTCGATGGTTCTCAGCAAAGCACAGAGCGCAAGGCTGCTCTTGATATTGGGAATGGTCACATAAAACAGAATCTTTAAGGGACCTGCCCCGTCCATGCGGGCCGCCTCATATTGTCCCTGGGGCACCGACTGAAGCGCCGCGTACAGCAGAAGGAACACGAAGGGCGCACACTGCCAGACATCGATCAGCACCAGCATGCCGAAGGCCGTGTGAATGTCGGAAAACCAGTTGTAAACCGGAAGGTGCAGCGCCTCCAGCACCTGGTTCACAATTCCGTAGTTTGGGGAGAGCATCATTCTCCAGATCAGCGCCACGGTAACTGTAGGAAGCAGATAAGGCAGAAGAAGCAGCGTTCTCATAACCTTCTGTCCCTTTTTCAGGCTGTTTACAAAAAGAGCCAGCCCAAAGCCCACCAGCATCTCCAGTATGACTGTCAAAAGGGTAAACTTGACCGTGTTCCATACGGACTGCTGAAAATAGGAATCGCTCAGCAAATCTATGTAATTTTTAAATCCGGTTACCTCCGGAGCGCTGTTTAAAGCGCTCAGAAGGTTATAATCCGTGAAGCTGTAGACAAGAGTAAAGATCAGCGGATAGGCGGTCATGACTGCCAGGACGATAATCGTCGGAGTAATCATGGCCATGCTGAAGCGCTTTGTCTGCAGCTCAGCTCCCGAGACTTTTCTTTTCTTATTCATGCTTTTCACCCTGCCATCAGTTCTTCAAGGGCCGCCTGCGCGTCGTTCAGGCCTTCCTCCACGGTCTTTGCTCCGTTGATGATATTGTCCATCTCAGATCCGAGAGTGGTGTAGAACTCGGTCCACTCCGCGATAACCGGGCGGTATACGCCGCTCTCAAGAGCCTGGCATACTACCTCATACTGCGGATACTGTGCCAGCACTTCCTCATCCTGAAGGCTGGAGTAGCGGCAGGGAACTCCGCCGGACGCCACGGTACCGTACTGTACCTCCGGATCCATCAGGTAAGCCAGAAGCTCTGCAGCCAGCTCTTTATTCTGGCTGTTGGACGGAATGCCCAGGCACCAGATGCCGTATACGTTTGCATTGTTCGCCTCTGCGTCCGGGGTGGCTTTTCCGTTCAGAGCGATGTAATCAGCAGGGGTATCTGCAGTCGGCGTATACCAGCCCGGCCATGCGATACCCATTGCGGCAGCTCCGGAATCCACAGAGGCTACCAGATCATCCTTTACCTGCGCCTCACCCGTGGCAATCAGCTCCATATAGTAGTTCATGGCATTTACAAACTCTTCGCTGTTTACAGTCGGCTGATTATTCTCGTCTACCACCCAGCCGCCGTAGGAAAGCAGAATCGGAAGGAAATCTACGACCAGGTTGTTCTGGTTGTCTCCACGGTAAATGAATCCCTTCTTTCCGTTTGCCTGAGCCTGCTGGCAGATATCGAGAACTGCCTCCAGGGAATCTACGGTGTCGGCCGTATATCCGGCCTCTTCCACGATCGCCTTATTGAGCATCAGCACCGTCACATTTCCATAATACGGAGCCAGATATACGTTGTCGTCTACATAACAGATAGAGGTCGTCGCCTCGATGATATCCTCGTCCAGCTCATAGCCAAGCTCGGTCAGGTTCGCCAGCACGCCAGCGTCTGTGAACTCTGCCATCCAGGAACCATCTACCATGCACAGGTCGTAAGCGCCCTCCGCGCTGGTCGCGTTCAGAGCCACGGAAGTGTGCAGATCCTCCTCGGAAAGCTCCTGTACATCGATGGTTACGTTGTGCTCCTCCTCAAATGCCGGCAGGCACTCCTTCAGCACATCCGCGTATACGCCGCCCCGGAGAGCGATGGACATCTGCGTCCTGCCGTCCGCAGACGCCTCAGAGCTTTCGGAATTGTTATTGCCGCCGCATGCGGCCAGTGAGCAGACCATTGCGCCTGCAAGTACCAGGGTCAGTAATTTTCTTTTCATAGCATCCTCCTGAAAATCAGTTTTTAATCCATTTCAATCATTTCAAACATTTTTTTGCCTTCGTCAGCCCTTCACTGCTCCGCTGGAAAGACCGGAAATCAGATAATTCTGCGCGAAGATTACGAACAATGTAATCGGAATCACAGAAATGACGCCTCCTGCGGCTACCAGCCCGAAGTTAGTCAGGCTGTCCTCTGTATTCAGCAGGGCCAGAGCCAGAGGCACGGTGTTATTCATGGAACTTCTCGTAAAGATAACCGTATAAGTATATTCATTCCATGCATACATAAAGGAAAGCATAGCCACAGCGGCAATGCCGGGGGCTACCAGCGGAAGGACAATCTTTCCAAACAGCTGCCATTCTGTGGCGCCATCCACCTTCGCGCTCTCCTCCACTTCATCCGGAAGCTCCTGAAAAAAGCTGAGCAGGAACCAGATGATAAGCGGTACGTTGATCAGTACGCATGCCAGAAGAACCGGAATCTTCGTGTTAATCAGACCCGCCTGATTGAACATGATATACAGCGGAATTACAAATGCTACCGGCGGAAGTACACGAATCAGCAGAACCCAATAGGTCATGGGCTGCTTCAGTCCGAAATGAAACCGTCTGCGCGCGATTACGTAGGCCGCGCAGATTCCCACAAGCAGTGAAACGATCAGCGAACCAAAGGTCGTCTGTACGCTGTTGAGAATTGCCTGCCCGAATCCTTCACTCTGAAACAGGTCAACAAAATACTCAAATGTCAGTGACTGGGGAATCAGGGAAATGGAACCTTCCATCTCGCTTGTCGGACGAATCGCCATAGCTATCAACCAGTAAATAGGGAAAAGGGATATGAATAAAAGCGCCGCGCATCCGATCCCTTTCCAGATGCTACTGGCTTTTACTTCTTTTCTCATTCTCTTTTCGACTCCTCCTTTCAATAGTGCTGTGCTCGCCGTGTTCCAATATAGCACCACAGAGATTCCTCTATCTATCATGCTTTTGTAAATTATTGAAAAGTGTTTGTAAGGATTGTAAAAGAGAAATGAAAGCCGTTAAGAAGATGTAAAGAATTTCAGAATTGTGAATAAAAAGTTACTATTACAGCAACAAAAAACAGGAGCGTACCGGATCCTTTACCCATATACGCTCCTGTCCTGTAAAATCTGCTGCCGC
>CALWBB010000045.1 GCA_944375885.1 uncultured Merdimonas sp.
ATCAGGATGCTCTCCACGATCGATACGGCAAAAAAAATCAGTCCGAACACAAGGATCTCCAGGAACCAGTTCATTCCCTTCTGGGCTTCCCTTGCCCTTACCACCGCCTCCGGCGTCTCAAGTCTGAAATTCATCGTGTTATCCTCCGTAAGCGCCGGGGGCGGAAACCGGGGCCTTTCTCCGGAATCCGCCCCCGCATATTCTGATCTTTATTTTATCACAGGGCTTTTCCTTTGCACACGAAAGAATTTCTTAATTTTGCACTACAGGTTGCCATTCACAGCCGATTCAGACAGGGCAGCAGATGTGTGGGGCGCTGTGAATGGCAGCTGCTGCTGACTACCACAGCGCGCTGTACCGGGGATGTTCCGGATCGCTTCCGGTCCCGTCGAACCACAGCGCCAGGTTCTGATATGCCTCCTGATTTTCCGCCAGATCCGCGTCCACCGCGAAGACCATAGTATAGGTCTGGCTGTCCCCCTCTTCCATCTGACGCCAGAAATACTGGGGATCGTTCATGGCATCCGCTGTCTGGTTCAGGTAAAAGCATCTGCCTTCCATCTGAAGGTCATAGTCTTCGCTGGGAACCGGCGCATAGCGCTCCGGAGCCTGCACCAGACGCCCTTCCCCGTTCTCCTCCAGGCGGACCAGAACGGCGTCAAAGGGCGTTCCGTTGTCCCATTCCGAATCATAAGCCTTCTCCTGGCGCACCGTCACCGTCACGGCCAGGAATTTCACTCCCGTCTCTTTTTCCTCCAGGATCTGCCCGTCCTCGTGCAGCGTATAGCGCAGATAGGGCTTGTGGGTGCCGTCCTCGTTCAGCCAGGTTTCCAGCTCTTCCCGATCGCAGACTCCCTGCGGATTATATCCGGGCACCTCATAGAGGCTGTCATAAAAGGCCGCTTCTTCCACCGTATAGCTGGCGCCTATGAAATCTGCCCCCTCCAGAGCCTCTCCCACAGCCGTGATATCTTCCAAAGCCACGCCATAGCTTACCGCAGCCTCCCAGGCCTCCTGCGCCTCCTGTTCAAGCCGCGCCTCCTCTGCCTTCTCCTCCTCTGTCCTGTAGGCCAGATCCGGACTTTCCGTCACCGTGATCGTCAGGCTCCCGGCCACCTTCACGAGCTCATCCATGGAAACCGCGTAGTCGCCCCACACCCAGAGCACGTAGCCGTCTTCCGGATTAAACAGGTAAATCTCCTTTGGGCTCCTGTTCTTTTCCGCGTCCTGATAGGTAATCAGATGGGCCTCCATACCCTGAATCGCGGTCTTCTCCACCTTCTCCACTCCGGAAAAATCCATCGTCTGGCAGAAATAGTCGATATCCGCCATATTCATGGCCCAGATAGAAATATCCCGTCCATCCTCCTTCCCGGAACCATATTTGTCTCCGTCCGCCACCGTCATATCCTCCGGCAGGTACTCCGGAACCGCCGCCACCTCCACCGGCTTTAATTCATAATTAACCTCAAAGGCGTAGCGGACTGCGCCGTCCGCTTCCTCCACCTGCTTTGTAAAATGGCCCACTGCCGCCGCGACGCCCAGGCCGCAGAGCAGAATCATGGCCGCTGCCAGTACCGCTGCCGCGGAAGGCTTCAGCACACGCCGGCGGCCCCGGCAGTCTTCCGTTCCCCCTGCCATTTTCCCGCTCCTTTCCCCTGTCTTCTGCCTCTCATTGGCTCTGGCCCGCACAATATCATAGGCCGCTTCTATTTTCTGCTGCGTCTTCGGTGGAATTACCAGCTCCTGCTTCAGAATATTTTCTGCATTTCTGTCTTTACTTCTGCTCATCCGTCTTCCTCCTCTCTACACCACCAGCGGGAAAAAGCTCTTCTTAATCTTTTCCCTGCCCCGCTGGAGCCTGGCTTTCACCGTCGTCTCCTGAAGGTGGAGCAGCTTTGCGATCTCCCTGGTGCGAAAGCCCCATACATAGAAAAGTATCATCAGCCTTCTGTCTTCCTCATTCAAAGGCTCCAGGTATTCCAGAAACGCCCGGTTATCCTCCGGCGCGCTGTTTCCCACCCTGGCCGCGTCATTTCTGTCCCAGATTCCCGGATCCGCCGCCGGTCCGCTTTTCTGGTTCTGTCTTCGGATATTGCTGCAGTTATTGATCAGGATCCGTACCAGCCAGGTCTTAAAATACTGCGGCTCCCTCAGCGTATCCAGATGCTCAAAGCAGTCCAGGATCGTCTCCGATATGGCGTCCGCCACATCCTCCTCCTGCGAAAGCCAGGCTTTGGCAGTCTTGTACATGGACTGCTTGTTCTGCTCCATCAGCTCCACAAACGCGTCCGCGTCTCCATTCCTGGCCCGCAGGATAAGCCCTGCCGTCTTGTCATGTTCCATGCCAAATCTCCTTTGTATCAGTTGTATCAGCAGAATGTACATTCATCTATTAGACCGGAAAACGGCGCGTCTGGATACATAACTGACAAGATTATTTTCATTGCAAATCGTCCATAAAACAGACAGGCGCGGGAGCATTCAGCATCCCGCGCCGTCTTTCTAACCGTCCTGCCTGTTTCCCGGCAGGCTTGTTTTATTTTTTTGAATCTCAGCGCCAGTGTCCCAGCGCTTCACGCTTAATAAAATACATGGTTTCCAATCACGATGTGATCCGAGCTTACGGATGACCGGGCGTTCTTGAAGTGAGTGAAGCCGCCGATATTCGTATAGCCGTTAATCGCTTCCTGGGCCGCCTGCACACAGCTGGCCTTCGGGCCTCCTGTATAGCGGAGAATCGTTCCATTGCTCACCACGCCGAACTGGCCAGGTGCATAGATGACGTCGGCAATCGTGCTGCCGTAACGCCCGCTCCTTACCCGGTTCATGACTACCGCGCCGATGGCTACCTGGCCCTCATAGGGCTGGTTGCCTCCCTCAGCCTGAATCAGGGCCGCCAGAAGCGTCACCTCGTCGCCGTTTGCCTTGAAGGCCTCCAGCTGCTGCTTCAGCGCTTCCCGCTTCTCCTCCGCTTCCTTCTTCTCGATCTCTTCCATCGTCATGGCCTCGCCGAGCTCATACTGTACGTCCACATACTCTGCGGAGACAAAGCCTGTCTTATCCTCGGCGTATTCCACCTGAACCCACTCAGAATCTGCGGTACTCTCATCTGCCACATCCAGCTTCGCGCCTTCCTCCACATTCTTCAGAATCCTCGCTTCTGTGCTGGCCTCCTCACGGATACGCAGTCCCCCTGTCAGGGAAGTAGCCACAAGCTCCGCTTCCTCCTGGGCCTGGTTGTAGGCCTCCTCGCCAAAAAGCAGATACTCGTTGCTCACATAGCCTTCCACATTGCCGGAGCTCACCTTGGTCCAGCCTTCCGCCTGCTCCACAATATCGCCGCCATTGCCCTTGAACATGCGTCCGACCGCTTCTGATTCCGAATTAGGCTCTGAGCGGACCGTCACATAGTCATCCACATTGGCGAGTACCTTGTCATTCCATTCATTCTGTGCCTGTATTTCCTCAAAATCCTCGCTTGTCAGATCGTCCATCACGGACTCGATACCAGCCGCCATCTCCACGTCCAGGCCCGCAAAACCGGAACCCATGACCCAGAGGCCCGCAAGAGCGCCAAGCGGAAGTATCTTCCTGCTGATAAAGCTCATAACAACCTCCCATTTTGTGTCTGATGTAACATTTTTGTTTCACATATTAAAACTTCTTAAATATATTATTACAAATGTTACATTTCTGTTACGAGAGGTATTGTAGCAGAGCACGCCCGGTTTGTCAACCCTCTATCAGTTTCTTCCAGCGCTGCGTATCTTTCAGGAAATCCAGGGAAGCATCCTCCCGCAGGCTCTTTTTCAGCAGCTCCCGGAAATCCAGCTTTTCTTTGCCGGGCACCTCCTTGAATTTCATATGGGCGTAAAGCGGGGAGCTCCGGAAGCTGCCGTCCATGCTGTCCACGTTTTCTACAAGCTGCTCCAGAATGTCCAGGCAGGCATCCGCGTCCTGTTCCAGCATGGCCAGCTCCAGGGCCGGCGCCTTGACGCTGTACTCTCCCATGTCGAAAAGCCGGGCGGTGTCCGCCTGCTTCTCCTGCAGATAGTGAAGCTTCGGTCTGTCATGTTCCGACTGCGCCAGGTTAAAGAGATTGTGGAGGACGAGGCTCACCATCGTATAATAGGAATAGAGAAGCTCCTCATAAAGCCTCCAGGCCTCCTCCGTCCGGCCGGTCTTCTCGCAGATGGACGCTTGCAGCCGCTTCCGTTCCGGATTCTGGACGGAAAGGTAATCCAGATACTTCTCCGCCTGCTCATACTGCCCTTTTTGGAAATGCAGCTGAAACAGCGACGTGGACGCCTGCAGCCGGATTTCCTCCCGGGGGCTTTCCAGCGCCCGCGAAAGGAACCCGCAGACAGCCTCGTCGTACTGCTGGGGATTTTCCGGCTTCTCCGTAATCCGATAGGCGTTCAGCATCACGCCCATGTAAAGCAGAAGCTCTTCGTCCCCTGGATACTGCCGCAGGATCTCCTCCGCCCAGCCAAAGGCCTTCGGATAGCCCTCTGCCTTCATGCGGTCTCCCAGCTCCCGGATCAAATCCTGCCGCTCCTTTTCTGTCAGCTCCTCCCGGTAGGAGAGCAGCTCGTCCAGTGACACGCGAAGAAGCCTGGCGATGGGCGCCAGCAGGGTGATGTCCGGCAGCGAATTCCCATTCTCCCATTTATTGACCGCCGGAGCCGTCACGCCCAGACGCTGCGCCATCTCTTCCTGCGTCAGGTTCCTTTGTTTTCGGTATTTTCTTATCACTTCGCCTGTCTGCATATAAACTCCTCCTCGTCCGGCGTCCGGATAAAAGCCGCGCCCTCTTTCATCCCCGCCGGGTCTGTACTTCTTTTCTGCTCCGCCAAAGCTCTCTGGCTGTCTTCAGAATAGCACAGGTTTCCGGCCGGCACAATTGAAGCGAAATTAGCTTTTAAGAAATAATATTAACTATCAGTTATTATTCTGGGTCTATTTTTTGATAGCGCACCCTGTCTTTCTGTGATAGAATTATCTTACTAAATCACTAAATCAAGGAAAGTTTCTGACATGGAGGTGTATGATGCAGTACGTCAGCCATTATTCTTCCCCCTTAGGCGCCATCCTGCTGGCCGCGGACGACATTGGACTAACTGGGCTCTGGTTTGAGGGGCAGAAGTATTTTGCTCTCCACCTGGATCCGGAACGGGAGGAGAGAGAGCTCCCTCTGTTTGAAACGGCAAAGCGCTGGCTCGACCTCTATTTTTCGGGAAAGGAGCCGGATTTTTCCGTGCCCCTCCATTTCACCGGAACAGCTTTCCAAAATGAGGTGTGGCGTATCCTCTGCGCGGTTCCCTACGGCCAGACCACGACCTACGGGGAAATCGCCCGCCAGCTTGTCCGGGAACGGGGCCTTCCGCGCATGTCGGCCCAGGCCGTGGGCGGCGCGGTGGGCCGCAACAGGATTTCCGTCATCGTGCCCTGCCACCGGGTCGTGGGAACGGACGGCAGCCTGACCGGGTACGCCGGAGGGATTGACCGGAAGAGAAAGCTGCTGACGCTGGAGGGCGTGGATATGAGCCGTCTTTTTATCCCGAAGAAGGGGACGGCTCTGTAGACGCCTTGAGTAAAAAGGGGAGGCCCCGCGCTATCATCGAAACGGATGATAACACGGGGCCTCCCCTTTTTGCTCTCTTTTATTCTGTCAGAATTATCCTCTGTAATAATTAATCAGGCAGCCCTTCAGGATAATCTCGCGCTCGTCGTCGGTGAGGCCGCCCAGGCGCAGAACCACCTCGCGGGCCTTGTCGCCGTTTACATAGACCTTCACTTCGCTCTGCTTCTCCTCAATGGCCTTTCGGATCTCCGGGATGAACAGGAAATCGCCCTTGGTGAAGGGAAGCTCGCCCTCGTCGATCAGGAAGGGCAGCATGCCCCAGTTGATCAGGTTGGAGCGGTAGCGCTTGGTGGCGTAGGAGTTGGCGATGTTCGCCCAGCCGCCCAGCACCTTCTGGCAGGAGGCCGCCTGCTCTCTGGCGGATCCGTCGCCCGGCTTCACCGCGAAGATCGTGCTGCCCACGCCCAGGTTCGTCTTGTCCACGCCCGGATACCAGGAAGCCAGCGCCTCGAAGACACCTTTCAGCTCCGGCACCGCCTCGGCCGGGCAGCTTCCTGCCTCGATGGCCTTCTCCGCCTTCTGTACCTCCTTCGCCAGTCCCACATAGGCCGGATCCTTTCGGGACAGCGTAAACTCTGCCAGTCCCAGCGGATTGGAACGGTAGGAAGAGGTCTCGCCGGAAGGAATCAGCTCGTCCGTCGTCGTCACCGGATCGTGGATCTCGGAAACCACCTTCAGGATCAGGTGCTCCGGCAGAGCCGGCATGGCGGGCCAGTCCTTGATGTTCGGCCCCATCTTGATTTCCACCGTCGGATCCGCCGCGCCCTTGCTGTCAAAGACACGGTTCTCATAAATCTTGCTGTCAAAATAGTAGCGCGGATTGGAGTAGTCCACATCCAGCTCGGTGGCTGCCGTCAGGAAGCCCTTGTTCGCCGCCGTGGCCGCGATGGAACGGGCGTCCATCAGAGCTACGGACGCGATCTGGCCGCTCTGCAGCTTGGAGCCCTCCCGGTTCGGGAAGTTTCTGGTGGAGTGGCGGATGCTGAAGCCATTGTTGGCCGGGGTGTCGCCCGCGCCGAAGCAGGGGCCGCAGAAGGCCGTCTTCATGACCGCTCCCGTCTCCATCAGTGTGGCTGCCGCGCCGTTTTTCACCAGCTCCATGTAAACCGGCATACTTGCCGGGTACACGCTTAAGGTAAACTCATCCGGGCCGATGCTGGCACCCTTTAAGATATCGGCCGCCGCGCAGATATTCTCGAAGCCGCCGCCCGCGCAGCCGGCGATGATTCCCTGATCCACGTAGAGCTTTCCGCCGCGGATCTTGTCCGTCAGATGGTACTCCACCGCGCCGCCTAAGGACACCAGGGCCTTCTTCTCCACATCCCGCAGGATATCGCCCAGATTTGCCTTCAGCTCCTCAATCGTATAGGTATTGCTGGGATGGAAGGGCATCGCGATCATGGGCTTCACCGCGCTCAGATCTACATAAATCATTCCATCATAGTAAGCCACCTTGCCAGGCTTTAACTCCCGGTAAGCTTCCGGTCTCTTATGGATCTCATAGAAATCCTTAATCACATCATCTGTCTGCCAGATGGAGGACAGGCAGGTGGTCTCCGTCGTCATCACGTCGATGCCGATACGGAAATCCGCGCTTAAGTTTGCCACGCCGTCGCCTACGAACTCCATGACCTTGTTGTTTACATAGCCCTTCTCAAAGACCGCACCGATGATAGCCAGGGCCACGTCCTGGGGGCCTACGCCCTTCTGGGGCTTTCCGGTCAGATAGACGCCCACTACGCCGGGCATATTGATGTCGTAGGTCTTATTCAGAAGCTGCTTGACCAGCTCCGGTCCGCCCTCGCCCATGGCCATGGTTCCCAGGGCGCCGTAGCGGGTATGGCTGTCAGAGCCAAGAATCATCTTGCCTCCCTCTGCCAGCATCTCGCGGGCAAACTGGTGGATGACCGCCTGATGGGGCGGCACATAGATTCCGCCGTACCGCTTGGCGCAGGTCAGGCCGAACATGTGATCATCCTCGTTGATCGTTCCGCCCACCGCGCAGAGGCTGTTGTGGCAGTTCGTCAGCACATAGGGGATCGGGAACTTCTCAAGGCCCGAGGCACGGGCTGTCTGAATAATTCCCACAAAGGTGATATCGTGAGACGTCAGCTTGTCGAATTTAATCTGAAGCTTCTCCATGCTTCCGGAGGTATTGTGCGCCTCCAGGATTCCATAGGCAATCGTCTGCTTTTTCGCGTCTTCCTTGGTCGGGGCGCTGCCAAGCTGGCTCTCCAGCACGCTGGCCGCGTCCCTGGTATCCGGAACGATCTCCGTTCCGTTCAGCAGATATGCTCCGCCTTCCAGTAACTGAACCATATATTTTCCTCCTGAACAGGCGCCCTTTCTCTTTTTCTTTCCCGGCGCCGCGTTATTCTTATTATAAAGAGCGCCGGGGAAGATTGCAAGCTGTTTTCTGCCGCCAAGACTGCTGCGCTTACTGCTCCTGCGCCTTCCCGGCGGGCTCCGGAGCCTCCGGGAAAATAATCGTCACCTTGAAGAGGTCGCCGTCCAGATAGATGTCGAAGCTTCCCTTCTGCAGCTCGGTCAGGTTCTTCGCGATGGACAGGCCCAGGCCGCTGCCCTCCGTGCTGCGCGCCACGTCGCCCCGGATGAAACGCTCGGTCAGCTCGTCTGCCCCGATGTTTAAGGGCTGCTCAGAAATATTCTTGATGCTGAAGCGGGCCATGTGCCCTACCGTCGTCAGATCCACGTAGACCCTCGTATGCGGCATGGCGTATTTCGCCGCGTTGTTGTAAAGGTTTTCGATAATGCGCCAGAGCCTCCGGCCGTCGGCTTCGATCACCACAGGCTCCTCCGGCAGATTCACCACAAACTGCAGGCCCTTGTCCTCGAATTTCTCGCTGAATTCCCCGTTGGTCTGATTGATCAGCTCCTGGAAATTAATGCGGGTCATCTCCAGCTTCACATTGCCGGAGCTGATTTTCGAGGCCTCCACCAGATCGTCCGTCAGGTGCTTCAGCCGCAGGGCCTTGTCCTCCAGGATGGCGATGTAATTCTTCGCCCGTTCATTCTTTATATCCTCCCGTTTCAGGAGATCCACATAGTTGATGATGGAAGTCAGCGGAGTCTTGATATCGTGGGACACGTTCGTAATCAAATCGGATTTCAGCTTTTCATCCTTGACGCTTTTTTCCACCGCCACAGAAAGGCCTTTTCCCATCTGGTTCACTGCTTCCGCCAGAACCAGGTTGTCTCCGCCCAGATGCTCCACAGGAATCTGCGCCTTCAGATCCCCTTCAGAAATCTTTCCGATTCCGTCCAGAATCCTCTGGCGCTGGACTGCCTGGCGAAGCAGGAAGACGCCCACGCCCACGTCGAAGATCACCGCCAGGAACAGGCCCAGAAATCCCAGGCAGAGGAACAGCAGGTTCAAAAGCAGGAAGCTTCCGTAGCTGAGCATCATCTTTGTGGTGGCCTTGCGGCCGCGCAGGGCCTTCCTGGCCGCGCTCACAAGCAGATTCAGCACGCTGTTCGTCCAGAGCGTTCCGCTCCGCACCCGCCGCACCAGGCTCAGGTAGCCGGTCAGGAACAGACAGTTAAAAAGCAGCGTGACGCCTCCGCCTCCCAGCGCAAATCCCGTCATCCCCAGGCTCAGCGGCCTTAGCAGGATGCCCGCCGCCAGCAGAAGCACCGCAGGCACAGCCACCAGAAGCAGCGCGGCCTCCGTCCTTATCCGGTCAAAACGATTCAGGCGGATGGCGCCGTCTCCGTCCGGCGCACGCCCTGCGGCCATGGTCAGATACACCATGGTCAACAGATACAGAAGGCCGCCCAGCACCGCCCCGTAGACAGCCAGCCGGCTGACGGGACGGATTTCCTCGAACTGCTGCTTGTACTGCTGCAGGTTATCGCTGGCCATATAGCTGGGATCCACGGCCACCGCCAGAATATAATCCCCCTCCACGGAGGGCGGGTAGCTTTTTACGTAGCTGCTCAGCTCGCTCAAGGAAATGGGCATGTTGGCGGACTCCAGATCCATATTGGAGCTGTCGTAAATCAGATAATCCCGGAAGCTCCGGATATAGGCCAGAAGCCCTTCCGGATCCGTAAACTGCGCGCCGCCGAAGGAACGGATATTGGTATACACTTTTTTCTCGCAGTCCTCCGGCGTCACCTCCGTCACAGACTTCGGAAGCACCAGATAGCGCATATTCGTCATGCTGGGGCTGAACAGCTCCAGGTTTTCCTTATAGGCGTAAAAATCATTATAAATGACAGGAAGGATATTCTCCAGATCATAATAGAGATTCTGAAGTTTGGCCGTACTCAGATCGTGTTCCTCCGCGTAGGAGGTAAGGCTGTCATAGCCCGCCGGGGAATAGCGCTCCTCTACCGCCTCAATCTGCTCCACATTCTGGACTGTGGCCTGGCCCATGCCAAAAATATCCGCTTCTTCCAGGGTTCCCGGTTCAGCGCTGATGATATCCTCCCAAGGCACAGCCCCCTCTTCCGTCCGCGAGGCTTCCGAAACCTGTCCGGAATCTCCTGCTTCCTGGGCGCCTCCGGAATCCTGCGCCGCGATTTCTTCTGGAAGCCCGTCCTCGAAGTTTTCCTCCGAATACTCCTCCGAGCCGCCTACAGAGGAAATCGAGGCGACTGCCGATCCATCCTCGTACAGCGACTGCTCTGTATAGTTCCTGGAACTCTTTGACAGGTAGCCCACGCTTCCGTCGTCATAGGTCAGCTTCATCAGCGTGACCGTCTCAAAGCCGTCCAGAGACCAGTTCAGCAGATCCGTCAGCCGGTAATACAGCCTGCCGTCCGCAGGATCTCCTTCCAAGATCGTGCTGCTCTGCGCGTATTCCTCCACGTCCACCAAAAGATCTGAGTCATAGACGCCGTCCTTTTCAAATTTGCTCTCCCGGCTGGCCGCCCGGATGCAGCGGTAAATCTGCTCCAGCACCTCGCTCTGGTAATAGGCGGTGCTCTCAAAGCTCTCGTCGCTTCCAATCCAGCTAAAGCCCCTGCTGCCCGCGAAAAAGGTACAGACGGCCACAGACAAGACCAGGACTACCGCGCAGATCTGATTCAAGATAACAGCCAATATTTTCCAGGGTTTCGCATACTCCCATCTCATGTTACAGCTTCTCCACCTTATATCCAATGCCCCAGACCACCTTCAGATACCGGGGCTCCTTTGCGTTAATCTCGATCTTCTCCCGGATGTGGCGGATGTGTACCGCCACCGTATTGTCCGCTCCGATGGCGTCCTCGTTCCAGATGCTTTCATAAATCTGATTGATCGAGAACACCTTGCCCTGGTTCTTAACCAGGAGCAGGAGGATGTTGTATTCAATGGGCGTAAGCTTCACCGGCTCTCCGTCCACCGTCACTTCCTTCAGGTCGTCGTTGATCACCAGGCCCCCTGTCTGGTAGACCTTCTGGTTCTCTCCAGCCGCCGTCCCAAGCTTCGTATAGCGGCGCAGCTGGGATTTCACCCGGGCTGTCAGCTCCAGCGGGTTGAAGGGCTTCGTCACATAATCGTCCGCCCCGATGTTCAGGCCCAGGATCTTGTCCGCGTCCTCGGATTTCGCGGACAGGATGATAATCGGGATGCTGCTCTTTTCCCGGATCTTCAGCGTGGCCCGCAGACCGTCCAGCTTCGGCATCATGATGTCGATCAGAAGCAGCTGCACATCCTCTTTCTGGAGCATCTCCACCGCCTGCAGGCCGTCGTAAGCCTTCAAAATCCGGTATCCCTCCTGGGAGAGATAGATTTCAATCGCGTCCACAATTTCCTTATCGTCATCGCATACCAGGATTGTATTTTTATTCTTTGTCATTCTCTTCACCTCTGACTCCCATTTTACTGTCTACTCTTTTTTATAACAAGGCTTTTTTAAATCCAGTAAAAGGGAATTCTTAAGATTTTCTTGTGATCCGGAAAATAGGAGAGCGGCTGTAAATCCGCAGGATCGTTACGATTCACAGCCGCCCCACCCACATGCGCACTCGTCGCCCCTCCTGGGCTCCAGTCCCACTCCTTACGGAGCTAAGACTGCTTATGTGGGATCAGAAAAATCCCGCCGGGCGGGATTTTTCCAGACTGATTTTTCTGCGGACCGGAATCCTATTTCAGATACTGCGCGTACTTTTCATCGCTGGCGTTTGAGAATACCACCGCCACGATTCCAGGGCCTGTATGGGCGCCGATGGCGCAGCCGACCCAGGACTTGATGATGCCTCTGCAGTGTGTTCTTTCCATCATCATCTCCGCCACCTTGTCGCAGGTCTCCTGGTCGTTGCCGTGCACGACGCTGATGATCTGCTTATCCAGCTCCACACCGTGCTCGCAGGCGATATCCACGATGCGCTTCAGGGATTTCTGGCGGCCGCGGACCTTCTCGGTGGCCACCAGGGCGCCGTCCTTGTCAATCTCGATAATCGGCTTGATGTCGAGTACGCCGCCCAGCACCGCCGACGTCTTGCTTAAGCGGCCTCCGCGGTACAGGTACTCCAGGGTCTCCACCGTCACGATATGCTCCATGTGGGAGCAGAAATACTGGGCCGCCTCGATGATCAGGTCTTTGGGCGCGCCGTTCTCCTGCATGCGCAAGCACTTGTACACCACCAGGCCAAAGCCCATGGAAGCGCATTTCGTGTCTATGATCGTGAGCTGGAAATCCGGGTACTCCTCCAGAAGCTGCTCCTTTGCCAGGTTCGCCGCGTTGAAGGTGCCGGCGATTCCCGTGGAAAAGCACAGGTACAGAACCTCGTCTCCCGCCTCCGCGTAAGGCTTGAAGTTCTCATAGAACATATACTGGTTGATGTGGTAGGTCTTGATATCGGCCCCTTCCGCCTGAATCTTATAGAACTCCTCCGGGAAAATCGTCTTTCCGTCGAAGTAGTCCGTCCCGTTGATGGTGACCGGCGTCGGGATCACGTGGATCTGATATTTGTCGATAAGCTCCCGCGGCAGATCTGACGCGGAATCCGTGATGATTTTAAATGCCATAATTTCCTCCCCTGCTTACAGATGATTACTGCTTGCACCATGCCCTGCGAAGCCGTAATTACAGATTTTCAAGTTCCTTAAGCCAGAGAGCCGCGCACGCGTCGCTGGGCATCCGCAGATCCCCTCTGGGAGACACTGCCACGGAACCGACCTTGGGGCCGTCCGGCAGGCATGAACGCTTGAACTGCTGGGCGAAAAACCTGCGGTAAAAGGTCTTAAGCCATCCGCGGATCGTCTCGTCCTCATAGACGCCCGCGAAAGCCCTGCAGGCCAGGCGGTAGATCTTCGACGGCGAAAAGCCGAAGCGGAGTACATAATACAGGTAAAAATCGTGCAGCTCGTAGGGGCCCACCAGATCTTCTGTCTTCTGGGCGATGACTCCGTCCTTCGGCGGCAGAAGCTCCGGGCTCACCGGCGTATCCAGCACGTCCAGCAGCACCGCCGCCAGCCCCTCATCCCCGCAGGTATCGGCGCAGTAGCGCACCAGATGGCGGACCAGGGTCTTGGGCACCCCGGCGTTCACGCCGTACATGGACATGTGATCCCCGTTGTAGGTGGCCCAGCCCAGGGCAAGCTCCGACATGTCTCCCGTACCGATCACCAGGCCGCCGGACTGGTTCGCCAGATCCATCAGCACCTGGGTCCGCTCCCTTGCCTGGGAATTCTCGTAGGTCACGTCATGCTTTTCCGGGTCATGGCCGATATCCCCAAAATGCGTCGTCACAGCCTCCCGGATATCCACCTCCCGAAGCGTGGCCCCCAGCCTTCTCACCAGCTCGCAGGCGTTCCGGTAGGTCCGATCCGTCGTGCCAAAGCAGGGCATCGTCACGCCCAGGATGCCCGGCCGGGGCAGGCCCAGGCTGTCGAAGGCGCGAACCGTCACCAGCAAGGCCAGAGTGGAATCCAGGCCGCCGGAGATTCCCACCACAGCCGTCTGGCTGCGCGTATGCATCAGCCTCTTTTTCAGGCCCAGGTACTGGATGGAGAAGATCTCCTCGCAGCGCCTCTGCCGGTCCCCGTGATCGTCCGGCACGAAGGGCGCCGGATCGATATAGCGGGAAAGCTTCGTCTCCTCCTTCTTCAGGTGGAAGCCCACCTCCGCATACACCTCGTCGGATTTGGAGAAAAAAGTCGTCATCCGCCGGCGCTCTCCCACAATCCGCCCGATGTCCAGATCTGCGTAAATGGTCTCATTCTTAAAACGAGCGGAACGGCTTAAAATCTTCCCGTTTTCCGCGATGATATTGTGGCCGCCGAACACCAGATCCTGGGAGGATTCCCCCTCTCCCGCATTGGCGTAGACATAGCCGCAGACCAGGCGGGCGGACTGTCCGCCGATCAGCTCCTCCCGGTATACGTCCTTGCCGGTCGTCTCGTCGCTGGCGGAGCAGTTCACGATGACCGTGGCGCCGGCCAGGGCGTGGCGGATGCTGGGCGGATCCGGCACCCACACGTCCTCACAGATCTCCGCCGCCACGGCAAGTCCCGGCAGCTCCCCGCAGGTAAAGAGGATCTTCGTGCCAAAGGGAACGTAGTCCCCCTCCGCGCCGTCCCCGAAATCCACCCAGACGGCGTCCGCCTCCTTATTTCCCCGGGCAAAATGCCGCAGCTCATAGAATTCCCCGTAATTGGGCAGACAGGTCTTCGGCACCAGGCCCAGAAGCCTTCCGCCCTGGAAGGCCGCCGCCACATTGTAAAGCTTTCCGTCCTTCTCCCAGGGAAGACCGGCGAACATCAGGGCGTCCAGCCCCGCCGTCTCCCGGATAATCCGGAAAAGCGCCTCCCTTGCGCCCCGAAGAAGCAGCTCCTGCAGGAACAGGTCGCCGCAGGTGTAGCCCGTAATGCAAAGCTCCGGAAATACGATAAGCTTCGCCCCGCCAGCCGCCGCTTCCTCCGCCAGGCGGATGATTTCCTCCGCGTTGGCCTCCGGGTCCGCCACCTGTACCTTCGGCGTCACCGCCGCAGCCTTGATAAATCCGTCTTTCATACGCCCCCCTCTGCCCTTGCCAGGATTCGTTTCAAATCCTCGATATCGAAGGTATATGCCTTTTTGCAGAACTGGCATTTGACCTCGATGGGCTTATTGTCCTGAATCATTTCCCGGATATCTTTGCTTCCGATGCTGACGATGGCCTGCTCGACCCGCTCTCTCGTACAGTTGCAGTAGTAGGAGGCCGGAAGCGTATCCGTAATCTCCAGCCCGAAATCTCCCAAAAGTTCCTGGAGGAGCTCCTCCGGCGTCAGCCCCTGGTCGAGAAGGCTGGTCACAGAGCTGATCCCGGAAAGCTTTCTCTCCAGCTCATCGATGACCTTATCGTCCGTAAAGGGCATCAGCTGGATGATGAAGCCGCCCGCCTGGCGGACCGTATTGTCCCGGTTCAGGAGAACGCCCAGGCCCACAGACGAGGGCACCTGCTCCGAAGTGGCAAAGTAGTAGGTGAGATCCTCGGCGATCTCCCCGGTCTGAAGCTCCGTCTGGCCCACATAGGGTTCCTTCAGGCCCAGATCCTTGACGACGCGGAGCATCCCGTTTCCCACCGCTCCCGCCACGTCAAGCTTCCCTTTCGCGTTGGCATGAAGCAGCACGGCCGGCTCGTTCACGTAGCCCTTGACCCGGGCCTTCGCGTCCGCCGTCACCGTAATTCCGCCTAAGGGGCCGTCTCCCTTGATCTGAAGCGTCAGGAGATCCTGCTCCCCCTTCATCATAGCTCCCATCATGGCTCCCGCGCTTAAGAGCCGCCCCAGGGCCGCCGTGGCCACCGGGCTTGTATTGTGAATCGAACGGGCTTCCTCCACCAGCTCCCTGGAGGTGATAGCAAAGGCCCGGATCTGGAGATCCGCTGCCGCCGCCCTTACAATGTAATCTGACATAGCTGCTCCTTTATCTTCATTTTTATCTTCATTTCCTTTTCCACGTCTTTTCCTAAGCCTTCCGGGCCGCGATAAAGATCCGCTCCGTCTCCCGCCGGGGCTTCTCCCCCGTCTCCGCGTCCAGAAGCTTCTCCACCCGGAAGCCTGCTTTCTCCAAAAGCCCCAGCACCGTCTCCGTCTCGTAGGCCCGCTGGAAATGCGTCTCCTCATGGCGGCTGTACCGCCCGTCCGCCTCCCGCACGTAGAGGGTCAGATCGTACTCGTTCAGCCCGTCCTCCGGGTCGTAATAATTTTCCCAGATAAAGCTGCCCTCCTCCCGGTTTTCCGCAATCACGCTTTCCCCGAGAATTTCCGCGTACTTGTAGACCGTATTCATGTCGAACAGGAAGACCCCGTCCGGATCGAGATAATTGTGCGCCAGGCGGAAGACCTGCAAAAGATCGGCTTCCTCCGTAACGTAATTCAGGGAGTCGCAGACGCTGACGATGGCCCGCACCGTGCCGTACAGCTCGAACTCCCGCATATCCTGCAGAAGATAGAGGATATCATGGCCGGATTTTTCCTTCTTTTCATCGGCCAGCTCCAGCATCTCCTCCGAGGCGTCCACGCCGATCATGTCGTAGCCTGCCCCCGCCAGAAGCTCCGTCATGCTGCCTGTGCCGCAGCCCAGATCCAGCACCAGTCCGTCCTCGATTCCATATTCCTTCAGGTTCTCCGTGATCCGGTCAGCCCATTCCCTGTATGGAACGCCGTCCATGAACAGATCGTAGACCGCAGCAAAGCCGGTGTATGCGTCCATCCGCCTCTCCTCCCGCAAGTTTACCTCATCATAGCAAATTTCCCACGAAAATACAAGGACTTGTAATTGTTACCGTTTTTACGCATAAAAAAGGAGACGCTTCTTCGGCGGCTTCCGGCTTTCAAAAGCCCGAATTCGTCGAAATCGTCTCCTTCCTGTTCCTGTATTTACTTACTGCTTAAAAATTTCTCTATATTCGCAAGAGCCTCTTCCTCATCCTCGCCGTTCGCTGAGACCGTCACCGTCTCGCCGGAATAAAGGCCGAGGGTCATCATTCCCATAATGCTCTTGGCATTTACCTTCTTGTTGTCGCTTTCCACATAGATCTCGCTGCCATACTGACTTGCTACCTGCACCAGCAGGGCCACAGGTCTGGCCTCCAACCCATCCGGAATTTGAATCGTGATTTCCTGCTTAATCATAATATTCTCTCCTCCTTGTGATCCCTTAGCTCTTC
>CALWBB010000046.1 GCA_944375885.1 uncultured Merdimonas sp.
CTGCCCACAGGGTATCAGCAGGAGATTATGGACTATTCCTGGGGGTTTACCTATGGGTTCCGTCCGATTCTGCCGCAGATTGCCGAGGCGCTGTTTGTGCGCGCGGCAATGCTGTTCACATCGGATGCTTTTTCTCTTCTGTTCGCGGGAAGACTATGCAGCGTTCTCTGCGGTCTCGTATTTGCGGGATATGTAAGGGCAATCGCCAGAAAACTCTTTGGCCGTCCGGCAGTTCAGTGGCTGTTTACTCTTTTGACAGTGTGCCTGCCTCAGGCTGCGTTTCTGTTCACCTATCTGAACTGTGATTCCGTGGCCCTTATGGCGACGGCCATGATTGTATGGTATCTCTTGAGGGGAATGGAGGATGGCTTTTCTGTTCCCACCTGCCTGAAGCTGGCTGTCAGCTTTTCTATCTGTATTCTTTCCTATTATAATGCGTATGGCTTCCTGATCACAGGCGCTGTCGTATTTTTCGGGTATTATCTGGAGAAAAACAGAAGAGGAGAACACTGCTGGAAAGAATTCTGGAAAAAGGGAATTCTGATTCTGGCGGTCGTGCTGATTCTGTCGGGCTGGTGGTTTGTGCGGAATTATTTCCTGTATGATGGAGATATTCTGGGATTGAAGACTCAGAACGAATACGCAGAGCAGTATGCGATGGATATTCTGAAGCCCTCTAACAGACAGACCTATCAGAACCAGGGCCATTCCATGCTGTATATGCTGTTCCGCTCGGATTTTGTGATTTCTGTGATCAAAAGCTTTATTGGCGTTCTGGGGCCGCTCTGGTATGCTCTCCGCTGGTGGATGTACGCAGGCTACGGTATGATTTTTGCGGCGGGAATTATTGGACTGCTGGCGGAGGCGGCGGGGCGCATCCGCCGCAGGAAACGCGGAACAGCGGCAGACTGCAGAAAGCTGTTTTGGCATCTTGGGCTTCTGATAGCGGTTATCGTTCCCAATGTGCTGAATTTCTGGTATTCCTATGCGACAGATTACCAGCCCCAGGGGCGGTACAGTATGCCGATGCTGATTCCTTTTATGTACTATATTACCCGGGGACTGTATGATCTGCTGCGCTGGATCGAGCAGTGTGCAGGCGCTGTGATTCGAAAAATCCTCGCTGTGGGAACGGTGTTGGTATGCCTGTGGATTGCCGGATGCGCGCTGTTCTGTGTAGTGAAGATTATGTGGCCGGCGTATAAGGACGTGGAGGATAAATCACTAGTGAAGGTGTATACCATGGAGGAGCTTTACGGGGAAGACTGGGAAGAGAGAATAGAGCAGTAAAAAAGTGTAGTAAAAAAAGAGATGTCGGTCCCTCCACCCTGTTCTTATTTTTCTGCTCTGCCTGGGGACGGACGGGCAATGAGCAGAGCTAAGCTCGATTCCGCTCCCTGGAGAGAGAAGAAGAGGGGAAGGGATAGAGTCGCTGCATCTCGCTTATCGGCTTCGCCGAATAGAGCCATAAAAAAGAGACGTCTGCCATGCAAGCATGTCATCCGTCCTTTTTCATGTCTCTGCTCTGCCTGGAAGCGGACGGGCAATGAGCAGAGCTAAGCTCGATTCCGCTCCGGGAAGGCATCAGAGGGGCGTGAGGATTGCGAGTCGCTGCATCTCGCTTATCGGCTTCGCCGAATAGAAAAACAGAAGCAGGCTGTCGAACGTGCAAGCACGTCTCCACCCTGCTCCTGCTTTTCTGCTCTGCTCATTGCCCTGTAAAATGGGAGGATGCCAGGCAGCTGCTCTGCCTGGCATTTATTATGAAAAAGTTTATTCAAAAAAGGTAATTGGCGTTTAAGTTATGGTTTCTTGGTGTTTTTGTTTTCCTTTATCTTATGGTCTTATTATATGTAGGGAAAATGAATGGGATATGATTATCTGTTGAACGTTTTTTAAAAGATATATGAATAAAATATGAACGGGAAGGCCGGGGTTTGAAGGAAGGGATGAAGGTTAAGGGAATGTAAAGAATATGTTTATGACTTTACATAAACTTTACAAAAACTGCGATTAAACTTTACCTGACCTTGATAATCTACTTACTATAAGCCATTATAATACTACAAAGGGAGAAAAATCATGGAGCATATTGAAATGCTGTTCCGCTTTGCGGGCGGCCTGGGAATGTTTTTATATGGAATGAACGTCATGGCTGACGGCCTGCAGAAATCAGCGGGAGACAGGATGAAGCATCTGCTGGAATTCCTGACGCGGAACCGGCTGATGGGGATCCTCGTGGGAGCGGGCGTGACGGCGATTATACAGAGCAGCTCAGCCACCACAGTGATGGTGGTGGGCTTTGTGAACGCGGGCCTGATGACGCTGGTGCAGGCAGTGGGCGTGATCATGGGCGCCAATATCGGAACGACGATCACGGCGTGGCTGGTGTCCATGAGCGAGTGGGGCTCCATGCTCAAGCCGGAATTTTTCGCGCCCCTGCTGATCGGGATCGGCGCTTTTATGATGCTTTTCGCGAAAAGGGAGAAGGTAAAGGATGTCAGCGAGATCCTGGTTGGTTTCGGCGTTCTCTTTGTGGGCCTGAGTTTCATGTCGGATTCGATTACGCCCTACCGGGACGCCCCCATTTTCTCGGAAGCGTTCCGTATCCTCGGAAGCAACCCGATCCTGGGCATCCTCACCGGCCTGGTGGTGACGGCGATCATCCAGAGTTCCTCGGCATCTGTGGGCATCCTGCAGACGCTGGCCGCCAACGGAGTGGTAAACTGGAGCTCCGCGGTGTTCATTACCCTGGGGCAGAACATCGGCACCTGCGTGACCGCCCTGTTATCGAGCCTTGGGGCGAACCGGACGGCGAAACGCGCCGCTGTGATCCATCTGCTCTTCAACGTGGTAGGCGGGGTGGTATTTGGCGTCGTGATGTTTGTGATATTTTCCTTCAATGGGAGCTGGGCGGATTCACAGGTAAACAGCGTCGGCATCTCCGTCTTCCATACGGTGTTTAACGTGCTGAATACGATCCTCCTCTTCCCGTTTGGAAATATGCTGGTGAAGCTGTCCGCCGTGCTGGTGAAGGAGCATGAGACCCAGGAGGAAGAGGAGGTCATCTGCGAGCTTCCCCACCTGGACGCCCGCCTGATGGAGACGCCCTCCTTCGCGGTGGAGGGCGCGGTGAAGGAAACGGTGCGCATGGGCGGCCTGGCCGTACTCCATATGGAGACTGCCTTCGACGCGGTGCGGACGGGCAGCAGGCGTCATGTGGATAAGGCGGCCAAGATCGAGCAGATCATGAACGCTTATGAAAAGCAGATGGCGGAATACCTTGCGGTAATCAACAAGGGCTCGCTGACAGACCGGCAGCGCCTCATCGTAAACAACCTGATTTATACGGTCAGCGATATCGAGAGAATCAGCGATCACTGCGATAATATCGCGGAGCTGGCGGGAACCATGATCGAGGAGGGCTTGAGCTTTTCGGCGGAGGCCATGCGGGGCTTCGACGAGATCACCGGCCTTACGCTGGATTCCGTGCGGGCGGCGGTGCTGGCCCGGGAGACGGAGAAGATGGCCTACGTGCAGCAGGTGGCCCAGATCGAGGATGAGATCGACGATCTGGAGGAGGATCTGCGGACGGAGCATATCGACCGTCTGGCGCGCGGCGAGTGCTCCGCCGCCAGAGGCGTATTTTTCCTGGACATGCTCAGCGATATTGAGCGCATGTCAGACCACGCCAATAATATCGTGGGCTATGTGGCGGATGAAGGAGAGGAGCAGAGAGTTTGAAAAAGAAGGTTCTGTTTGGATATATAATCGCCGCCATCGTCATGATGCTGGCGTTTGAATATTCCTTCTGGACGAACGGCTTCCGTTACCTGGAGCACCAGAGCGAGCACAGCTATCTGGTGCAGACGGAGCTTCTGCGGGATCTGTTTCTGGAAGGAGAGGTGGCCGGAAGGAATACAGAAGAGGAAAATACGTTTGAAGAATTTACGGATACCTACGCGGAGGAATACGATATCCGGATCACCGTGATCGACGAGGCGGGGAATGTGCTGGGCGAATCCCGGGGGGCCGGCGATCTGATGAATAACCATCTAGATCGGGAAGAGGTGCAGAAAGCCCTGAAAGGGGAGAGCAACAGCGTGATCCGCCGCTCCGATACCTTCGACGTGGATTACTGCTACTGCGCGGTTCCGGTGGCGGACGGAGATTTCCGAGGCGTGATCCGCACGGCGATCCCGCTGCAGGAGCTGCGCAATATGAACCATGAATTCGTGCGCTCCACCGTATTCGCGGTGCTGATTCTGGCGGCCCTGATCCTCTTTCTGGGACTGTATTTCCGGAAATATGTCCTTGCCATGAAAAAGGTGGAAAGCATGCGCCGGGAATTTGTCTCCAACGTCACCCACGAGTTGAAAACCCCCCTGACCTCTATCCGGGGCTTTGTGGAGACGCTGAAGGCGGGAGCTATCGAGGACCCGAAGATCGCGAATAAGTTCCTGGACATTATCGAGATTGAGTCGGACCGTCTGAGCAATCTCATCAGCGACACCCTGCTGCTGTCCGAGATCGAGAGCAAAAAAGAAACGAGACGGGAGCCCTGCGATGTGAACGAGGTCATCACGGAGGTGGTGGATCTCCTGCAGCCGAAGGTGAAGGAGCATGTGCGCTTGATTTTCCATCCGGACGCGTCTGTGCGGCCATACAGCTGCAACCGGGACCGGCTCAAGCAGCTTCTGATCAATCTGGTGGACAATGGGCTGAAGGCCACGGAATTCGGCGCGGTCACGGTTTCCTGCCGGAGTACGGCCAGCCAGCTGGTGCTGGAGGTCTCGGATACGGGCATCGGCATGGAGGAAGGGCAGCTGGATCGCATTTTCGAGCGGTTCTACCGGGTGGACAAGGGACGCTCCAAGGCCCAGGGCGGCACCGGCCTGGGGCTTTCCATCGTAAAGCATATCGTGGAGCTGTACAATGGAACCATAGAGGTCACGAGCAAGCCCGGCGTCGGGACGGAATTTACGGTGAAACTGCCTTACTGAAGAGGGGGAAAGGAAATCTGTTATGGCAAAAAAGGTGATACTTACAATCGACGATGAAGAGCATATCTTAGATCTTCTGGAATACAACCTGGAGAAGGGCGGTTACGACGTGCTGCGCGCGGAGACGGGAGAAAAGGGCCTGGCCGTCATGAAGACCATGCAGGTGGATCTGGTTCTTCTGGACTACATGCTGCCCGGCATCGACGGCATCGAGGTGCTCAAAACCATGCGCGCCGACCCGGCCCTTGTGTCCATGCCCGTCATTATGCTGACGGCCAAGGGCGAGGAGATCGACAAGGTGCTGGGGCTGGAGATGGGGGCCGACGATTACTTAAGCAAGCCCTTCGGCATCCGGGAGCTCCAGGCCAGGGTCAAGGCTCTGCTTCGCAGAAGCTCCCTGGAGAAAATCGAAGCCCAGCCGGAGGACAAAATCGTCATCGGCGATCTGATGATCAACAATACGGCCCGGGAGGTGACGGTAGAAGAAAAGCCCATCACCCTTTCCTTAAAGGAATTCGAGCTTCTCTACCTGCTGGCCAGCCACCGCAACCGGGTCTTCACCCGGGAGCAGCTGCTGGAGCTGATCTGGGGCTATGAATATTCCGGCGAGACCCGGACGGTGGATGTCCATGTGCGGAACTTAAGAAAGAAGATAGAAAAAGACCCGGATCACCCCCAATATATCCAGACTGTGAGGGGGATGGGGTATAAATTTGTTTAATTTATTACAGACACATTTTGTTCCCGTTTGTGGCTGTGATTCCCAGCGATGAGGTATTGACAGTGCCGACAAAAAGTGCTAGAATTTTATAAAACTATTACAAACGAGGGGAAGGAAATATGAGTTTTTTTGACAATATTGGTAAAACAATCTCAGATGTCAGCCAGGGAGCTATCCAAAAAGGAAAAGGGATGGCGGATGTGGTCAAGTTTAATTCCCTGATCTCAGAAGAGGAAAAGAAAATCAACGGCCTTTATCAGGAAATTGGAAAGAAGTATGTGGAGCAGTATGGCGCTGCCCCCACAGAAGACCTGAAGGAGTATGTGGATCAGGTATACGCTTCTAAGGAAAAGATTGCCGAGTACCAGGAGAAGGTTACAGAGTTAAAAGGCATTACACGCTGCCCTTCCTGCGGCGCGGAGGTGCCGAACGGGGCGGCGTTCTGCAGCGTGTGCGGCGCGAAGATGGAAGAGAAGCCGGCGAATCCGGCAGAGCCTGCAGATACGCTTCACTGTACATCCTGCGGCGCTGTGATTTCTCCCGGAAGCAAGTTTTGTACATCCTGCGGTAAGCCGGTAGAGAGATAAGAGAGTGGATGCAGACGTCCGGAGATACTTTTTGTGGATGAAAGCGTCAGAAAAGCACCTATGAGATGGGAGGAGTAGGAGATGACTAAGTTTTGCGCGAATTGCGGAGCGCCGATGGATGAAGAAGACAGAGTCTGCGGGCAGTGCGGAACGCCTGTGGCAGGTGCGCCTGCACCTTCTGCCGGGACAAAGAAAGGAGGGACAGTAGGAAAAGCGGCAGGGAATAACAGCCTGATCATCAAGCTTGCGATAGGCATCGCCGCTTTGGTCGTCGTGATTATCGTTGCCGTGAATCTTGTGGGCAGTATGACTGGCTATAAGAGTACGCTGAACAAGATGACGAAGGCCCTGAAAGATTATGACGTGGACACGATAGAGTCTTTGTCGAGTTCCATTACGAATGAGATGTTGAGCTGGTACGGCGATGATCTGTATGACTATTATGACGAGTGGATGTCAGATGTCCTTGACGAGTTTGAGGAAAATGTCGGAGAGATCAAGAAGATTTCCTATGAGATCACAGATGCGACGGAGATGACCGAGAGGCGCCTGGAGAATCTGAAGGATGAGCTGACGGAATACTATAATATGGACACCAGAGATATCAAGGAAATCGTCGAGGTCGATCTCCAGCTGATCGTGAAGGGAGAAGACAAGTCGGCTGCTTATAATGTAAGAGACCTGAGCCTGGTAAAAGAGGATGGCGGCTGGAAGATAAACTTTCATACAGTAGATTTCTGATTACCCGATCGGACAGGGAATGACGGTTACTGTTAAAATCAAAGGAAACACAAGAGACCTCTCCGTGTGAGAACATGGAGAGGTTTTTTAGGAGTATGTGAGCCATGAGTATTTTTCTGCAAATTGGACTGGGACTGCTGCCTGGAACGATAACGGCAGTGTTCCTGCTGATAAAAAGGCGCGCTTTCCAGATGAAGAAGATTCTGCTGGTTCTTCTGCTGACGGCCGGCTGCGGGGCCTTTCTCGCCGGCGGGATATCGGACTACGTGAAAGCCGGAGCAGGCAAAGCGGGCCTGTCCCAGGGAAAAATGATCGCCTTTGCCAATGAACTGGCTGCCGAGGGCGCGTATGAGGAAGCCCGGGAGGTGATCGGGCAGTACAGCGAGTCCTATGGCTATGATGAAGAGTGCAGGCTTTTAAACGCGCGCATCGCGCTGCTTGAGGGCGACTACGAGACTGCGGCCCACCTGTACCGGTATTTGTGTGAAAATACGGAATTGATTTCCGGGGATGCGGATGAGGTGGAGTTTGCGGAGGCGAAGCTTCAAAACGACGCGTCGGACCTGGCGATGATCTCGTATCTGCAGGATAGGGGCGAGGATATTACGGAATACGGCTATACAGAGACATCTTATGAGGAGATCCGGGATGTCCTGGAAAAAGACGGCGGAAGCATCCGAAGAAAGATAAAAATGGCCGTGGAAGAGCAGTACCCCGTTTCGGATGAAGCCTCAGACTGCGCGAAGGCCGTGGCGGAGATATCCGAAGGATATTCGGAACTTTTGGAAAGCGATGGAGATACGTCCAGCGGAAGATACAAGAGAGCCTTTGACAAGGTAGAAGAAGAGGCCGGGGAGTATCTGAGCCTGGAATGTGTAGATAAGGCGCGCATCAAAGCGGATATCCTGGCCGGGGATTACGAAGCGGTCACGGAAAACCTCCGGGAAGGCTCCTCCTACCATGAGCTGATGATTGGCGCGGAGCTGTATATGAGCGGCCTGGTCAGCAAATCCGATTTTTCTGACGGCTATCAGCCAGTCAGCAGGGGAGAGGCGGAAGCTGTAAAGGAGCAGCTGAATGATATATACCAGGATGGCCGGGATGGCTTGAGCGTGCAGGAGCAAAAGGCGCTTAAGGCGCGGGTTTCGGCGGTTTCCAGCCAGCTGGATGATCCTGCGCTGATGACGCTCAAGGAACAGCTGACCGCTGCCGCCGAAGGCGAGGCGGGAACCGATAAGACAAAGGTGTATCTGGAGCTTGCCAAGATCGAGAATTATTTTGGAAACGAGGCGTCTTCTGACGCCTGCCTGAGCACGGCGATTTACACTTCCCAGGACTGCGAAGACGACAGCTATGTGGATGGAATGTCCCGGATTATCACCGTCATAAATAACGACGAGGATAATGATACGGAAAATATCAAGAATGTTTCAGAATATGTGGATCAGGTGCTGGATCATTCCCTTACCATCGATGTGGAAAGCATCCTGTCGCCGCAAAATCAGGAAAACGCGGCGGGCGGCGCGGATCCCGGTGCTTACGGTTCTGCGGAGGAGACGGACTTCGCCCAGGCGGCGGTCGATTATGTCAGCCGGGTTAAGAGCGCGATATCCATCGGAAAGATAGATACCTCCGAGTTTGAAAAAATCACGGCCAGGGTGCAGATTGACAGCGATTACCTTACAGAGCTGGATGAGTTAAAGGCGGCGCTGAGAATTTATGACTGCGGCGCCCAGATCCAGGATTTCACATTAAGGAAGATTGATTATACCGGATCTAATATTATCCTGGTCTGCGATGTCTCGGGAAGCATGGCAGGAAGCATCCAGGATCTGCGGGATGCGGTCATCACCTTTATTACGGACAAGAATGAGAACGAGAGCTTGTCGGTCGTGACCTTCAGCAACAGCATAGTAGAGAGGAAAGCGTTCGGCACTCCGGATGAGAGCCTGATAGCCTTCGCGGAAGGGATGTCAGCGAACGGAGGAACAGACATGTTTTCGGCAGTCGTAAGCTGCCTGAATGACTTCACTCCGGCCGCCGATGAGAATAATGTGCTGATCCTGATGACGGACGGCCAGGACAACAGCCCGAAATACGCAGATGAGATTTACGCCCAGATAGGCGGCCTGGCAGAGGAGAAGGGCGTGACTGTATATACCATGGGACTGGGAATGGAGGTGGATACCGCGTATCTTGATACCATCGCCGGAAGCGGGAACGGGGAATTTATCTATGTATCGGACAGCGCCAGCCTGGAATCCTTTTATAATATGCTCCATGCGCAGGTGTACAACCAGTACGAGATTTCTTATGAGGCGCAGGACACCCTTACCCTGTCGGGCCGGACGCTGGAGGTGACACTTCCCTCCGAGAATCTGCGGGATGTGAAGACCTACTCCCTTGCCGGATGGGAGCAGGAGGAGGCGGGCCTCCAGGTCAGCCAGAATATGAGCATATCCGGCTTCTCGCCCCGGTATATTTATAAGGGGCTGCAGGATACGGAGGTTCAATTAAAGGGAAGAGGCTTTACGGCGGGGAGCCGTGTCACGGTGAAGCTGAACGGGAATATTGATTATACCGTGGAAGCCAGGTACACGGATTCTGAGACCTATACCGTCACCATACCGTCGGGAATTGCCGTGGATACCTATGACGTCGAGATCACGGTTGACGGCAGAAGGAAGGTGCTGCAGGACGGCTTTTCCGTGGTGGTGCAGGGAGATGAGAAGAAGACGGTCTTCGGCCCGTATGTATTTACCTCGGCGGAAAAAGTCGAGAACGGAGAGGGAAATTATACGCTGAAGGGCTCTGTGACCCTGAATGGGTGGCTCCATTTCAAAGGAGACGTGGCGCTCCAGGGGGATCTGGAGGAAGGCGGCTCCATCCGGGTGTCTGACTACAGCGGTTCCTATGTGGACTACAACGAGGCGACAGCTGAAGGGTTCGGCAAGGTCTTCGCTGAGAAGGGACTTTCCCTGGATCTGCCAGCCCTGTATGAGTTTACCCTGTACAACGACCAGGAACACCTGTATGACTATACGAACTACATGGTGGATGATATTTCCACCGGGGTTTTGGCGATGTATGATCTGCTAAGGCTCGACAGTCCTGTGGTGAGGCTGTATCCTGACAGCATTGGCCTGTACTATTCTACGGGAACGACCATACTGCCATACCAGGAGAAGATACTGAATGCCTGCGGGAACACAGCGGATCTGTTCCGGTTTACCTGCGACGGAAGCGCGCAGATCACCCATAAAAATGTGGGTGTGGTGCTGGACGTATCCTATGGGGATCCTTCCGGCGTCTATGGCCATAAAATCAATCTCCTCAATTCGCCGGTGTATTTCAACGGTTCCTTTGACGTGAAGCTTAACACGCTGAAAAACGAGTACACCATAGGCGCGATGGTAAACATGGCGTTTTTTGCCCGGGAATCAGGGCTTGGGGCTGAAATCTCATGGAAGGATCATCTGATTCCGGATTCCGTGAAGCTGCAGCTTAAATTAGCGCAGGCGGTCAAGCTGCCTACGACCTTCCCCATAGAGGTGAATAATTTCACTTTCACGGTATCGGACATCAACACAGCTGTGGAAAACGGAACCTGGACCAGCCTGATGTTTACAGGCTCGGCGGATTTCAGCAGCATGAAGGTCAAGGACTACATCCCGCAGCTTGGGAAATTCTTAGGAGATCTCAGCCTGCTTGAGATGCCAGAGACATCGGCGTCTATCCGCGTGTCGCCGTTTACGCTGGAGGCGGAGGCCAGGCTGATGCTCCTAAGCGAGATCGAGCTTGCGCATGCAGGCGTGAAGCTGGGCACCTTCGACTATACGAATACGCTTCTGCAGCTGGACAATGAAAATGTGAGCGGACTTTCCGCCCGCCTGAAGACTGGCCGCCTTACATGGGACAGCGCTGACGGCAGAATCTATGTGGAACTGTCAGGAACAGGCGAGCTGGATGCCCATTCCCGGTTCGTGGGCGTCGTTTACGAGGGTACGGCGGCGTACGATATCAGCTGGTGGCTTATCAATACGGAGAGCCGGCAGTCGGGAACGGTAGCTCTGGGGCTGTATACGACCCACGAGGGAAAGAACGAATTTATTTTCAGGTACCGGTTCCAGGACAGCGACGGAAAGGTTAAAGGAAGCTTCTATTATATAGATGAAGATGGAAAATGTGGCAAGGAGAACGGAGTGTTAAGTTAGATATGAAAGGAATGTCTATAACGGGCAGCAAAAAGCTCCTGGGCTTCTGCTGCATACTGGCGGCGCTAGTGTTCCTGGCGGCAGGACAGCCTGTGTACGCGGCGCCCAGCCAGGCTGAAATCATAACCAAAAGCTCACAAGGCGATTTGACTGTAATGTTCACCTTTGACAAAGAGGTGGTTGATATTACATTTATCTCCCCTTCCGGAGAACGGAAGACCTCTTCAGATTCCGACGTGGAGTATTCTTCCGGAGAATTGTGGAGTACCTACAGAATCAGCGGGGCCCAGGCCGGAACCTGGTCTGCGGAGTATGAGCTGGGCAGCAACTCGGAAATCCAGTATTCGGTGATCGAGGATAACTACGGCCTGTGGATTCAGTATCTGGATGTGGAGCAGCCCTCCGGGGACAGGATGGGCCTGTCCTTTGAAGCAGATTTAGAAGACTCTTCCATTTATTATGATTATGAGATCTACGCGCTCAATACGGCGGATTCCGACGCGGCCAGCAAGATCGCGCAAGGGAGCGCGGCGGCCGGCGTGGAGGCCAGTGTCCAGGCGGATCTTTCGGGCCTGTCCAGCGGAACTTATGTATTCCGGCTGGATGTATACTGCCAGGATGGGACGGCGGAATTGTTTGATTCGGCGCAGTCCGGGGAAATCTCATATACCAATCCCAATGAGGGGAGCGCAATCGAGAATTTCGCGGTAGAAGTGGACAGTGGCTCGCGGATGTGTACAGTATCCTGGAATGATTATAAAGGAGCGGGCGATGACGGATATAAGCTGATCGCAAGCGCCGACGGGGAAAGCATCTACACTGCGGAGCTGGAAAGAAGTATCAGCGAGGACAGCTTCCTCTTTCCTGCCGGCGCCGGGAACCTGGAGATCAAGCTGGCGTACAAACGCGATCAGATCTGGTCTTCCTACAAAACCAAGAGCATTGACCTGGAGGCAGAGACGCTGAATCTTGGGGAAGATGAGATCACGGCATCTTCCCAGCTGGAATTGTCTTATAAGGTAAGTAAGGAGCGCCTGCTGCATGTGAGCGTCAATGGAGAAGAAGGCAGCTACCAGGTCGAGGGAGAGGGTATGCTGGCGTTTGATCTGGCTGCGGGCAGCAATACGGTATACGCTGAGATGGAGCTGGACGATCTGGTGCGCTGTGTCATTGATGCAGAGGTATACCACGACACGACGCCGCCGTCGATCACCCTCTATGACGACCTGGATGGGAAAACCTTTTTTTCGGACAGCGTCACGATTCTGGGAAAGATATCAGGGGCTGGCACCCTTTGGATCTCCGGCGAGGAGATAACGCTGGAAGAGGACGGATCCTTTTCTTATGAAGCCAAGCTGTCGCTGGGAGAAAACGTCGTAGAGATAGAAGCAAAAGACGCGAATGGAAACGCCGCTTCCAGGGTTCTGACGCTCTATAAGGGATCTGGCGTATGGAACCAGGCCAGCCCTGCGAAGGGATGGGTTCAGTTCCTGCCGCTTTTAGCCGCTGTTCTTACAAGCCTCCTGATCATAGTGGCTTCCTGGGCATTCATGAAAAAGACAGAGAAGAAACAAAAACACAGGAAAAAGACAGGAGCTGCCTTTTTTGTCTGGGATATCTTTGTCTGCCTGGCGGAAGGGATATGTGTCTGGCAGTTTATAGAGCGGTACAGATTCCTCCATTCTGCCGCGTATCTGGAATTGGCGGAAAAATCGGCGTCAGAGGCTGTGGCATACCTGCGCCTGGAAAGATTCTTTGAGACGGCGTCATGGGTGGGAGCGCTTCTTCTGATTCTCAGCGCTGTGATTACCGTCCTGGTGTTCCGCAGAAGGCGCAGGAAGTCGCTGAAAAATCCGGATACGCAAAAGCAGGATTGAAAGATATGTATGGTGTGAAGCGATAAAGGGAGGGAAAGCTATGTTTTGTACGCGGTGCGGTAAGGAATTGAAAGAAGGAGTCAGGTTCTGCACGAACTGCGGGGCGCCCGTAAAGGCCAGGCCAGCGCATCCAGAACCGAAAGAGCAGCAGCCAGAGACAAGGCAGCCGGAGATAAGGCAGCCGGAGGCAAGGCAGCCAGAGACGAGAGAACCGAAAGAGCGGCAGCCAGACGGATTCGCAGGCGGCGCTGCAGGCCAGAATGGGCAGGAAAGCGCTCCTGCTGGAAAGCCGAAGAAGCAGGGCGGCGTCATAGCGGTTATCATAATTCTCGCGATCGCGATCATAGGCCTTTCCGCTGCGGCCTTCTGGCTTTTGGGAGGCCAGGAAATGGTATACGATCTGCTGGGAATAGAATCCCATGACACCTCGATCCAGGAAGACGAAGAAACGCAGGACACAGAAGACCTGAGCGAAGAATACCTGGCTGAGACGTCTGAAGGGGCCGCAGGAGAAATCACGGAGCAGGAAGACATGCAGGGCATGGGAATGGGAAGCACAGAAAGCGCGGAAGCCCCCATGCCGCAGGAAGCAGATGGGGAAAACACGCCTTCCGGTATGGCGGAAGAAGAGATTCAGGAAGAACCCCAGGAGGAAAGTGAATATCTTCTGGAAAACAGCGATACGGAATACCTGACAAAAGAGGATTTGGAAGGCTTTACAGCGGAACAGTGCAGGCTGGCAAGAAATGAGCTGTATGCAAGGCATGGCCGGCTCTTTGATGATGAGGAGCTGCAGAATTATTTCAATTCCTGCAGCTGGTATCAGGGCAGCGTGCCGGCAGAAGACTTTGACGAGTCGATGCTGAGCGAGATTGAGATGGCGAACAGAGATCTGATTGTCGAGTATGAGGAAGAGATGGGGTACCGATGAAACGAAAAAAACGTTTTATGATAAGCCTTCTGGCAGCCATGCTGATTCTGGCCGCAGGCTGCGGTAAGGAAGAGACAGAGAGCACAGGGGACACGGAGAAAGCCCAGTCTGTGGAGGAGACAGCGCAGACGGAAGAAACGCAGGCAGAAGAGGCGGCAGAAGAAGCGGAAGCTGGGGAAGCAGAAACGAAAGAAGCACAGACAGAGGAGACGGCGCCGGCCCAGGAAGAAGACGGAGCCGGAAATTATGAGGAGAAGCTCCTTTATACCACGGATAAGGTGAATCTGCGGGAAAGCAATTCGACGGAATCAGCTATTCTGGACACATTGTCCACCAATACAGAGGTGGTAAGCACAGGATTGGAAGACGGCTGGTATCAGGTGGTTTACAATGAAATGCAGGGCTATATAAGGGAAGACTTTTTGTCGGAGGAGAAGATTGACAATTCTGACAGGCTGATCGTCATTGACGCGGGCCATCAGGCGAAGGCGGATTCCTCCCAGGAGCCGGTAGGCCCCGGCGCGTCTGCCACGAAAGCCAAGGTGGCCGGGGGCACATCCGGAGTGGTGTCGGGCCTGGCAGAATATGAGCTGAACCTGCAGGTATCGCTGAAGCTGCGGGATGAACTGGAGGACAGAGGCTATCAGGTCATTATGTGCAGGGAAAGCAATGACGTAAACATCAGCAACGCGGAACGGGCGCAGATCGCAAATGAAAATAGCGCGGATGTATTCGTAAGGATCCATGCCAACGGCTCGGAAAATTCATCCGCGAAGGGCATGATGACGATATGCCAGACCTCGGGCAATCCCTATAACGGCAGCATGTATCAGGAAAGCAAACAGCTGTCTTCCTGCATTCTGGACGCGATGTGCGCTTCTACTGGCGCGGAAAGGGAATATGTCTGGGAGACGGACACCATGAGCGGCATCAACTGGAGCCAGGTTCCTGTCAGCATTATAGAGATGGGCTATATGACGAACCCGGAGGAGGACGCGCTTTTGGCCACGGAGGAATACCAGTATAAAATCGCGGAAGGAATTGCCGATGGCATCGACCAGTATTTTGGGAACTAAATCATAACATCAGGACTATATGCAGTCCTGATTCGGACATGCAGCAGATGCTTACGTGCAGGCACGCTGTCCGCTTGCCGGGCTGCGCGCAAAAAAGAAGCGAAAAACCCCTTGACAGAGGGGTTTTTCGTGCTTATAATACAGTCGTATGCGCAAAACGCACCCCTTGTGTTTCTGCGCGCAAAATTGCCGATAACCGGCACAGCAGCCTGACAGGGCCGGCATCATGCCTGCCACTTATATAGGAGGTGAAAGGAATGCCAACATTCAACCAGTTAGTCAGAAAAGGAAGACAGACGTCTGTAAAGAAGTCTACTGCTCCCGCCCTTCAGAGAGGATTCAACTCCCTTAAGAAGAAGGCGACCAATACATCCGCTCCGCAGAAGCGCGGCGTTTGTACAGCAGTAAAGACCGCTACCCCGAAGAAGCCGAACTCTGCGCTTCGTAAGATCGCCAGAGTACGTCTTTCCAACGGAATCGAGGTAACGAGCTACATCCCCGGCGAGGGACACAATCTGCAGGAGCACAGCGTTGTCATGATCCGCGGCGGAAGAGTCAAGGACCTGCCCGGTACAAGATACCACATCATCCGTGGAACGCTGGATACCGCAGGAGTAGCAAAGAGAAGACAGGCCCGTTCCAAGTACGGCGCTAAGAGACCGAAAGACGCGAAGAAATAAGGCCGGAAAACAAAAGGCAGTTTCATAAAAGCAAAAACGGTCAACACAGGTAACGACAAACAGAACAAATCGTTGGACAGACAGCTATGTCTGTATGCCGGAATGAAATATCGTCCCTTAGGCTGCGGGCCGTATATAGATTTGCCGTGCACAACAACACAAAGTCTGTGAAGCGCTGCCCGCTGGAAGCGGGATTTGCGCATCGCGAAGCGGTTATCTGAAGAAAATGAAGATAACGCATGTGAGTACCTGAGAATTAATATTTTGTTAAGGAGGGAAGTATTGTGGCACGTAAAGGACATACTCAGAAAAGAGATGTATTAGCGGATCCGCTTTACA
>CALWBB010000047.1 GCA_944375885.1 uncultured Merdimonas sp.
CAGGTGGGAGACGTGATCGACATGCAGGGCTACCTGTACTGGTACGAGGGCGTGAATCCGCACATCACCTATGTAGGCCCGGCGGCTTCCACAGAAGCAGCGGCAGAAGCGGAATAGATGAACTATAAAATGAGGGCAGTTCCCGGAAGGATTTCATTTTAGAAAGAACTTTCCGGGGCGCCCTCATTTTTTATTCCTGCGGGCAGCGAGCCAAGCGGACGCGCTCGCGCGTCCATTCACGGCCTGTCTGCGGGGCAGCGCTCTGTGGACTGACGGACGGCGGGCGGCATTCTGCGGTACCGCTCCAGAACCTGGTCAAGGGATCGAAGGCCGGTACAGGCCCCGACGGATTCTACAGCGACGGAAGCGGCTGCGTTTCCGAAGCGGGCGCATTCCACAGGCGCCATCCCTTCCGAAAGGGCATAGAGAAAGCCTGCGGCGAAATTATCCCCGGCTCCAGTCGTGTCGATGCAGCGGGCGTGGGGATAGGCGGGAATCAGGAAAGCCTCCTGCGCTGTCTTCAAAAAACAGCCCTCCCGGCCCAGCTTTATCACGACGCAGGAAACCCCGCAATCCAGAAAGGCCTGGGCGATTTCTTCGGGAGCATTTTTTCCAGTGATAGCCTGCGCTTCTGCGTAATTGGGAAAGAAATAGTCAATCAGGCCCAGCGCGGGACGCAGTTCCTCCAGAGTTTCACCGTTTTTGGGACGGGTCGTATCCGCGCAGAGAATTCCGCCGTTCTCTTTGACGGCACGGAACAGGGAAGTCATGGCCGGGACGTCAAAAAGGGGGGAGACAAAGAAGCTGGCGAAGGATACGACAGGGCTTTTTTTCAGAGCCTCCAGGGAAACGTCTAAGAGCGCCAGCCTGCGCAGGCTGCCATTTTTATTCGTTATGAAGGAGCGCTCCGCGTCCTTATCCACCAGGACGATATTGATGCCCGTGTCAAGGCCGTCTTCCACTATTGAATCGGCGATGGATACGCCGTTTTCCTGGAAATGGGACTGGAGCAGCCGGCCGGCGATGTCATTTCCGAATTTCGTGATCAAATTTACTTTTTTCCCAAGGCGGGCCAGAATGGTAGCCTCATTGGCCGCGTCCCCGCCGACGGCCATGGAGATGCCTTCCGCAGAACAGGAATGTCCTGTGGGCTCCTGGCCAGATACCGGGCGGGCCAGAATGTCGAGGATTGCCCCGCCGATTACTGTGATGTCATACATGAGAAATACCTCCATAAATGAAATGCCTGTCCGCTTCTATTATATATGTCGGACAGGCATTTTGAAAGAGATGAAAAACGTTTCTGTTTTACAGAATTTTATTTCGTCACCGGAATTCCGTGAGCGATGCGGCGGTAAATCTTCCAGATAATCACTGCCGGGAAGCTGATGGTCAGGTACAGCGTCGTCAGAAGGCCTGTGATTCCGCCTACGATGGCCACGATCCATAAGATAATATCCATAATATGCCCCTCTTTTCCAGCTTTAAGCGAACCCTGTATGCCGAAGGAAGCTTAAGAGCTTTTTTGTCGTATCTATTTTAGCAGGATTGCGGAAAAAGACAAAGAACGCGGATGGTTTCTTAACGGAATTTTAACGGCAGCAAGAGGTGGAGGGAAACGGGAAACTGTCACGCTTTTTCATCCAGGTGCTTCAGATAATAGCGGGTGTCCCTGGCGATCTCGCGCGACAGGATCAGGACAGCCAGAATATTTGGCAGGGCCATCAGGGCGTTCAGGGCGTCAGAAATGTCCCACACCAGATTCAGCTGCAGAACCGGAGAGAAGACAACGACCAGGATCCACAGGAAACGGTAGGGAAAGAGAAGCCGGTTTCCGGAAAGATAGAAAAGACAGCGTTCACCGCAGCAGGACCAGCCCAGGATGGTGGCGTAGGCGAAGGTAAGGATCCCAAAGAGCAGAAGCGGCCGGCCGATATGGGGAAGCTGGGAGAAGGCGGCGGAGACCAGCTCTGCGCCATCCAGGCTTCCTCCTGAGGTGAGCGGAAGCTGCGCGGGATCTGCCTTTAATAGGGAAGTAATCAGCACAAGGCCGGTGATAAGGCAGACGACGACCGTGTCCCAGAAAGCGGCTGTGGAGGCTGCGAGAGCCTGGCACACAGGATTGCGGGAGTGGGCGGAGGAGGAAATGAGCGGGGCGGAACCCATGCCGGCCTCGTTGGAGAAAAGTCCCCGGGAGACGCCGTAGCGGGCGGCCAGCAGGATGCCGGAGCCAGCCATGCCGCCTCCGAGCGCCTCTGTCTCGAGAAACGCGCTTTTTACGATTAGAATGGCGGCTTCTCCCAGAAGGGAGCGGTTCATCCAGAGGATGGAAAAACAGCCCAGCAGGTAAAGCGCAGCCATAAAGGGCACCAGCTTTTCGCAGACCCGGGAGACGGAATACGTACCGCCGAAGATGACCGCGCAGGTCAGCAGGCCGGCGGCCAGGCCGACGGCCAGGGAGGGCAGCCGGGGAAAACGCTCCAGAAGCCCTGCCAGGGGCGCGAAGCGCCCGGCAGCCCTGGCGATGGCCGGGGCCGCCGCCTCGGAAATGGCGTTTGCCTGGACGCCGCAGCCGATCCCAAAGGAGGCAAGTACGCCGAAGACAGCAAAGAGGACGCCCAGGGGTTTTAGACGGAGCCTTCGCTCCAGCACGTACATGGCTCCGCCCTGGAGACTTCCGTCCGCAGCTCGGACGCGGTATTTGGCGGCGATCAAAGCTTCCGCGTAGGAGGTAGCCATGCCGAAGATTCCGGTGAGCCAGCACCAGAAGACGGCGCCAGGGCCGCCAAGGGCGATGGCTGTCCCCACGCCGATGATGTTTCCAGTGCCGAGCGTAGAGGCAAGGGCGGCAGAGAGGGCGGCGAAAGGGCTGATACCGCCCTCGGAGGAGGCGTCGCGGGAGAGGGAGAGACGGATGGCCAGGGGCAGCTTTCTTTGGATGAACCCGGTCTTCCAGGTCAGGAAAAGATGGGTGCCGGCCAGAAGGAGGATCATGGGAAGACCCCAGAGAAATTGGTTTGCAGTTTCTGTAATATGGGTTATGGTTTCCATGATTTCACTCTCCATGATTCCGGATTTTATGATTTGGATATATACAGTTTTTTTCGGCCCTGATATCCAAAAATCCATGCCGCAGCGGGTGAAACGCTCCTTGCAGCCTGAAAATGCAGGGCGGATTGTACATATAGAAATAAAATGAGCGTTTATATACAAAATTTATGTAATTCGTGGATATACACGGCAGATTTTTTTGTATATGTACAATAGAAGTGTTATGTCAACTAATTTGGGAGAAAAACCTGCCATTTCACGCGAAAATTGGATACTGACGGTAACTTTTTTTCTATATGTACAAACCAGATATCAGGAACAGCTCTGAGGCTTGAGGCGCGGCGCCTCTGGCACATAGGAGCTGTCATTGGCGCAGTACTTTTGGCACATAGGAGCTGCCATTGGCGCAGTACTCCTGGTACTCCTGGCACATAGGCGCTACCATTGTATGAAAGGGACAGCTCTTGTTATGCGGCCTGGGTGTCAACTATTTCTATGCGGCCTAGGTTGACAATCTCGATAATCGAGATTATAATAAAGACAAGAAAACTCGATAATCGAGATAAAGACGCCGGAAGGCTGACGGCATAACAGGGAGGGATCGCATGGCGAGGGCAAAATTTCAGACGCTGACAGAGCAGATGTTTTACGCGCTGCTCTGCCTGAAGGACGAGTGCTGCGGGATAGATATTCTGGACCGGATTCCGGCCATGACAGGGCAGCGGGTGAATATCGGATCCGGAACCCTTTACACCCTGCTGGAGCAGTTCCTGGAGGAAGGGATGATCCGGGAGACAAAGGTCCAGGGGCGCCGCAGGAGCTACATTCTGACAGACAGGGGAAGAGAGATGCTGGAAAAAGAATATGAGCGGCTCTGCGCCCAGGCAGAGGACTACCGCCGGATTTTTGGAGAGGAGGGACGGCGATGAGGGAGAGAAAAAGAAGACTGGAGCTGTATTCCTTTTACGACCATACGGGGATTGAGCGGCACCTGGAACGGATGGCGGAGAAGGGCTGGATGCTGGAAAAGGTGGAAAATAATATCTGGCATTACCGGAGGATCAGGCCGAAAAAGCTTACCTTTTTCGTCACCTATTTTCCCAGGGCCTCTGAGCTTGACCCGGAGCCCGGGGAGGAGCAGAAGATTTTTTTCGACTTTTGTGAGCATACGGGCTGGAAGCTGGCAGCAGTATCGGCCCAGCAGCAGATCTTTTATAACGAAAGCCCGGATCCGGTCCCGATTGCGACAGATCCGCAGGTGGAGCTGGAGACGGTGCGCCGCTCCGCCAGAAAAAGCTTTCTTCCAGGGCTCTGGGTGCTTCTGGCCTGCGGTCTGGCGGTGACGGTCATGTCTGCGATACGCCTGCGCCAGGATCCGATCGGCGCCCTTTCCAGCGTAGCCTGGCTCTTTTCGAGCCTTGCCTGGCTGCTGGTGATCCTGTACGGCGCTTCTGAGCTGGCTGGATATTTTGCCTGGTGCCATGGAGCAGAAAAGGCTGCCGCCAGAGGAGAATTTCTGGAGACCTCCAGCCGGGTCTGGCTGGGAAAGGTCATTCTGGCAGTGACGCTGGCTGGCTTACTCTACTGTCTGGCGAATATGGGGATGACAGGTCCTGGCTGGCAGCGTCTGGTTTCCGTGGGGACCGTCTGCGGAATCCTGGGAATCTTCGCGATTGGCTGGTGGCTGAAGGGCTTCCTGAAAAGGAGAAAGCTGAAGCCCGGAGCGAACCGGACGCTGACGTTTCTCTTCATTTTCGCGGCGTATCTGGCGTTTGTCGGGCTGATGGTGTACGCGGGCCTTCAGCTGGCCGGAAGAGAGATAGAGAAAAGCCGGGACGCAGCCGCCGGCGGTTATTACCGGGAACTGCCCCTGTCGGTGGAGGAGCTTTTGGAGGTGCAGCCGGAATTTTATGAAACCAGGACGACAGAAGATCGCTCCCCGCTCCTTGGGTGTCTGGAGGTAGATCAGATGCCAGACTGGGAGGCGGCGGAGGCACTGGCTTATCCGTACCTGCAGTATACCATAGTGGACGTGAAGGCGCCTTTCCTCTATGAGATATGTAAAAAACAGCTTTTTAAGGAGAGAGATCAGTCGGAGGACGGAAGTGTTCCGGAAAGGCATAAGAGAATTTATGAGCCCTGCGATCCCAAGAGCTGGGGAGCGGAGGAAGCCTGGACGCTTCGGAGCCAGGATGCTGGCTGGGAGGCCAATGTGTATCTTCTTTGTTACCCGGACAGGATTGTGGAAATCTGGTTTGGCTGGGAGCTTTCGGAGGAACAGATGCGGACAGCCGGGGAAATGCTTGCCTCATAAACTGACATCTTGCGCGGGGACGCTGCTTCCGGTATACTGGAAGCAGTGAATCCGTAAAAATAAAGAAATGAGGGAAAAGCGCTATGAAGAAAATAATGAAGAGCCTGCCGTTCAAGCTGCTGGTGGGCGTGATCGTGGGTATGGTGCTGGGGCTTTTGGCCAACGAGGCGGTTATGAACGTGGTCGTGACGGTGAAGCAGCTCCTGGGCGAGATCATCAATTTCTGCGTGCCGCTGATTGTCATCGGCTTTATCGCCCCGTCCATCACCAAGCTGGGGAAGAATGCCTCCCGGATGCTGGCGGTGGCCCTGATCCTGGCTTATGTGTCCTCCATCGGGGCAGCTCTCGCCTCCATGGCGGCGGGGTACGCGATCATTCCCCATCTTTCCATCGTGTCGGAGGTGGAGGGCCTGCGGGAGCTTCCCGAGGTGGTCTTTGACTTGAAGATTCCAGCGGTGATGGAGGTCATGAGCGCCCTGGCCTTCTCGCTTCTGATCGGCCTGGGCGTGACCTGGACGAAGTCGAAGCGGACGGAAGAGCTGCTGGATGAATTCCAGGCTGTCGTGCTGGCGATCGTGAGCAAGGTGGTGATTCCGATTCTGCCCTTCTTTATCGCCTCCACCTTCTGCGGCCTGGCGTACGAGGGTACGATTACGAAGCAGCTGCCGGTATTTCTCCAGGTAATCCTGATTGTGATGGCGGGACATTACCTGTGGATGGCCCTGCTCTACGCGCTGGCCGGGGCCTATTCCGGAAAGAACCCGCTGGAGGTGGTAAAGCACTACGGACCGGCTTACATCACGGCGGTGGGAACCATGTCCTCGGCGGCGACGCTGGCGGTGGCCCTGCGCTGTGCGGGGAAATCCAAGGTGCTCCGCCGGGATATGGTGGATTTCGGAATCCCGCTGTTTGCCAACATCCATCTCTGCGGCTCCGTGCTGACGGAGGTCTTCTTCGTCATGACAGTGTCCCAGATTCTCTATGGCAGGATCCCGGACTTAAGCACCATGATTCTGTTCTGTCTGCTTCTGGGCGTCTTCGCCATCGGGGCCCCGGGCGTGCCAGGCGGGACGGTCATGGCCTCTCTGGGCCTGATCACCGGCGTGCTGCTGTTCGACGCCACCGGCACGGGCCTGATGCTGACGATCTTCGCCCTGCAGGACAGCTTCGGCACAGCCTGCAACGTGACAGGAGACGGGGCCCTGACGCTGATGCTGACCGGGTACGCGGATAAGCATCATATTGAAGAAGAGTAGCGTCGGTGTGTACCAAGGGGCGTATTGCCCCTTGCACACCGGCGCTGACGAAAACGCAAAACAGGGGCGGCGCGCGGAAAGCGGAAGACAGAAGCTTTCCGCGCGCCGCCTGTCTGTCGTGGGAAAGGCCGGTTACTCTGCCTCTTCCCGCGCCCTGGCTGCGGGAAGAAAAATTTTTTTCAAAACCCGCAAACTTTTTGAGAAGACGCAGCGTCTAACAGATAGAAAAGCAAAGGAGGAGGAGAGGATGAATGCAGACGCTCTGCAGAAAAAGGTAGAAGAACAGATTCTGGATTCCTACGAAGCAATGTACCGTCTGGCTTACACCTACGTGAGAAATGAGGAGGACGCCCTGGATATCGTCCAGGAAAGCGTATACAAAGCGATCCGGTACTCCGGCCGCGTGCAGAAGGAAGCCTATATCCATACCTGGCTGTGGCGGATTGTGATGAATACGGCGACCGATTTCATACGGAGGAACCGCAGGGAAATCGCTCTGGAGGCGACGCAGGAAACAGGAAAAGAAGATATTTACCAGGATTTCGACACGCTGGAGGCGCTGAAGGCGCTGGACGAGAGGGAGAGGACGGTGATCGTTCTCCGGTTCTTTGAAGATCTGAAGCTTGAGGACATCGCGAAGATCCTGGATGAAAATATCAGCACAGTCAAGACGGTCCTGTACCGCAGCCTGAAAAAGCTGAAGGTCAGACTGACGGAAGGAGAGATGCTCTATGAAGGATGAAAGACTGGAAAAGATGAGACAGGAATACGAAGAAATCCCCATTCCGGCGGGGCTGCGCCAGAGAGTGGAGGAAGGAATAAAAAGAGGAAAAGCAGAAAGAGAGGAAGTGACGCGTATGAGAAAGAAGTCAAAGGTAGTAACATTTGTGAAGGCGGCAGGAGGAGCAGTCGTGGCGGCGATGCTGGCGATCACGATTATGGCAAACTCCGGGGCGTCCGTCGCGAACGCGATGATGAAGATCCCGGTCATCGGCGCCATCGCGGAGGTGGTGACCTTCCGGGAGTATAAGAACGCGACGGAAAATGAAAACATGTCGGCAGATGTAAAGGTGCCGGAGATCAGCGTGACGAACGAGGACGGGACGGTAAACCAGGAGACGACAGAGCAGATCAATAAGACCATCGAGGACTACACAAATGAGATTATCGCCCAGTATGAGGCAGATGTGAAGGCCTCCGGAGGCGAGGGACACCAGCTGGTAGACCTGGATTACGAGGTGATTACCGACTCCGGCAGACTGTTCTCCATCCGTTTCAACAAGCTGCAGATCATGGCCAGCGGGGCCGAGAGCGTGGAGATTTACCACATCGACAAGCAGACCGGCAAAATGATTAACCTGAAAGGGCTTTTCAAGGAAGGCGTGAACTTCATCGACCCCATCACCGACAACATCAAGGAGCAGATGAGAGAGCAGATGGCAGCGGACGAAAGCAAGATGTACTTCCTGGACAGCGAGACTCCGGAATGGGATTTCCAGTCTATCTCTGAGGATACCACCTTCTATGTAAATGACAGCGGAAAGCTGGTCATCGTCTTCGACGAATACGAGGTGGCTCCAGGCTCTATGGGCAGCGTAGAATTTGAGATTCCCACTGAGGTGATTCAGGACATCGTGCAGGAAGGCTTTGTGAGCTGAGAAAAGTTTGGAATCATAAGCAGGAGAATTTCCTGGGATTGAGGCTGCAGCCATTTCAAATGTAGTATCCCTTGATATATAGACGTTACCCTCAATTGACAAGGGCTGTGTACTCTTGTCAGTTGAGGGTATTATCATAGGCATTTACAAAATTCCCATTTCCACAAATAGTTTTAATTTTTCCCATGCTCCTTCAGCCACTCCACGATCTCAGGAAATTCCATGAAATGGGAGGCTTTCACCAGGATGGAATCGCCCCTTGTCAGCAGCAGGGGCAGGGCCTTGAAAAGCGCCTCCTTCGTGTCAAAATGGCGGCAGATAAGGGAGGGATTCTTGGCGGCGGCACCCCGGGCCGTTTCCCGGGAAAGCTCTCCGACCAGAAAGAGGGCGTCGATCCCCGCGTCGGCCGCGTGGCAGCCCACGTTGTAGTGGAGAAGCTTTTCATTTTCGCCCAGCTCGCCCATATCGCCCAGGATGGCGACCTTGCGGCCCAGGGCGCAGGAAAGCACATCCAGCGAGGCGGCCATGGAGACGGGATTGGCGTTGTAGCAGTCGTCCAGGATCTCCCATTTCTCCGTGTGAATCAGGTGGTTGCGGCCGCTGACGGGCAGGAGGCTTTCGATGCCCTGCCGGATCTCGTCCGTGGTCAGCCCCAGGGAGAGGCCCACGGCTGTGCCGGCCAGAGCGTTATAGACCATGTGGCGGCCGGGAATCGGAATATGGGCCTGGAAGGAGCCGGCCTTTGTGACAAAGGTGCAGTGGGTTCCGTCAAGCCCCAGATTTTCGATATTCTCCGCATGGAGATCAAGCTCCGGGTTCAGGCCGAAGAACAGGGGCCTGGGGGAGCGGGTATCCCTTAAGGTAATCAGCTTGTCGTCGTCGCCGTTTAGGATGATCTGCGCGCCGGGCTGGGCTTGGTCGAACATTTCCGTCTTGGCGCGCAGGATGCCGTCCCGGTCCTTCAGGTTTTCCAGATGGCAGAGGCCGATATTGGTGAGGACGCAGACGGTGGGCCGGGCCATGCGGGCGAGCCGGGTCATCTCCCCAAAATCGCTGATGCCCATTTCCAGGACTGCGGCCTCGTGCTCCTCCCGGATACGGAAAATCGTAAGGGGAAGGCCGATCTCGTTATTGAAATTCCCCTCCGTCTTCAGGACGCGGAAGCGCTGGCCGAGGATGGAGGCGATCATTTCCTTGGTGCTGGTCTTGCCGACGCTGCCGGAGATGCCGACTACAGGGATTGTCAGGGTGCTCCGGTAGTACTGCGCCAGCCGCTTGATGGCTTCCAGGCAGGAGTCCACCAGGATGCAGGGCCCCGCCGGATGCTCCGGCAGCCGCTCGCAGAGGACTGCGGCGGCTCCTTTGGCGAAGACCGTCGGGATAAAGCTGTGCCCGTCCACCCGGGCGCCCTTTACCGCCACAAAGAGACAGCCGGGCTCTGCCTGGCGGCTGTCGATGACGACGCCGCTGACCTCCCGGTTTTTCAGCGCTTCATCGCCCGTATAGACGCCCTGGCAGGCGCAGGCGATCTGATTTAAAGACATTCCTTTCATTTCAGTGAAACCTCGATCAATTTCTCGCAGAGATCCTCGAAGGACATACCGAGGACTGCGGCCTCCTGGGGCAGCAGGCTGGTGGGCGTCATGCCGGGCAGCGTGTTGGCCTCCAGGCAGTAGATGGACTGATCTGCGGCGTCCATCATGAAATCCATGCGGGCGTAGGAGCGCATACCCAGGGCCTCGAAGGCCATTTCCGCATAGCGCTGCATTTTTTCTGTCAGCTCCGGGGAAAGCTCCGCCGGACAGGTCTCGATGGTGCTGCCGGGCTGATACTTGTTCTTATAATCATAGAAGCCTTGAAGGGGCGCGATCTCGATGACAGGCAGGGCCTTTCTGTCGATGACGCCCACGGAAAATTCCCGGCCGGAGATATACTGCTCCACGATCACGTCGTCGCCGAAGACGAAGGCGTCGTCCAGGGCCTTCTGAAGCTCCTCCGGGCGCTCCACCCGGTAGGTTCCCACGCTGGAGCCGCCGCAGGCGGTCTTCACCATGCAGGGATAGGGAACCGATGCGGGCTCCGGCTTCTCGCCGCATTTTACCGTGATGCCTGCGGGAGTGGGGATGCCGGCGGCCCGGAAGAACTGCTTGGTGATGTGCTTATCCATGGCCAGGGCGCTGCTTAAGTAGCCGGTGCCGGTATAGGGGATGCCCATCAGGTCAAAGGCAGCCTGGATCCGGCCGTCCTCTCCGTTCGCCCCGTGAAGCCCCAGGAAGACGATATCCGCCATGTCGCACAGAGCCAGCACGCCGGGGCCGAACATGCTCTTTCCCCCGTCTTTTCTTAAATCCTTCAAATGGGAGAGATCCGGGCATTCCGCCGAGACGGCCTGGATATCCTTCGCCCAGTCCGTGTCAGCGTCGAAAAGCTTTTCCGTCACGGGCTCTTCTCCCTCATATCCCAGATAAACGTCCAGGAGGATGACCTGATGGCCCCTGTTTTTCAGGGCGCGGTAGATCTTGCTGCCGGAGCTTAGGGATACGTCCCGCTCCGTGCTGGTTCCTCCTGCCAGTACCACAATCTTCATAATAGCCTCCTCAAATCTAAGTGTGCGGGCGGCGCTTCCCGCCTGCGGCGCGGCCGGAAGGACGCTGCCCTTTGGAGCGCCTCCTGGCCTTTCGCAGCCTTCCGGCCGCAGGAAGCGGGGCCGGCCGCCCCGCTTCCCGCGCCGCCCGTCTCCTGACTCCTGCCCTACAGCAGCGCCTTATTCTTATCCAGCATTTCCTGGATCCGCTGCTGGGTATACGCGCCCAGGAATTTTTTCTCCTCTTTGCTGAGCTCTCCCGGCAGAATCGGCTTCCCATACTCCAGAATCACATGGCAGCGGCGGACGAAGGGAATGTGGTTCTCAAAAATCTCCGCCGAGTTGGTGATAGCCATGGGAATGATGGGGCAGCCCGTCTTCTCCGCCATCTTCATGCTGCCTTCCTTGAAGGGCATCATGGTATCGGAGCGGTTTCTGGTGCCCTCCGGGAAAATGCAGATAGAGATCCCGTTTTTAATATATTCAATTCCCTGCAGAATCGTCTTTAATCCCTGCTTGATATCGTCCCGGTCCAGAAACAGGCAGTACAAAGCCTTCATCCAGTCCCGCAGCAGCGGATAGCGCAGCATCTCCACCTTGGCGATATAGCCGGTGAGCCCCGGGCAGCGGGCGTAGGTCATGACCACGTCGAAATAGCTCCGGTGGTTGCCCACATAGAGGACCGCCTGGTCCTTTGGCACATTTTCCTCGCCGATGACCGTAAGCTTCACGCCCGTGGCGAACATGATGAGCTTAAAGGCCGCCTGCACAAGGCGCAGGCAGCTGTAGTCCTTCGCGCGGCGGCTGAATTTCCCGATCAGCATCTCCACCAGAAGCACCGGGATGCCCAGCACCAGGTAAATCACCACAAAGAGGGCGATAATGATAAAACGAATCATAAGCGCCTCCTATCTTCCGAAGAGCTCCGTCATCTGCCGGAGCCCTCCCGCCATGCCGGAATTCAGATCGCCGTCCCGGTAGCGCCACGCCCAGTTGCCCTCCGCCACGCCGGGCACGTTCATGCGGGCCTCCTCCCCAAGCTTGAGCACATCCTGGAGCGGGAAGATCGCGTAGCGGGCGATGGTTCCCAGACAGATGCGGATGAAGTCCCAGCTGATGCTGGAGGCGTCCGTGTTCATATAGCGGCGCACCTTGTCCCGGGAATATTCGGGGGCGCTGTTGTACCAGCCCACGGTCGTATTGTTGTCATGGGTGCCGGTGTAGCAGATGCAGTTGCGGGTGTCAAACTGATGGGGGAGGAAGGTGCTCTCGCCGCCGTCGTAGGCGAACTGCAGCACGCGCATACCCGGAAAGCCCAAGGTATCCCGCAAGCGCACGACCTCCGGAGTAATCAGTCCCAGATCCTCCGCGAAGATAGGCAGATCCTCTCCGAGAGCCTTGTGGATGGCGCGGAACAGTTCCTCGCCCGGACCCTTCCGCCAGACGCCGGTGATGGCGTTCTCAGCGTCCGCCGGGATCTCCCAGTAGGACTCAAAGCCCCGGAAGTGATCGATCCGCACGTAATCCGCCTGCTCCAGCAGATGGCGCACCCGGGCGATCCACCAGCGGTAACCGTCCTTTTTGTGGGCCGCCCAGTCATAGAGGGGATTGCCCCACATCTGGCCGGTGGCGCTGAAATAGTCGGGCGGAACCCCCGCCACCACAGAGGGATAGCCCTTCGTATCCACCTGGAACAGCTCCCGGTTGGCCCAGACGTCCGCCCCGTCCGGGGAGACGAAGATGGGAATGTCGCCGATGATGGCGATGCCCCGGTCGTTGGCGTATTCCTTCAGGCTGGCCCACTGGAAACGGAAGCAGAACTGCAGGAAGGCGTAATAGCCGATCTCCTTTTCCAGCTTCTGCGTCCAGAAGGCGCGGTCCTTTTCGGACAGATTGCGCAAGGCTTCCGGCCACTTCGTCCAGGGAAGCCCCTCCTGCTCATCCTTGATGGCCATATAAAGGCAGTAGTCCGAAAGCCAGTCCTCATTGCGGGCGCAGAAATCGTCGTATACCTCTTGAAGCGCCGTGCCGCCTCCCTCCAGGAAATTCTGGTATGCCTTGCGGTACAGGGGATACTTGTACGCCCGCACCGCCTCGTAGTCCACGCGGACTGGATCGAAATCCGGGATCACCCTTAAATCCTCCTCAGCCAGCAGTCCCTGCTCCTTCAGAAGCTGGGGGCTTAAAAGAAGCGGTTCCCCTGCGAAGACGGAAAAGCCCTGATAGGGGGAATTTCCATAGGAGGTGATGGGGTTCAGCGGCAGGATCTGCCACAGATGCTGTCCGGAGGCCTCCAGAAAATCTATAAAATCATAGGCCCCCTTTCCGAAATCCCCGATGCCGTAGGGCGAGGGGAAGGAAGTGGGGTGTACCAGGATGCCGCTGTATCTGTAGTTCACAGAATCACCGGCGGATGATGTCTTTAAACGCATAACGCTCCTCCTCGGGGCGGATTTTGTATGTAGGAAAGCCCTTCCGGGCCTGAAATTTCCGCCTTAGGTTATTATAATAAAGTCAGATGCAAAAAACAAGGTTCAGCGGGGCATTTTCCGAAAACAGCCCCCATAAATATAGATTAAATGGGATAAAGGAGACAGAAAGGATCCTAGATGTGGAAACGCGTATTCCTGGTGGGCCTCATCCTGATTTTCCTCTCGGGGTGCAGCATGCAGACCAACCAGACAGAAAAGCTCCAGGATCTGGAGTATACGATTGTGGAGGAGACGGATCTTCCGGAGGAGCTTCGGACGATTCTGGAGGAAAAGAAGAAGGAGAGCTTTAAGCTCACCTACGAGGCGGAGGACAGCCTGTACCTGTGCGTGGGCTACGGGGAGCAGGCCACCGGCGGCTACAGCATTTCCGTAAACGAGCTGTACCTGTCCGAGAACGCCATCTATTTCGACACGAATCTCATCGGCCCGGAGCCTTCCGAGCCTGCGGCGGAGGCAGCCAGCTATCCCTACCTGGCCGTAAAGACGGCGTATCTGGATAAACCGGTGGTATTTCAGTGAGGGCGCGCATAGACTGTTAGAAAAGGAAAAGGAAAGCAGGTGTGTGTTGTGGAGCTTGTCCGCAAAACGATACATATGATGCGGCAGAAGGGAAGGGCCGTCAGCCAGATGACGCTGGACGACGATTACAATATACCGGAGGCCATGCCGGACGCCGGAATGATCGTACAGGAGAAAGGAAAGCTGGAAATCGGGGATATCCGGACGGAGAACGGGCGCGTGATCGTCCGGGGAAGCCTGCAGTTTTTCATTCTCTACATGGAGGACGCGGAGGAAAGCGGCCTGTACAGTGTGAAGGGACAGATCCCCTTTGAGGAGAACATGAACGTGGAAGCGGTGCAGGAGGGCGACAGCCTGAAGCTGGACTGGATGCTGGAGGATGTGTCCGCCGTCCTGATCAATTCCCGGAAATTCGGGATCAAGGCGGTGGTGACGCTGGAGCTGGCCGTGGAGGAACTAAAGGATCAGGAGGTGCCTGTGGCTGCGGAGGGAATCGGCGGCCTGCAGGTGAAGACCTGCCCATTGTCCGCCGCCGCCCTGGCAGTCCGGAAACGGGACACCTGCCGGGTCAAGGACGAGATTATCCTGCCAGCCAACAAGCCGAACATCCGGAAGGTCATCTGGCAGGACGTGGCGCTGCAGGGAACGGAGCTGCGCCTGGGGGACGGGGAGATCTCCGTCAAGGGCGAGCTGGTGGTCTTTCTTCTGTATGAAAGCGAGGAGGATTTCGGAAAGGCCGGCTGGCTGGAGCAGATCCTGCCCTTTAACAGCCGGGTGGACGCCGCAGGCTGCGGGGAGGGGATGCTGGGAAGCTTAAAGCTGGCGCTCGCGAACGCCGATCTGGAGATCAAGCCGGACTACGACGGGGAGCTTCGGGTGATCAATATCGACGCTCTGCTGGAGCTGGATATCCGGGTCTACCAGGAGGAAAAGCTGGATATGATCTGCGATCTCTACCATCCGGCCCTGGATCTTGCGCCGGAGGTCTCCCCGGCAGTCTGCGAGAGCCTTCTTCTGAGCAACGCCTCCAAATGCCGCGTGTCGGACCGGCTGAAGACGGGCGCCCAGGAGCCTTCGATTCTCCAGCTCTGCCATGGAAGCGGCGAGATCCGGATCGACAGCTGCTCTGCCGCGGAGGACGGCATTCTCGTGGAGGGCGCCGTGCAGGTGCGGATTCTCTATGTGACGGCCGACGACAGCCATCCCATGCTCTGCCTCAAGGGAGACATTCCCTTTGAGCATCGGGTCGAGGTTCCCGGAATCAAAAAGGACAGCGTCTGGTACATCCATACCTCCCTGGAGCAGCTGGGCGTGAATATGGTGAGCAGCGCGGAGGTGGAGGTCAAGGCCGTCGTCCTGGTGAACGCCCTGGTCTTCGCCAGCCAGACCATAGACTGCATCACGGGAGTCTCCGAAAATCCTCCCGATCCGGAAGCCTTACGCGCCCTGCCCGGCTTCCTGCTCTACGTGGCCCAGCCCGCAGACACCCTCTGGGACGTGGCCAAGGCCTACCGGACCACGACAGACCGGATCCGCGAGCTGAACGGCCTGGCTTCGGAGGAGCTGAGAAGCGGCCAGAAACTGATCCTGGTAAAAGAGGTGGAGCGGGAGCAGGAGCGAACCGGAACAATGTAAGAGGGGATTATAAAAAAAGCGCCCTGCGGCTTTCGTGAATCCAGGGTTCACGGCCGCAGGGCGCTTTTCAGGCAGGTGAATATGATCCTGCCGTCATGTTAAGATCTGTTCCACTTCCTCTTTTGTGATGGAGAGCTCCCGGGCGATCTCCTCCGCCGGGATCTGCTCCCCAGCCATGCGCAGCACGTTTTTCGCCAACTGGATTCCTTCGTTTCTGCCTTCATTTCTACCATCTTCCACCAAGTCTCGGATCGCTTTACACATATTCCTTCCTCCTTCTGCCCCGGCTCCACGTTCCAGAAGCTCCGGTTCCCCAAGATATTCCGCTATCGCCTCGCAGGTATCCGCCGAGACGACGGCCGTCCCTGTCAGTTCTCTAAGGCGTGAAAACGCCTCTTTATCCTTCGCGTATTTGATGCACATCAGCAGGAAACAGATGTCCGGCGGGAACTGCCGCAGCCGCTCATCCGGCGTATGGCAGACGTCCAGGATGTGGATGGGGTAATCTGCCACATAGGGTTTTACGCTGTCCGGGAGCCTCTCCAGATCCAG
>CALWBB010000048.1 GCA_944375885.1 uncultured Merdimonas sp.
CTGAAGCCGAACCTGGTACAGACTCTGGAGCATACACCGGCTATCGTTCACGGCGGACCTTTCGCGAACATCGCTCACGGCTGCAACTCCGTAACGGCTACGAGAATGGCCCTGAAGCTGGCTGATTACACCGTTACCGAGGCAGGCTTCGGCGCAGACCTGGGAGCAGAGAAGTTCCTGGATATCAAGTGCCGTATGGCAGGCCTGAAGCCCAACGCAGTTGTCATTGTAGCGACCGTACGTGCTCTGAAGTACAACGGCGGCGTTCCGAAGGCTGAGCTGAACAACGAAAATCTGGAGGCTCTGGAGAAAGGACTTCCGAACCTTCTGAAGCATGTAAGCAATATCACCAACGTATATAAGCTGCCCTGCGTAGTAGCCATCAACGAGTTCCCGACCGATACTCAGGCTGAGGTTGAGCTGGTAGAGAAGAAGTGCAAGGAGCTTGGCGTAAACGTAGTTCTGTCCCAAGTATGGGCAAAAGGCGGCGAAGGCGGCGTGAAGCTGGCTGAAGAGGTCGTACGTCTCTGCGAGCAGCCCAACGACAGCTTCTCCTTCTCCTATGAGCTGGAGGGAAGCATCGAGGATAAGCTGAACCAGATCGTACAGAAGATCTACGGCGGCAAGAGAGTTGTCCTGACGGCGAACGCTCAGAAGCAGGCGAAGGAGCTGGAAGCGCTCGGATTTGGCAACTGCCCGATCTGCGTAGCAAAGACCCAGTACAGCCTGACAGACGACGAGAAGAAGCTGGGCGCGCCGACCGATTTTGAGGTAACGGTACGCAACCTGAAGATTTCCGCAGGCGCAGGCTTTATCGTAGCCCTGACCGGCGAGATCATGACCATGCCTGGCCTGCCCAAGGTACCGGCTGCAGAGAGAATCGATGTAGACGAGACTGGAAAGATCAGCGGACTGTTCTAAGCCATAGATAAGGTTATCCATTATAAACTTTCATAACACCACAGACGGGAAGGACCGGTTGGCCCTTCCTGCCTGCATGTAAAAAAGAAAATAAGAAAGAAAATAAAAGAGAGAGGATTAAGACAATGGGATTTTCAACCAGCAGATGCGATGAGTTTGTAGAGGTACTGGCTTCCAAGGCTCCCGTTCCCGGAGGCGGCGGAGCGTCCGCACTGGTAGCGGCTGTGGGTACGGCTCTTGGAAATATGGTAGGCAGCCTGACCGTAGGCAAGAAGAAGTACGCAGACGTGGAAGAGGAGATGTATCAGCTCAAGGAGAAGGCCACGGCTCTTCAGAAGGAGTTCCTGCGGCTGGTAGAGCGCGACGCGGAGGTGTTCGAGCCCCTGTCCAAAGCTTACGGCATGCCCAGGGAGACAGAGGAGGAGAAGGCGGAGAAGGCCCGCGTGATGGCGATTGTCCTGAAAGACGCCTGCTCTGTGCCGATGGAAATCATGGAAAAATGCTGCGAGGCCCTCGATCTCATCGTAGAATTTGCTGCAAAGGGTTCCGCCCTTGCCATCAGCGACGCCGGCGTAGGCGCAGTGTTCTGCAAGGCGGCTCTCCAGGGCGCGTCCCTCAATGTGTTTATCAATACCAAGTCCATGGCGGATAAGGAATATGCTGCCGAGCTGAACGCGAAGGCAGACGCGATGCTGGAAAAATATACGAAGATTGCGGACGAAATCTTTGAGAGCGTAGAGGCAAGACTGCGTTAGAAGATTGCGCCGGACGAAAAATTCTGGTAAAATAGCAGTTAGCGAAAGGCTGACGTAAGACTGGCCCTGAAAGACAGGCCTGGCCCTGCGGGAAGCCGCAAAAATGTAAATCGTGAAAGGAAACCGTAAAACCATGGCAAAACAGTTATTAGGAAAAGAAGTAACCGCCGCTCTGAACGAGCGCATCAAAGCCGATGTGGCTGCCCTGAAGGAAAAGGGCGTGAATCCGACCCTGGGGATCATCCGCGTGGGCGAAAGACCGGACGACCTGTCCTATGAGAGAGGCGCGACCAAGCGCTGCGAGACCCTTGGCGTAGAGTACAAAAAGTATCTTCTGCCGGAGGATGTCAGTCAGGACGAGCTCCTGAAGGTCATTGACGAGGTGAACAAGGATGACAATATCCACGGCGTCCTGATGTTCCGTCCGCTGCCCAAGCATATCAACCAGAGCGTGGTAGAGAATGCCCTGTCGGCGGAGAAAGATGTAGACTGCCAGACAGACGCTTCCCTTGGCGGCGTATTTACCGGAAAGCAGATTGGCTTCCCGCCCTGTACGCCCCAGGCCTGCATGGAGATTCTGGATCACTACGGAATTGACTGCACAGGCAAGAAGGCGGTCGTCATCGGAAGAAGCCTCGTAGTAGGAAAGCCGGCTGCCATGATGCTGATCAAGAAGAACGCCACCGTGACCGTGTGCCATACGAGAACGAAGGACATGCCCAGCGTAACCCGCGAGGCAGAGATCCTGATCGTGGCTGCAGGCCGCGCAGGCGTGGTCGGCAAAGACTATGTGGCTCCCGGCCAGATCGTGATCGATGTGGGAATCAACGTAAATGCGGAAGGCAAGCTCTGCGGCGACGTAGCTTATGACGAGGTGGAGCCGATTGTGGAAGCCATCACTCCCGTGCCGGGCGGCGTGGGAAGCGTGACCACCTCCGTGCTGGTAGGCCATGTGGTAGAGGCTGCCAAGAGAAAGTTTGCGTAAAGATCCTGTGGCGGGATTAGCGCCGGTGTACAAGAAAACCGTATTATCCCTTAGTACGCCAACGCTAAGAATTGTTCGGAACCTATAAAATATAGAAAAAGCCGGGGAAGAGGAGCGGACAGCGAAGGCTGTCCGGGCCTCTTCCCCGGCTTTTGCGCTTATGAGAAGTCGTGTCCGATGTTATTTTCCAAACACTTCTTTTGCCTGCCGCATATTCTTGATAATCGGCACCTTGAAGGGACAGCGCGTTTCGCAGGCGCCGCACGCGATACATTCGCCGGCATGGTGGGGCAGAAGCGCATAGTGTTCCCGCACGGTTTCGGGGATTGTGCCCTGAGCCTTTGCCAGATTCAGAAATTTGGTGACGGAGGCCACATCGATCTGCTTCGGGCAGGGAGCGCAGTGGCTGCAGTACATGCAGTGGCCCTCCCAGCTGATATTGGGGAAGGCGGCGAAGGCGGAGGCGTAGTCCTTTTCTTCGTCGGAGGCTTCTTCATAGGCGGCGCTCTCCCGAAGCTGTTCCACAGAGTGGGCTCCGGCCAGGACGCAGGCCACGCCGGGACGGGTCAGGGCGTAGTGGAGGCATTGGCAGGCGGTCAGGGCTTTTCCGGCAGGAGACAGGGAGGCGTACAGCAGGTCGCCGCCGCCGAAAGCCTTCATGACGGTGATTCCCACGCCCAGCCTCTGGCAGACCTCATAGAGCTCCTGGCGCTCCGGATCCATGTTGACAAGATGCTTTTCATAATTTTTCTCATTCCAGAGCTCTTCCACGTCCTCGCCGGCCGGCTGCAGGTCGTAACAGGGATTGACGCTGAACATGAGTACCTCGATGGCGCCGCTTCGGACAGCGGCCAGGGCGGCCTGCGGATTATGGCTGCTAAGACCGATGTGGCGGATGACGCCGGAGGCCTTCAGTTCTTTGGCGTACTGGAGGACGGGCCCCTCCTCGATGATCTTCCAGTCCGCCAGGGAATCGCAGTAGTGGATCATGCCCACGTCGATGTAATCTGTCTGGAGCAGGGACAGCATTTCCTCCATGCCGGCCTTCACTTCGTCAATCTTGCGGGTGCGCATATACTGCCCGTTTTTCCAGACGGAGCACAGGTGGGACTGGATATAAAATTTTCCCCGGCGGCCTTGGAGGGCCTGGCCTACGCTGGCCCGCACCTTCGGGTCGGAGGTGTACAGGTCGAAATAGTTAATTCCCAGTTCTTCCGCCGCGTCGAAAAGACGCATGGCGTTTCTGCAATCATCCTCTGAAAAGCCCTCGCAACCCATGCCGATCTCGCTGACCAGCATTCCGGTACTGCCAAGTTCACGGTATTCCATAGTGATCCTCTCCTTTTCGAATAGAACTTACCTGGAGCTGGCAGGGCGAGTGTGTCTCTGCCAGCCTGCGGTACATTGCTGCTAAACTTTATTATAATAGGAGCGGGAAGTGGAAACAAGAAAAAGGCAGATTTTTTAAATCCTTTTTCTTGGTTTTGGCGTTATAGTATATGTAACACGTTACCATTCACAGCCGATTCAGACATGACAACAGATGTATCGTGCTCGCACGTAATCCTCTGTTGTCATGTCTGAATCAGGACTGTGAAGCAGTCACCCACCCACATAAGCAGTCTTAGCTCCGTAAGGAGCGGGACTGGAGCCTCGAAGAGGCGACGAGTGCGCATGTGGGTGGGGGGCTGTGAATGGTAACTGTAAGACAGCTGCGCGCAGGAGGATAAGGCCATCCGGCAGCTTTGCTGTCTTAGAGGATACCAGGAGAGGAACAGGACATGAAGGACGGACGCGCCAGGGAAGAATGGAAGGACAGTGAGCTCACAGCCCGGATCCAGAGAGGGGAGACGGAATATCTGGATCTGCTGATTGAGCGGCATTATGACGGGATTTTCCGGTTCTGCCTGTGTAAGACGGGAGACAGGGAGGCGGCCTACGACTGCGCGCAGGAAACCTTTCTCCACCTTCTGCGGTATCTGGAGGCTTACACAGAGCAGAAAAAATTCAAGGCCTGGCTGTATCGGATTGCCTCCAATGTCTGCATGGACTATTTCCGGAAGGAGGCCCGGGCGCCTGCGGGAGAGGACGCGCTGGAGACTCTGTGGAAGGAGGACGCGGGCTTTGAGCAGATCGAGCACAGGGAGCTTGTGGGGACCGCGCTGAACCAGCTTTCGGAAAACCAGAGAGAGACCATTGTATTGTACTTTTTCCACGGCTTTAAGCTGCGGGAGATCGCGGAGATTACGGACGCGAAGATGTCCACGGTGAAATCCAGATTCCGTCAGGGTATGGAGAAGCTGAAGGCTTATATGGAAAAGGAGTCTGGGGAAAGGAGGGAGCAGGACAGATGAAAAGAAGAAAGGACAGGGAAATGGAAAGGCAGATCCGTTCCATCCTTAATCAAGCGGAGATGGAGGAAGGAGACTGGGGACGCCCGGAGGAGGGGCGGAAGCAGGAGACGCTGGCTTTCCTGCGGGCACAGAGAAGAAAAATAAGACTCCGGCCAAGAAAAAGCTTTGCGGAGCGGCTTTTGGACCAGGCCTCTTGGCTGTCCCCGGGAGTCTGGCTTGGACAGCTGGCGGTACCGGTGCTTTTCTGTCTGCTGCTTGGAAATGAGGGACTTGAAAAGCGGGATACCCTTCTGGTTCTTTCGGCCTGCGCGCCGCTTCCCGGCGTCATCGGCCTTATAGAGCTTCTCAGGAGCTGGCAGAGCGGCATGTGGGAGCTGGAGGAGGCCTGCCGCTATCATCTGCAGCAGATTCAGGGCATGCGCCTTCTGGTGCTTGGAATCGCGGACAGTGCCGGGACGGCCGTGGTCTTCGCGGCGGGCCTGTTAAATGGTTACAGTGCCGGGATGCTTTTGCTGTTTTTCCTGTTTCCGCTGCTGGTGTCAGACAGTGTCTTCCTGCTGCTGGCAGGGGTCTTCCGGCGGGGGGCAAAAGGGCTGGTGCCGGTGCTTGCAGGCCTTGGGATGGGGATTTTCTGGATTTATCAGGCCTCCTGGCTTCTGGACGTGCTGGACATGCTGCATGTGCTGGAGAGCTACAGGTCTTTACCGGTCCTGGCGGCCCTTCTTTTCGGAGGTCTTGGCCTTTTGGCCTTCGCCTGCGCGCGGTTTTTAAATGAGACAGGTAAGGAGGAACAGAGATTATGGAATTGTGCATAGACCGGCTGACGAAGCAGTATGGACATAAGCTGGCGGTAGACCGGGTGGATCTGGAGCTTCACCGCGGGGTGTACGGGCTTCTGGGGGCCAACGGGGCGGGAAAGACCACGCTCATGCGGATGCTCTGCGGGATTCTCACGCCTACCTCCGGGGAGATCCGCTGGGGAGGCCGGGAGATAGGCTCCCTGGGGGAGGAGTACCGGAGTCTTCTTGGGTATCTGCCCCAGGATTTCGGTTATTATCCGGAGTTTACGGCAGAGAAATTCCTGCTCTATCTGGCGGCCCTGAAAGGCCTTGGAAAGGTGCAGGCAGGGCAGAAGATGCTGGAGCTTCTGGACCTGGTGGGCCTTTCAGAGGAAAGGAAGCATAAGATCCGGACCTTTTCCGGCGGCATGAAGCAGAGGCTTGGCATCGCCCAGGCGCTTCTAAATGATCCGGAGATTCTGATTCTGGATGAGCCCACAGCCGGTCTTGACCCAAAGGAGCGGGTGCGCTTTCGGAATCTGATAAGCGCCTGCGCCAGAGACCGGATCGTGCTTTTGTCTACCCATATCGTGTCGGATGTGGAGTATATCGCGGGTGAGATCCTGATCATGAAGGAGGGAAGGCTCATTCACAGAGGAGCTCCCGATGCGATTACCCATGAGATAGACGGGAAGGTCTGGGAGTGCAGGGTGGATCCCGCCCGGGCGGAGGAGCTCTGCAGCCAGTACAACGTGGGGAACTTAAAAAACGTGGGGAATAAGACGATTTTGCGAATCATCAAAGATGAGAAGCCGATGGAGGAGGCGGTGCCCGCGGAGGCGTCCCTTGAGGATCTGTATCTTTACTATTTTCAGGAGGAAGGGCGGTGACAGGATATGCTGCGGCTGACAGGCTATGAGCTAGGGAAAATACTGAAGCGGAAAATCGTTTTCGCGGCCTTCGCCCTGCTGGCGGTGCTGGGCGGGATGCTTTATCTGGGGGACGGCCCTCAGAGCGTCATTTCCAGGCTGCCGGACGGCACCTATATCGGCGGGGCGGAGGCCATCGCCTACGACAAGGGGATAGCAGAAAAGTATGAGGGGGTCCTGACGGAGGAAAAGGTCCAGGACATTCTTAAGACCTACGCGCCGGGCGCTCCGGACGGAGGTTTCTGGACCATCAACAGCATCTACAACGCGATCCAGGACAGTTTCGGAAATATCGATGGAAGCTATAACGGGCTTACGGTGGAGGAGGCGTTTCCGGATTACCGGGGAGAAGAGCCGCTGCGGCTGGGCTATACAGATGGCTACGCTGGTTTCATCATGATGGGCTGCTATATGATGATGACTCTGGGTTTTGTGCTGATCATCGCCCTGTCTCCGGTGTTTTCCGACGAATACGCCAAAAGGACGGACGCGCTGATCCTGACGGCCCGCTATGGGAAAAACCGCTGCGGCTGGGCCAAGATTCTGGCAGCCTTCCTCTTTGCCCTTCTGGCGGCGGCAGCCTGCGTGCTGGTGATGCTTCTTTTGTTTCTGGAGGGCTTTGGCTTTACAGGAGGGGAGAGCAGCATTCAGATCAATCACTGGGATCTTTTAAAAGGGGTGCCGTATTTTATGAGCTGCCTGGAGGCTGCGGGAAGCTGCATCCTTCTGTGGCTGGCGGGAACACTGCTTCTGACCGCGGGAACGCTGATCCTTTCAGCCCTGCTGCGGACGCCCTTTTTGACCCTGACGGCGGCCCTGGTCTTATACGTGCTGCCCGCTTTGGGCTCCCTGGTCCATATTCCAAGAGAGGTTCTGGCACTGACGCCCTTCTGGTGCTTTCTGTCGGAATGGACGCTGACCTTCCCAAAGCTCCTTGACGGGAAGCTTTCCTATATCTGGCTTCCGGCTCTTTTGGCGGCGGTTTTGATTCCGTTTGTCTTCTGGGCGGGACAGAGGATTTTCGCCCGGCATCAGGCGTTCTGAGCTGGCCTGAATGGACCATAAAATATAATCTTTTACCGGAAAATTCATACATTGACTTTCTCTCAAACTTCTCGTACACTATGTAGGAAGGGAGAGGGACGCATGAAGCTTAGTACATCAATTCTTGCACACAGACTGAAATCAAAATTCACACTTCAGAATAAAAAGGCCCTGTCGGATGAGCTCCATCTGGAGCGGGTCCTCTACTACTGCGACGGGGATGAGATGCAGGATCACAGGATCTATATCTGTACCCGGGATCAGGTGTCGGAGCAGGATCTGATCGTGCCGGAAAAGGCGGTTCTGTTCTCGATCGGGAAAATACGGACAAGAAATACGGGGAAAAACGGACAGGTATTCCAGCTTGTGGACGATACCTCTCCGTTTTTGCTGTTTAATGAGATTCAGAGAATCTTTGATTATTATGAAAAATGGGACGACCGCCTCTATGAGCTGGCGAACCAGGAGGGGAGCATTCAGGAGATGCTGGATGAAAGCTTCCGGGTCTTCCATAATCCTATTATCGTACACACGGCGGATTATTTCGTGATTGGCTATTCCAGCATCATCGACACGCGGCCGGAGCTGTCGGGACTGGTGGATCCGGACGCCATCTTTGAGCGGAATCAGGAGAGCCGGGAGGGCAGAAGACAGCCGGATCTGACGAAGAAGAAGGGGGCATTCTTTTATCCGGATTTTATCACGGGCACGCGGAGCCTCTGCGTGAACCTGTTTGAACACGATCATTATGCCTACCGGATGCTGATGGTAGAAAGCAGCAGCCGGTTTGACGCCTGCGACGGGGCGCTTCTGGAGCACCTGGGAGAGTATGTCAGTCTGGCTTTGTCGAAGCAGACAGTGCTGCAGGCGGATATGGGATATCGGCTGGATCGGATTTTCTCCGACATTTTGTCGGGGCCAGAGCAGGATCCGGAGCTGGTGGAACAATGGTTTTCCGAATTTGGCTGGCTGGCGGCCCATCGGTATTTCTGCATCAATCTGAAGGTGGCGGCCCTGGATCTGGAAAATATGACGGTACGCTTCGTCTGCAGCCATGTGGAGAAGCTGCTGCCCCAGTCCTGCGCCTTCCAGTACCAGCAGCAGATCGTGATTTTCGTGAACCTGACCCGGTTCGGCGGAGACGCGGAGGATGTGAAGGATAAGATTATTTATTTCCTGCGTGACAGCTTTCTGAAGGCAGGCTTCAGCAATGAGTTTACGGGTTTTTCCCATATCCGGGATTATTACCGGCAGGCGGCGGTGGCCCTGGATGTGGGAAGCCGCAGGGAGCCCTACAAATGGATCCACCGTTTCGAGGAGGCAGCCCTTGATTATATGCTGGAGCAGGGGCGGGGAGAGTTTCCGGGAGAGCTGGTCTGCTCCCGGCGGATCCTGGAGCTCCGGGATTTCGACGCCCTGCACCACACGGATTATTACCATACTCTGAAATGCTATGTGCAGAACCAGCTGAACGCGGTGCAGACGGCGAAGCAGCTTTTCATCCACCGCAGCACCTTCCTGTACCGGATGGAAAAGATCGGTGAGATCGTGGATCTGGATCTGAACGACTACGACACCCTCCTCTATGTGATGATGACCTTCCGAATCCTGGAACAGGACGGCGAGGACAGGCGGCACGAGGAGCAGCAGGGGCCAGCTTCGGGGAAATAGGCGGCCGCGGGAGAAAAATGTGGGAGAATACCGCGGAAAATGCAGGGCCGCAACTGCCGGTTGACACGTTTGGAAGGCTCTCTTGGTAGCCTGCGCCTGGAAATTCTGCTATGCTCTGCCTGAGAAGAGAAATTAATTTCCAAAGCATACGAGGAGGAGACAGTATGATCTTAGGTGAAAAAATCGCAGTATTAAGGAAGCAGAATAACTGGTCTCAGGAGGAGCTGGCAGAACAGCTTCAGATATCCAGGCAGTCTGTGTCAAAATGGGAGAGTGGAGCCTCGGTTCCGGACCTGGATCGCATCGTGAAGCTGAGCGCGCTGTTTGGCGTGAGTACGGATTACTTGTTAAAGGATGAGATACAGGATGTGGCCTGGTCGGAGACGGATGAGCCGGCAGAAGGAGCGTCCAGAAGGGTGGGCCTGGAAGAGGCGAACGCTTACATGGATCTTTGCCGGGAGACCTCTGTGTGGTTCGCCGGGGGCGTGGCTCTGTGTATCCTGTCCCCCATCGCAGTCATTCTTCTGACCGTGCTTGCAGGAACAGAGAGGATTTCCCTAGCGCCGGAAGCGGCGGGAATTGCAGGCGTTGTCGTTCTGCTGATCATGATTGCCGCAGCCGTGGCGGTATTCGTGCAGAACGGTATGCGGCTGTCCCGGTACGAGTATCTGGAAAAAGAGGATTTTGTCCTGGAATACGGGGTGCAGGGGATTGTGGAGAAGAGAAAAGAGGATTTTTCAGGAAGCTTTCGTTTCTATGTCACAATCGGAGTTGTGCTGTGCATTCTGTCCGTACTGCCTGTGTTGGCCTCTGAACTCCTGGAGCTTGGCGCGCTGGCAGGTTCCCTGTCTGTGTGCGTTCTGCTGGCTGTCGTGGCCTGCGCAGTATGGCTCTTTGTGCGCGGCGGCTGCATCCAGGGAAGCTTTGACAAGCTTTTGCAGGAAGGCGACTATACGGCGGAGAAAAAGGCGGCGAACCGGGTGCTGGGCGTTTTTCAGGGAGCTTACTGGTGCGTGGCCACAGCGATCTATCTTTTTATCAGCTTTACCCGGAATAACTGGGAGAGTTCCTGGATCCTCTGGCCGGTGGCGGGCGTCCTGTTCGCGGCGGTGTTTGGGATCCTGGAGACGGTGGTGAAGAAAAAGTAAAAGAATGAGTAAAAGAAAGAGAAAATCGGAGGGAGTCCTGATTGACAATAGCATATCTTTGTGATATGATTTTGATATCAAAAAGAGGAGGGCTTTGCAATGCAGGAAAAAGTACTAAACATAAAAAAGAACGGACTGGCGATGCTGCTTTTGATTCTGCTGCTCTACGCGGCGGGAATCGGGATCCTGGTAGCGGGAGGCGTGATGGCAGATGAGGGCGTTCTGATGCCCCTGGCGGTGCTGATGATTGTGCTGGGATGTCTCTGGACGGCTCTGGGCTGGATCCCCTTATGCGGACTGAAGATTCTGAAGCCCCAGGAGGCCCTGGTGCTGACCCTGTTTGGAAAGTATGTGGGAACTCTGAAGGAGGAAGGCTATTATTATGTGAATCCCTTCTGCTCTGCGGTGAATCCGGCGGCGAAGACCAGGCTCAACCAGAGCGGCGACGTGAATGACGCCGGTAAGATGCTGATGAACGCGGCGGCGCAGGCGGGCACTTCGGAGGCTGTGGGCAAACGGATTTCCCTGAAAATCATGACCCTGAACAACAGCCGGCAGAAGATCAATGACTGCCTGGGCAACCCGGTGGAGATCGGAATCGCCGTCATGTGGCGGGTGGTGGACACGGCGAAGGCAGTATTCGAGGTAGATAATTACAAGGAATACCTCTCGCTCCAGTGCGACAGCGCCCTGCGCAATATCGTCCGCATTTATCCCTATGACGTGGCGCCCGGCGTGGATACCACCGGCGACGGCGTCGCCGACGAGGGAAGCTTAAGAGGCTCCAGCGAGGTGGTGGCGGAGCGCATCCGCCAGGAGATCCAGCAGAAGGTGGCGGACGCCGGCCTGGAGGTGCTGGAGGCCCGTATCACCTATCTGGCCTACGCGCCGGAGATTGCGGCGGTGATGCTGCAAAGGCAGCAGGCGTCCGCCATCATCGATGCCCGGAAGATGATTGTAGACGGAGCGGTGGGTATGGTGGAGATGGCCCTGGAGCGCCTGGATGAGAAGCATATGGTGGAGCTGGATGACGAGAGAAAGGCCGCCATGGTGTCCAATCTTTTGGTGGTACTCTGCGGCAGCCACGACGCCCAGCCCATCGTAAACACGGGCAGCCTGTACTGATAACGCGGGAAAGCTGATATGGCAGATAACCAGAAGAAACAGATTCCGCTCCGTCTCTCCACGAAGCTTTACAATCAGATAGCGGCTTGGGCGGAGGATGACTTCCGTTCCGTGAACGGGCAGATTGAATATCTCCTGACGGAATGCGTGCGCCAGAGAAAGAAGAACGGGAAATATGTGTCGGAGGAGCTGGATAAGCCCCTGGAGATCGATATTGAGTGACGGCGCCGGGCAGGAATGGGGGTTTCCAGTTCCAGCCCACATGCGCACATATAGAAAATACCCCTTGCATATACTGTAGCAGTATATATGGAAGGGGTATTTTTATGGACAAAAGTTCCGAATATAACCTGTACAGGGATATAAAGACCCGGACGGGAGGGGAGATCTACCTGGGCGTGGTGGGGCCGGTGCGCACGGGAAAATCCACGTTTATCAAGCGCTTCATGGATCTCTGCGTGCTGCCCGGCATCGAGGATGAGCACGCCCGGACCAGGGCCAGAGATGAGCTGCCCCAGTCGGCGGCGGGCAGGACGATCATGACCACGGAGCCCAAATTCATTCCCAAGGAAGCGGCGTCTGTGCGGATCTCCGGCGACGTGGAGGTACGGGTGCGTATGATAGACTGCGTGGGCTTCATGGTGCCGGGCAGCGAAGGCCATATCGAGGACGGAGCCGAGCGGATGGTGAAGACGCCCTGGTTCGATTACGAGATTCCCTTTTCCCAGGCGGCGGAGCTGGGCACCCAGAAGGTCATCACAGATCACGCCACCATCGGGATCGTAGTCACCTGCGACGGCTCCTTCGGAGATATTCCCAGGGAAAACTACATAGAGGCAGAGGAGCGGACCGTAGCGGAGCTTCAGAAGCTTGGCAAGCCCTTTCTCATCCTTCTGAATTCCGAGCGGCCCTACGGGGAGGCGGCCCAGACCCTGGCGGCCCAGCTGGAGGAAAAGTACGGCGTATCCGTGCTGCCGGTGAACTGCGAGCAGCTGAAAAAGGAGGATGTCGCCCGGATCCTGGAGCAGATTCTCTATGAGTTCCCGCTTGCGAAGCTGGAGTTTTACGTGCCCAAATGGGTGGAAATGCTGCCCTTTGAGCACAAAATCAAACAGGATATCATAGGGAATATCCGGAGCATTGCAGACCGGATCAGCACCATCCGCGAGCTGAAGGCGGAAAATCTGACGACTGACAGCCCCTATATCGAGCGCGTGAAGCTGGACGCGGTCCATATGGACAGCGGCTGCGGCCAGGTGGCCTTTGAGATTGGCGAAAAATATTATTACGAGCTTTTAAGCGAGCTGACCGGAAGCGAGATCCTGGGAGAATATGAGCTGATTTCCCTGATCCGGGAGCTGTCCCGGATGAAAAAGGAATACGCGAAGGTGGAAGCTGCCGTGGCTTCCGTACGGCAGAAGGGCTATGGCGTCGTCCTGCCGGATCAGTCGGAAATCACGCTGGAGGAGCCGGAGCTTATCCATCAGGGCAATAAATACGGCGTGAAAATCCGCTCCCTGGCGCCCAGCATCCACATGATCCGGGCAAATATTGAGACGGAAATCGCGCCCATCGTGGGCAGTGAAGAGCAGGCCCAGGATCTGATCCGCTTCCTGAAGGACAGCAGCAGCTCAGAGGAAGGAATCTGGAACACGAACATATTCGGGAAATCCGTGGAGGAGCTGGTGGAGGACGGCATCCGCAGCAAGATTTACCAGATTGGAGACGAGAGCCAGGTGAAGCTCCAGGAAACCATGCAGAAGATCGTCAACGAGAGCAGCGGCGGCCTGGTGTGCATCATTATCTAATCCTGATCTAATGACATTCTGCTTTGAAAAATTCTTGATTTTTACAATGAAATCGGATATGATGAAATCGTCGGAGGATAATTCATTATCACCCGGCGGTTTTTTCATGGTACGGCAGCTTCCGCACCATTTCACAAAAGTCAAAATATCTGGAGTTCCATTCGGAAAGCAGAGGTTCCCAACTGGAAAAAGCAGACAAAGAAAATATGTGGAATATGGAAAGGGATTTCCGTTGTCATTCATTCCTGCTGTTGCTATAATGAAAGCAGAAGGAGGTGGCTTTCAGATGCTGTTTGATAGTTTTGAAGCGTATGATGTGCAGGAAACGCGGAGAATAAGCAAAGCGGAGGGAAAAGCAGAAGGAAAAGCAGAAGGAAAAGCAGAAGCAGTGCTGGATCTCCTGGAAGGACTTGGCCCTGTTCCAGAAGCGGTGCGGTCAGCTGTCATGGAGACGCAGGAACTGGAAAAACTGAAAGTATGGCTGAAGCTGGCAGCCGGGGCTGCAGATATTGAAGAGTTTCGCGGGAAGACCGGACTTTGAAAACTTGAAGCTGATTTTTTTATTATAAGATGTGCTAATAAATATTTATAGGAAAACGGAAAGGTAAAAAACAACTCCATTACATGGACTTTTTTCTGATTTTGTGCTAACATGGAAAGGTGTTTTTGATAGGCATGGGATTCTGGCGCCGCTTTTGACGCTATGCTCCGATGCCGATCCGTTAACTTGCAGACGCCCCGGAAGGGGCGGTAAAATCAGGAGGGTTATGTAATGGAGAAATTCTTCAAACTCAAAGAGAACGGCACGTCTGTCTCGACTGAGATCATGGCTGGACTTACCACCTTCTTCGCGATGTCCTATATCATTGTGGTGAACCCCAGCATTCTGTCTAAGTCTGGCATGGAGTGGGGAGCAGTGTTCCTTGCTACGATCATTGCTTCTATCATCGGCACCCTGGTGATGGGTCTGGTGGCGAACGTTCCCTACGCGCAGGCGCCTGGCATGGGCCTGAACGCGTTCTTTGTCTATACGGTATGCCTCGGGCTGGGCTTTACCTGGCAGCAGGCGCTGTCCATGGTATTTGTCTGCGGTGTGGTGAATATTCTGATCACTGTGACCAAGGTCCGCAAATACATCATCAAATCGATTCCGGTCAGCCTGCAGAATGCCATCGGCGGCGGAATCGGCATCTTTGTAGCGTACATCGGAATTCTGAATGTAGGCATCATCACCTTTGACAGCGGTGTTCCGGCGCTGGCTACGCTGAATCAGCCGGTGTTCTGGGTATTTATCATTGGACTGATTCTCACCCTGGTACTGCTGGTATGTAATGTAAAGGGAGCGATTCTGATCGCGATCGTTGCGACTACATTGATCGGTATTCCTTTTGGCGTGACTGCCCCGCAGGATACCACCAGCTTCTCTGAGGCGTGCGCGGCTCTGCCGACTACATTTCTGGCTATCTTCCGCGAGGGCGGCATTGGAAGCCTGTTCTCCGATCCGGCCAAGATTCCGCTGGTGCTGATCACGATCTTCTCCTTCAGCATCACAGATACCTTTGACACGATCGGAACCTTCATTGGAACCGGACGCCGCAGCGGCATCTTCAGCGCGGAGGACGAGGAGCTGATGGAGAAGAGAGCGGGATTCAAGTCCAGACTGGACAAGGCGCTGTTCGCAGACGCCACGGCGACCTCCATCGGTGCGCTGTTCGGAACCTCCAATACGACCACCTTCGTAGAGAGCGCTTCCGGAATCGGAGCCGGCGGACGTACCGGTCTGACCTCTGTGGTTGTTGCCATCTGTTTCGCGCTTTCCGCTTTCCTGGCCACCTTTGTGAGCGCGGTACCCTTTGCGGCCACGGCTCCGGCTCTGGTGGCGGTAGGTATGATGATGACCTCCTCCTTCAAGGAGATCAACTGGGAGGATTTAAGCGAAGCCATTCCGGCTTTCTTCGCCGGCTTTGTGATGGCTCTGTGCTACAGCATTTCCTATGGTATCGCCACAGGCTTTATCTTCTACTGTATCGTGAAGATCTGCAAGAAACAGACAAAGGAAATCCACCCGATCCTCTGGGTGTGCACCTTCCTGTTCGTGCTGAACTTCGTGCTTCTGGCGCTGCTGTAAGCAGAAGCCTTTTGACAGGTTTCACTCTAAAAGAAAAGATATCGGGGACGCGCCGCCGGGCGCGTCCCTTTTCCATATTTCGAGGTTCCATATTTCGACCGGATCTTGTACAAAATGCCTCTTGAGTTCCGCTATATGTTGTGCTAACATAGGAGATGCACAACTATATATCGAGCT
>CALWBB010000049.1 GCA_944375885.1 uncultured Merdimonas sp.
CCGGACCGGATCGTCCACATACAGGGTGGGAACCCGGTAAATGGAGCCCATGGTGGAACGGATGGTCTTCGGATTGTAGAGGTCTACCGAGCCCCTGCTTAAGATGACGCCTGACGCCCCCGCGCCCTCCGCTGTCCGAAGGATGGTTCCCAGATTGCCGGGATCCTGCAGATTTTCTAAAAGGAGCAGAAGCGGGTTCTCCGCCTGCAGGAGCTCCTCCAGCTCATACCGGCGCTGTTTTACGATGCAGAGGACGCCCTGGGGCGTCTGGGTGTCGCTGGCCGCCCGGAATACGCTGTCCTGCATCACCTCCCAGGAAAGCTCCTCCAGGTCAAGCTCCTGCCTGTGTGCCTCAAGGAAGCTTTCTGAGACGTAGACCTTTTCAATCCGCTCCCGCGGGGCTTCCCGGAACATTTTGAAGCCCTCCGCCACAAATACGCCCCGCTCATCCCGGATCTTTCTTTTTTTATTCAGCTGGATCAGCTGCTTTACCTGCTGGTTGGCTGTACTTGTAATCATAGAATCATACGTTCTCCTGGCAGTGTCTGGACAGATCCTTCGCCACCTGGTACTGGTAGGGATCGATGCCCTTCACCATGTTCAGGGCCTCGTTGATATCGAAATCCTGGAAGCGTCCGTGCTGGTAGCCCACCACGCGGTTCGTCTTGCCGTCGCAGAGGAGATCAGCCGCCATGGCTCCCATCATGGAAGCGTAGACGCGGTCCTTGCAGGTGGGGCTGCCGCCGCGCTGCATGTGGCCCAGGATCGTGGCCCTGGTCTCGATGCCGGTGGCCGCCTCGATCCGCCTTGCCATGCTGGCGGAGTGGCCCACACCCTCAGCGTTCACAATGATGTGGTGCTTCTTTCCGCGCTTGCGGTTCTCGATGATATTGTTGATGATCTTCTGCTCATCGTAGTCATAATTTTCCGGCAGAAGGATGTCCTCGGCCCCGTTGGCAATGCCGCACCAGAGAGCGATATAGCCGGCGTTGCGGCCCATGACCTCGATGATGCTGCAGCGCTCATGGGAGGTGGAGGTGTCGCGGACCTTGTCGATGGCTTCCATGGCGGTATTCACCGCTGTGTCGAAGCCGATGGTATACTCGGTACAGGAGATATCAAGGTCGATGGTTCCCGGCACGCCGATGGTATTGATGCCTAGGTTCGCCAGCTTCTGGGCTCCCCGGAAGGAACCGTCCCCGCCGATGACCACGATGCCGTCGATGCCGTGCTTCCGGCAGATCTCGGCGCCCCGCTGCTGGCCCTCCTCTGTCATAAACTCTTTGCAGCGGGCTGTGAAGAGAATGGTTCCGCCGCGCTCTATGGTATTGGACACGTCGTTGGCCGACATGTCGATGATCTCTTCATTCAGGAGGCCTGAATAGCCCTTTAAGATGCCTTTTACCTTTTTCCCGTTCACCAGGGCTTTTCGTACCACGGCGCGGATCGCCGCGTTCATGCCCGGCGCGTCTCCGCCGCTTGTCAGTACTCCGATGGTCTTAATCTCTTTTGCCATGTTCCTCCTCCTCGCATCTGTCTGTGTTATCTGCCGCGCCTTCGCAGGAGCTTTCCTTTCCCCTGCCCGCGCGGAAGCCTTTGAGTGTGATTTTACTGCATCCGCCTTATATTTTCAATACGTTTCTCTACAACTTTTACGTTCCCTTCACCAAAGCTTTTCTCAAGCTTTACAATCAGCTCTTTTCCTGCGTCCACGGTCTGGCCCGCCGGGAGGCGCTTCACGGATTTCTCCGCCGCCGCGTACAGAACCACCCGGTCCTGCCCGTCGCTGTCGGCCAGGAGGGCCAGAAGCTCCGGCTCCCTCCGGATGCACTCCTTCTGATCCGGAAACTGGATCCACAGCTCCCGCCTGCCCGCCTCAAAGGGAATGATCCGGTCGCAGATCAGCTTGGCGGCCCGGTCGTCTCCGGCGTCCACATGGCCGCTGACGAAAACCTTGGCGTCCTCGGAAAGCAGCTCCGTGTTCTTCTCATAGACGTTCGGGAAGACCACCACCTCCACGGCCCCCAAAAGATCCTCCAGCTGCAGGAAGGCCATGACCCGGTTGTTCTTCGTGTATTTGACCGTCTTTCCGGTGATCATGCCGCCCAGCACCACCTGCTGCCCGTCCCGCACCCGGGTCTGGTTCGTCTCCTCGTCCAGCTGGAAATCTGAGGTCACCGCCGTGATATTCTTCCTCCAGCGCTCCTCGTACTCCTCCAGGGGATGGCCGCTGACGTAGATGCCCAGCACGTCCTTCTCGAAGGAGAGCAGAAGCTCCTTCGGGTACTCGCCCACGTCCGGAAGCTTCGCCTGGAAGTTCGCCTTCTGATCCTCATCCACCAGGTCGAAGAGGCTCATCTGCCCGGTCATCATGGTCTTCTGGCTCTGGGCCACACTGTCCATGATTCCCGCGTAGGCCAGGATGTACTGCTGCCTGGTGCCCCCCAGGCTGTCCAGGGCTCCGGCCTTGATGAGGTTCTCCACCACCCTCTTGTTGACCTCTTTTCCAGTCATCCGCTCCAGGAAATCCGTCAGGCTCTTGAACCGTCCGCCCAGCCTCCGCTCCTCCATGATGGCCTCCACCACGGGCCGGCCGATGCTCTTGATGGCCGACAGGGCATAGCGGATGGATCCGTCCGATACGGAGAACCGGGACTCTCCCTCGTTGATATCCGGGGGCAGGATGGCGATATTCATCTGACGGCAGGTCAGGATATACTCCGAGACCTTGCCCGGATTGTCGATGACGGAGGTCATCAGGGCCGCCATGAATTCCACCGGATAATAATATTTCAGCCAGGCCGTCTGGTAGGCCACCACCGCGTAAGCCGCCGCGTGGGATTTATTGAAGGCGTATTTGGCGAAGTCGATCATCTCGTCGTAGATCTTCTGGGCCGTGGCCTCAGGGATGCCGTTCGCGATGCAGCCGGGCACGCCCTCCTCCTCGTTTCCATAGACGAAGTTCTGCCGCTCCTTCTCCATGACGGCCGCTTTCTTCTTCGACATGGCCCGCCGCACCAGGTCGCTTCGTCCCAGGGTATAGCCGGCCAGCTTCTGCACGATCTGCATGACCTGCTCCTGGTAGACGATGCAGCCGTAGGTGGGCTCCAGGATTTCTTCGAGCTGCGGGCAGTCGTAGGTGATGGACTCCGGATGGTTCTTGCCCCGGATGTACTGGGGGATGAAATCCATGGGGCCCGGCCGGTAGAGGGAGATGCCTGCAATGACGTCCTCCAGGTTCTTCGGCTGCAGCTCCTTCATGAAATTTTTCATGCCGCTGCTTTCCAGCTGGAACACACCCTCCGTCTTTCCGGTGCCGATGGAGGCGTAGACGTCTGCGTCGTCATAATTGATTTTATCCATATCGATGGGCTTTCCGGCCCGCTCCGAGGCCATGCGGGCCGCGTCCTGGATCACCGTCAGGGTCCGAAGGCCCAGAAAATCCATCTTCAAAAGGCCCAGCTCCTCCAGGGTCGTCATGGTAAACTGGGTCGTGATCGTGCCGTCGGAGGCCCTGGAAAGGGGTACGTACTCGTCTACCTCCTTCTGGCTGATCACGACGCCGGCCGCGTGCATGGAGGTATGCCTGGGCAGTCCCTCCAGACGCATGGACATATCGACAAGCTCATGCACCTGGGGATCGTCCTCATATTTCTTGCGCAGCTCCGGGTTCATTTTCAGAGCCTTCTCCAGGGTGATATTCAGCTCCTGGGGCACCAGCTTGGCGATGGAATCCACGAAATTGTAGGGGAGATCCATGACCCGGCCCACGTCCCGGAGCACGCCCCTGGCCGCCATGGTACCGAAGGTCACGATCTGCACCACCCGGTCCTTGCCGTATTTGCGCACCACGTAGTCGATGACCTCCTGGCGGCGCTCGAAGCAGAAATCCACGTCGATATCGGGCATGGACACGCGTTCCGGATTTAAGAACCGCTCAAACAGCAGCTGGTAGCGGATGGGGTCGATGTTGGTGATCCCCATGGTGTAGGCCACGATGCTGCCGGCCGCCGAGCCCCGGCCCGGGCCTACGGCGATGCCGTGATCCCTGGCGTACTTGATAAAATCCCAGACGATCAGGAAATAGTCCACGTAGCCCATATTTTTGATGACGCCCAGCTCATACTCCAGCCGCTCCTTTAAGGTTCCGTCGTCCTCCGGGTAGCGCTCCTTCAGGCCGTCGAAGCAGACCTTGTTCAGATATTCCCAGGAGGTATAGCCCTCCGGCACATCGTATTTGGGAAGCTTCGTCACGCCGAACTCGATCTCCACATTGCAGCGGTCCGCGATTTTTTCCGTATTCTCGATGGCCTCCGGGGCATAGGGAAAGAGGGCCGCCATCTCCTCCGGAGACTTCACGTAGTACTGGCCGCCCTCGTAGCGCATCCGGTCCTCGTCCGCCAGCTTCTTGCCCGTCTGGATGCACAGCAGGATATCGTGGGGTTTCACATCCTGGGCGTAGGTGTAATGGATATCGTTCGTAGCCACAAGGGGAATGTCAAGCTCCCGGCTCATGCGCACCAGAGCCTGGTTCACAAGCTTCTGATCCGGCAGGCCGTGGTCCTGAAGCTCCAGAAAATAATTGCCCTTGCCGAAGACTTTCTCATATTTCAGGGCGGATTTCTTCGCCTCGTCGTACAGGCCCTTTACGATATAGCGCTGCACCTCGCCCGCCAGGCAGGCGCTTAAGGCAATGATGCCCTCGTGGAACTGGTTCAGCACCTCCATGTCCACCCTGGGGCGGTAGTAAAAGCCGTCCACGTAGCCCCGGGAGACGATCTTCGTCAGGTTCGCGTAGCCCTGATCGTTCTCCGCCAGGAGCACCAGATGGTAATAGCGGTCCTCCCCGCCCGTCACCTCCTTGTCAAAGCGGGAATTGGGGGCCACATAGACCTCGCAGCCCAGGATGGGCTTGACGCCCTGCGCCCTGGCCTCCTTATAGAAATCTATCACGCCGAACATGGCGCCGTGGTCCGTAATGGCCGCCGCCGTCATGCCCAGCTCCTTCACCCTGGCCACGTACTCCTTAATCTTGTTGGAGCCGTCCAGAAGGCTGTATTCCGTATGTGTGTGCAGATGTGTAAATGGCATAGCTTCCTCAGTCCTTTTTCTGCAGTCCGCAGATGATGTCGAGAATCCGGTGGGCCGTCTCTTCCTTGGTCAAAAGCTCGAGGCTTATCTCCTCATCCTTTGTGAGCACCGTCACCCGGTTCGTATCCGTGCCGAAGCCCGCGCCCTCCGCCCGCAGGCTGTTGGCGCAGATCAGGTCGCAGTTCTTGCTCTCCAGCTTCTTCCTGGCGTTCGCGAGAAGCTCCTCGGTCTCCATGGCAAAGCCGCAGAGGATCTGCCCTTTCCGCTTGTGCTCTCCCAGGTATTTCAGGATGTCCTTCGTCCGTTTCAGGGTGAGCGTCAGCGTCTCTTCCCCGTCCGCCTTCTTAATCTTATTCTCCGCGGCGTGCTCCGGCGTAAAATCGGCCACCGCCGCAGCCTTGATGATGATGTCCGCCTCCGGCGCCCTCTCTGTCACAGCCTGGAACAGCTCCTCCGCAGAGGATACCCGCACCACGTCCACAAGGAGGGGCGGCTCCACGTCCGTGTGGGCCGCTGCCAGCGTCACCTCCGCGCCGCGAAGCCTCGCGGCCCGGGCCAGGGCGAAGCCCATCTTTCCCGAGGAATGATTGGTGATGAAACGCACCGGGTCGATGGCCTCCCGGGTGGCTCCCGCCGTCACCAGCACCCGCTTCCCAGCCAGATCCTTTTCGCAGGCAATCTCCTGCAGCACGTATTCCAGGAGTACGCGCTCTTCCGGCATCCTGCCGTCGCCGCTGTCGCCGTTTGCCAGCATCCCACACTCCGGCGGAATGATCTCATAGCCGAAGCGGGCCAGCTTCTGAAGGTTGTCCTGGACGATGGGATTATGGTACATATTGTGGTTCATGGCCGGTGAAATAATCTTCTTACAGGGGCAGGCCAGAACCGTGGTAGTCAGCATATCGTCCGCGATGCCGCCTGCGATCTTTCCGATGACATTGGCAGAAGCCGGGGCCACGAGCACCACATCCGCCCGCTTCGCCAGGGCCACATGCTCCACATTGTACTGGAAGTTCCGGTCAAAAGTATCCACCAGGCACTTATTTCCCGTCAGCTCCTCAAAGGTCAGCGGCGTGATGAACTCTGTGGCGTTCCGGGTCATCAGCACCTGCACGTCCGCCCCCAGCTTTTTCAGCATCCGGGCCAGGTTTACGATTTTATATGCGGCGATGCTGCCCGTCACGGCAAGCACCACGGTTTTTCCATGTAACTGCATGATATTTGTGTCCTTTCTTTCATTTTTCTATGGCTTCTATCCGGAGACCGTGCTTTTTATCCATTCCATCAGCTCTCCATTCGGAATGGACAGCATTCCGTCATAATAGTCCAGGAAGCCATACACTACCATAGCTGACAAAATCTCATCCCTGGTGTCCAGATTTAGCTCCGACACGCTGTATCCATCCAGCCGTATCCGAATCGGAATGCCTGCCACCAGTTTTACGATATCCTCCCTGACCTCATCCACATTATGCTCGATACATTCGGCAATTTCATTCATCGGGCCTGTCTCCGTCCAGTAATTGAGGCAGATCCCCCGCGTCAGGGCCTTATTCACAGAGCGTGGATTGAACAGCCGCCCGCCCTTAAAAAGATGGTATCCGTCATACCATGTTCTCAGCTCTTCATAGGAAACTGCCGTGTGCTTTTTACAAAGCTCCTTTACCTCTCCTTCCGTAAACCCAAAATAAATATCAAATACATTATCATTCATGAAATTGTATTCATCGAACATGTTCAGCTCAGAACCGCTGGAATACTTCCTCACCGGAAGCACGCCTGTCATGTAAGCCAGCTCCACATAGGCCTGATCCTTCAAAAGGCCTTTCAGCCATTTCAGAAACAGCTCTTTGTCATCCTCTGTCATAAACTTCTCATAAAAGACGGCATCCCATTCATCCAGGATAAAGACAAAACTTTCTTTTGTGTCACGCAGCATATCCGCTACCCGGTCATAGTTTTTTCCTGACAGAAATGGGTACGCTTCCAGCAAATCTTCCTTCAGGGCTCTGATAATGCTCATAATATAATCTTCGTAATTTCTGCACAGATCCGGCCTGCGGCTGAAATCAATATGAATCACATTGCACTGATTCTGTTTTTTTCCATATACACCGCTGTCACGGATGCTCAGATTTTCAAACACCGGACCGCTGTCATAGCCTTTTGTAAAATATGCCGCCAGCATTCCTGCATTCGTAGACTTCCCAAAACGGCGGGGCCTGGTGATGCAGATATACTTGTCATAGCTGCCGGTTCTTTTCATGATCTCTTCAATCATCATGCTCTTATCGACATAAATATTGCTGGCCACAGCCTGCATAAAAGTATCAAACGAATCTCTTGTGTTCAGATAATTCATTTGCCCTGCACCTCCTGCCTTATTACTATTTGCAGCCTCGTTTTCTTTATTATATCGGCTCGCGAAATTTTGCGCAAGCACTTAAGGGCAAACGAAGCAGGCGCTGTTCTGTTCCTTTCCTTCCTGTCGTGCCTTGGCGAATTTAAGGCTATCTTTTTCCCGGCTTCTGTGGTATAAATGGAATGTATTGTATCTTCAGATGAAGAATAATAACAAGGAGGAACACCAAAATGAAAAAATCTTTCAACACCCGGCAGCTAACCATTCTCGGGCTGCTGACCGGAATCCTGCTTCTCATGGCATACACGCCTCTGGGATATCTGAATATCGGCATCCTGGCCATCTCATTCAACGTCATCCCGGTCGCGCTGGCAGCCGTCACCTTAGGACCCGCAGGCGGAGCCGCCGCGGGAGCCGTATTCGGGCTGACCAGCTTCCTGCAGTGCATCGGCGTAGGCGGAGCAAGCCCCATGGGAGTCATACTTTTTGAAATCAATCCCGTTCTGGCATTTATCCAGCGGTTCTTTCCCCGTCTTCTGGACGGTTTTCTGCTGGGCTATATTTTCCGCTTTGTGCGGAAGTCGAAAGGAGCCCGCGCAGGCTGCTTCGTCACAGGTTTCTTTTCCGCATTTCTGAACACGCTTTTTTTCATGACCGCCCTGATAGTGCTTTACGGAAATACAGAGTACCTGCAGGGACTTGTCGGCGGACGGAATATCCTTCTGTTTGTCTGCTCCTTCGTGGGCATCAACGCAGTCTGCGAAATCATCGCGTCCACCATACTCACCGGAGCCATCGGCTACGCCCTGTACCGCTCCCGGCTTTTTGCGTCCCAGAAGTAGGAAGCGCCCATTTGGGCGCGTCCGGCAGGCGTCTTCCGGCGGCCCGGCTTTCCGGGCCGCCGAACCGCGCCTGCCGCGCCAGATTTCATCCCCGGAGGAGATAAATACCTTATGATTCTCACCATAGATATCGGAAATACAAATATTGTCGTGGGCTGCTTTGAGGAAAAGGGGCCAGAGAAGCGCCTCCTTTTTTTCGAGCGCTTTTCCACGGAGCAGGAAGCCACCCCCCTGGAATATGCCACGATTTTTAAGGAGACTCTGGAGCTGCATGAGATTCGGCCCTCACAGATCGAGGGAGGGATCCTCTCCTCCGTGGTGCCCTCCGTCACCGGCGCCGTAAAGGAGGCCGTGGAAAAATACACCGGAGCCCGGATTCTCATAGTGGGCCCCGGCCTGAAGACCGGCCTGAAAATGAAAGTGGACGATCCGGCCCAGCAGGGCAGCGACCTGATCGTTGGGGCCGTGGCAGGCGTGAACCTCTACCCGGTTCCCCAGATTCTCATCGACATGGGAACCGCCACCACCGTCTCCGTCATCGACCGGGATAAGGCCTATATCGGAAAAATGATTCTGCCCGGCCTGGCCGTCTCCCTGGAGGCCCTGTCCAGCCGGGCGGCCCAGCTGCCGCGGATCTCTCTTGACCCGCCTGGAAAGCTTATCGGCAGCAATACGGTGGATTCTATGAAAAGCGGGATTCTGTACGGAAGCGCCGGGGCGCTGGACGGCCTGATTGACCGGATTAACGAAGAGCTGGGAGAGGACTGCACCGTCGTCGCCACAGGCGGCCTGGCCTGCGTAGTCGCTCCTCTGTGCCGGCACCGGATGATCCTGGAGGATGATCTGCTCCTGAAAGGGCTTCTGATCCTCTATGAGAAAAACAGGAGACTGAAATGAAAAACGAGGTGATTCGCTCTTTCCTAAGAGCCTCACCTCGTTTTACTTAACCATTAATCATAAATGAAACTAATTTGTCGATGTCTTCCTTCTCGTAAGCGATAATCTCAAGCTCCGGAATCTCACCGTTGGAAAAGATGTTCGCCATGGAAACGTACTGAGAAAGCTTTGACTTCAGATTCAGTCTGTCTCCCTCTCCTGTAACCAGCTCTACCTTCCCTTTGCAGCTGTCAACTACCTTGAAGAACTTATCGATGTCAGTAATATTCTGAACTTTCATCTTATTCACCCCTTTCTTCTCCCTCATTATAACCGTAAAACCAGGGTTTGGAAAGAGATTTTTTTCATTTTTTCAAAATTTGGTACTTTTTCATGATCTGCGGCGGATGCTCTTCGGTGTTATCTCTATTTTTCCTTCCTTAAGAAGCCTTCCAACCGCCCGTTTAAAGGCATTTTTACTGAGTTTCAGCTCACGCTCGATCACTTCAGGTGTCGCTTTGTCATTAAAGGGAAGCACGCCGTCGAACTCATCTATGACCTTCAGCACTGTCTCCGCGTCCTTATCCATCTGCAGATACGCCTTTTCACGCATGCTTAAGTCCAGCTTTCCATCCTCATGAACCGCTGTCACACGGGCTTCAATCACGTCTCCTATCTGCGCATCGCCGTGAAAATCCTTTCTGGGGATCAGTCCGGAATAGCGGTCGTCCACCGCCACGAAGGCTCCGAATTCCCGGCTGATCTCGTAGATGGTTCCGCGCACCCTGTCGTCTTTTTTATAGGGGGACTGGTTCTCCAGATATTCATACACGTTCATCGTGGCGCACAGCCGGCTGCTCTTATCTATGTAGAGGGCGATCAGAACCTCCTCTCCCTCCCGCACGCGCCGGGTCTGCTGGCGGAAGGGGAGCAGGAGATCCTTTTCCAGGCCCCAGTCCAGGAACGCGCCGATCTTTCCCACCTGCGCCACCCGGAGCCTGGCCAGACCGCCCAGTTCCACCTTTGGCTCCTGGGTGGTGGAGATCAGCCGATCCTTCGAATCCCGGTAGACAAACACCGTAAGCCTGTCTCCCACGGCTGTCCCCTCCGGCACCTGCTTCTTCGGAAGCAGCACCTTCTCGGAGGCTTCCTGTTCTTCTGCCAGATAAATACCAAACTCCGTTTTTTTCACTACTGTCAGTTCCTGCTTTTTCCCAAGCTCAATCATCTCTTAAAATCCTCTCTGCCTGCCTTTAAGAAAGCTCCACTACCGCATAGGGCTTTCCCTGCTCATCGCACAGCCCAATCGTATACTTACCGTCTTCAAGCGCTGTCACCGGATAAATCATGTTTCCCAGCAGGGCTGATTTCTTATATTCCGCACGCATCTGGCGTATCGAAAAATCCTCCGGAACATACTCTCTGGCCATCTGGATATACTGCCCGTTATTCACATGATGGTTTGTGTCCAGGTGGTGCTTCTGCACCGCGAAAGGCTCCCACGCCTTTCCATCCTTTGGCATAGGCAGCTTTCTGGGCGCATAGTCCATCTCAAGCCGTTCCTCCAGCACGTATTTTTTTACCACCTCGTCCGGAACACGGGCCGGGCGTCCCGTCTGCGTGTCAAGAAAGCTCCAGAGGCTGTTCGCCCAGGCCAGAAGCTTCCCATCCCGATCTGTCATCATAAAATTACGGCTGCCGCAGAAGCCCTGAAACCCATAGGGCCAGGTGGAAATCCGTATCTCCTCGCAGAGCGCCGGATACCGCCCGACTACAATCTGCCAGGAAGAAAGCACCCATACCCGGTGCAGTTTCTCCAGAAAGTCTACGCCTATCCCCAGCTCCTCCGACTGAAACGTACTGGAATCCTGAAAGTAATTGATGATTCCGTCCAGTGTCAGCTTTTTATCCTCGCCCACCTCGCTGTAGCGGACGCGGCTGTCAAATGAATACATGTACTGCCTCCTGTGTCTATCCGTCTTACGGAATACATTCTGTGCAAACATTCCCAGTATAACATCTTTTTGCCGCATTTGCACATCTTATTTTCCATTTTCCCTAAAAATTTGAGAATATCTTTATTACCCTCAATTGACAAGAGCACACACGGTCAGGACAGGGCTGTTTCCGCGTCCTGCTGCGTTGCTTTTCGCTCCGCGTACGTCCAGTACGCGTCGTTCAAGCGCCTTGCAGGACACCGAAACAGCCACTGCCTGACTCTCCGACCTCCAGTAGGCCTAATTCCGGCAGGTTCAAGGAAACGGAATGAGGCGTACTGGACGTACGCCGATTGACGATGACGCAGGAATTGGAATTGGAACAGAAACAGCAGCCGAAGCAGGGACAGGAGCAGGTAAAAGCTCCGAAAGGCATTATTTCAAAGTTCTGGAACCATCCGGTATTTACCATGGCTGCAGTAAAGTTTGGAAACATTCTGGATATTGTCTATGGAATCCTGTCGCTTATCTTCGCGCGGTATCTGTTCTCGGCGGGAGGACTTATAAGCATTGTATTTGGGATTCTTTTCCTGCTGGGCGGACTCCTATGCGTGATTGTAGGAATTTCAGAATTCTTTTCCCGGTATAAGAAACCTGCAGACAAGGAGAGCAAAGAGGCCAGGACGGAACTGAATAAAAAGAAACGAAATCTCTGTATCGGGACAGCTGTGATTGTGATCGGGCTTCTGGTAGTCAAGAGCACAGGGGGTGGAATTTATCCTACAGTACGCTCTATTTCTTTTGATAAATTTGGAACGGAGACAATAGGGGAACTGGTAGATGCAAATGTGAAAGGCGCCAAATGGTCAAAAGAAAAAGTCGATGATGATTCCTGGCTAGTCTCTGTGGAAGGCTATTGTCCGCTGTACAGCGAGGATATTAAGATAGAATTTTTCTATGAGAAGCTGGATGACGAGTATCGGGAAGTCACCCTCCAGGGCGTGGAATTTCCAGAAAGCGGGGAGTATTATAACGATGCTTTCAGCGCAGGGATGATCTGGGCTTCATTCTATGAATAGAGGGCGGAGAAAAATATGTTTTGTAAAAACTGTGGAGCGCCACTGGACGAAAAGGATTCTTTCTGCCAGAAATGCGGAGCAAAGACAGACGGGGCTCCAAAAAAGAAAAAGACAGGCGCTGTGAAATGGATTCTGATCGCCGCAGGAATTCTGCTGGCGGTTTTCGCGGCAGCCGTCCTGTTCATGGAAGAAGATGCAGGCAGCACTTCCTCGTCTGAGCCTGCTGGAAGTGCAGGAAAGCAGGCATACACGGAATTAAGCGGGTACGCGGCTCTTACAGAAGAGGAACTGCTGGAAGAACTGGGCTTTGAGAAAACAGAATCCGGCTGTTATCCAAATGATGATAATATCAATTTTATGTGTAACTGGGGCAAGGTGTATCTCATCCGCCTGGATACAGCCCATGACGAAGACAGCGGATATTCCCTGTTTGGAATCCGCCTGGGAGATGACGCGGAGGATGCGCGGGATATTCTGAGCAGTGACTTTGAATTGACAGATACGCGGCAGACCGATACGGAACAAAGCGACGTCTATGTGGAAAATAGTACGGGGTATGGACTGGTGATTGATTATGATGCTGATTTCCAGATTATCCGGATAAGCTATGTAATGGAAAAATGAAGAAATTGGAGATTTTCGATTATATATGAATTTAACCTATAACGAAGATGGCTCCATTTCCGTATACGGCTGGGGCTTCGAGAATTATGAACTGTCTGAGAACTGCCTGGTTGATGAAATAGTTTATCTGGCTTCTTCCGACGAATATGTAAATGAGTATGAGTCGGAGGACGGGAATTTCAGCCTGTTTCAGTCTTTGGAATATGATTCTTATACAGCCATGAGCGACTATAATTATTTCACCGGGGACTTTTACTTGGTGTCGGAATAAAGCTAAAGAAAGCCAGACTCACTGTCTGCTGAAATACAATTATTGTCTATTTCATAAAAAAGAAACCCGCCGGACGTCCTGCGGATTTCTTTTTTTATGACGCCTCCCTGTCTTTCCCTTTGGCGTCTGCAGTACCAGGAAGGCCAACGATTCTTTTCGATATACCGCCCAAAATAATCTTCTAGCGGTGCTCCAGATTGGAGACGGTATTCATTTTCCCGGACAGGATAGGCGTTATCAAATCATCCGCTCCGGGAAGATCCATCCTGCTGTACAGGCTCCTTAAGTGCAAAATTGAGGTCTTATGAACACTTATAGAAACAGTTTTAAGATCACGCGAATTTTATACAGCTATTATACCTACAGAACCGCACGGTTCATCAATTGCACGCTGTTTTTATCCAAAATGCTTCCTTCTCCCTTCAGCAGCCAGCTGGCGTGCCTTAAAACTTCCATTTTGGGATTCTCCTCATCCGGCTCTGCATATTCTACCTGCGCCGCCGGAACATGCCTATGCGAAAATCTGCCCGGACGCCTTAAGCCAGCTATATGCTGGGAAACTTCTCAAATCCGCCCAGACGCGCGGAAAACCCGTAAATACGGGCTTTCCAGGCATAGAAAAAACTCCGGTGAATTCTCACCGGAGCGTCTCAAGCAGGGCTACAAGGATTCGAACCTTGAAATGACGGAGTCAGAGTCCGTTATCCAAAGTTCGATTTGCCCTGATTCTACGGTGCTTTTTCATATCTGATTTGTGAAATTGACCTACGGATTGACCTATCCCTGAAAACCGCCTTTCCATATGTCCTTTTAGGCCGAAAACTATGATACCCTATTATATTGGGAATATATATATTTGTCAATTTTCTCTACCAGATATTCTGCCGATGTAACCTGCTGCTTCGTTTCATCTTTGCTTGCGATATAAAAATCGTCATAATCTGAAATATTTCGTATTTGTTCTGCCTTTGCGGCTTTTTGATAATCTTCCGGCGTAAAAGTACCATCACCTTTAAAGATAAACACAAAATTAAACTGTTTCAAACTTCCCTTTTGCCCGTTCCATTCTGACCCTGGCCAGTTCCAGATAATACTCCTGATCCATAAAGAATTTCTCCTTCCAAATCGATATTTCGGAAATAAGCATACCATGATTTCTTTTTTGCAAACTCATCCGCAGGAAGACACACAAAATTTACAACCACAAAATACTTCATCGCCAAAGCCGTTGCAATACCTGCCAGTTCTTCACTATACTTTTTAGCTTCCATGCGGCCGCATCTCGTTATTAACGCAATATCTATATCTGAATCTGCAGTATAATCTCCTCTTGCGCAGGAGCCATATAAAATCACTTCTGCCAAGTCATTCTGCATTAAGTCGGCCGCCATACAGGAAGCTTCTTTTTTTACAACATCTATTGTTTTATCATTTAATGCCAAATCGTACATCTCCAGCCTCCCAGGTTTCCGATTATTGATTGTCAGCAGCTTCTCCGGATTCTTCAAAATATCTGTCTGCGATATATCCCGCCGACTCCGCCCAGAGTCCGTTTTCTGTCTGCTGCAGGGTTTTATAAGTCTTGGAGCGGTAAAAGCGCAGCATTGCTTCCTCAAACGATATCTTTAACTTTTCCTGCATGATATCCACGACCCCGCGAATCTGGATGCATACATTCATAGTGATGTCTTTTCCCTGAAATGTGTAAATCGGTTTACTCATAGACATTCCTCCTCACAAAACGCAGGCAGTCCAGCGCCTTTTGCGAATGGAACGAAACCTGATTATTCACCTGATTATAACGCAGCCGTTCAACAGCCTCGTCTGCCGTCAAAATGTCAGATATATATAACTGTATCGTCTCCATCGTTCTGTCATCCGCTACAGGCCCTATTACAACATCGTAATGATGCTGAATTCCACCTTCCACACGATTTTTTCTGATAAATTCGAGCCACTCTTTACTCAGACTGTCAAAGCGTTTGATTTTAAGCGTTTCCGTTTCATGGAAAGTATATTGGTATACGTAATATACCTCAGATTTTTCACGCAGACTGAGTCTGTAAGCCCATTCTTTCGCCTGATTCTCAAGAACCGTCGTGTAAAATCCCATGCCAAAATCTCGTCGGTTATGAGATTTATGCAAATCAATCTGCTCAAATCTTTTGGTGGTTCCATGAAATACTGCCAGTTCATGTGTGTCTTTCCTGAGCTCTTGTTCAACAAACTCCATCACTTCTTCCCAACTGACTTGATGAAGATATTCATGCTGAATCAGAATGGTTTCAAAGATATGATTCTGATGAAATACGGCGATTGCTTCATCTCCAGATATGTGATTTTTATCCGCATATTC
>CALWBB010000050.1 GCA_944375885.1 uncultured Merdimonas sp.
ACCCCCAGGTTGGACGCCAGATGGCCGCCGGTCACGCTGATTTTCTCAATCAGGAAATCCCGGATCTCCTGGGCCAGTGCCTCCCACTCACTTTTATCCAGCTTCTTAATGTCATTCGCCTGATTGATCTGCTCCAGATACATGGCTTCACCCCTGTTCTATTTCTCTCTTGTGATCAACATCCGAATCAGTTCTTCCAAAAATTCATTTCTGTATTGCAGCGATTCCAGGGTGGCAAGCGCCCTCTCTGAAATCTTTTCCACATCCTCTTTTGCTTTTTCCAGTCCTTCCAGCGTCACATAGGTGGTCTTATTGTTCTTATCATCGCTGTGGATGGGCTTTCCGAGCACCTCCAATGTGCTGGTCACATCCAGGATGTCGTCCTGGATCTGGAACGCCAGACCCACATCGCCTGCCACGCTCTCTATGGCGGAGGCTTCCTCCTCTGACGCACCTGCCAGCACGGCCCCGATCAGCATGGAGGCTTCTATCAGGGCGCTTGTCTTGAGCCGGTAGATAAAATCCAGCTTCTCCCGGGACAGCGGACGACCCTCGGATTCCACGTCCACCACCTGGCCGCCGATCATACCATAGATACCGGCCTTGCGGGCAAGAATCTGAAGCGCCCTGGCTGTGCGGGGGCTGGTTTCCATGGAAAAGGTCTCTGCGGCCGTCTCAAAGGCCAGGTTCAAAAGTCCGTCTCCGGCCAGGATTCCCATAGCTTCTCCGTAAACCGCGTGGGTCGTCTTCTTTCCTCTCCGGTATTCGTCATTGTCCATGGCCGGGAGATCGTCATGAACCAGGGAATAGGTATGGATCATCTCGATTGCTGCCATAAAGGGATGAACCAGTTTTCCTTCCCCGCCAAACATCCGGAAGGTTTCCTGCATCAGCATGGGCCGCAGCCTCTTTCCCCCGGCCAGCACGCTGTAATTTACAGCCTCCAGCACCGTCTTCTGAAATCCCGTCTCCTCCGGAAGATATTCTTTGATAATCTCTTCAATCTCCTTGGTTCTTCTTTGAAGCTCTTCCTTAAAATTCATCCAGTCCGCCCTCCTCGTTCATCACCAGCATTTTTTTCTCTACCTTATCCAGCTTACCGCTGCAGTATTTCAGAAGCTTCGTGCCCTCCGCGTAAATTTCAAAGGATTCCTCCAGGGGCACATCCTTATCCGCCAGCTTCGCGAGCATCTCCTCCAGCTGGGCAAAAGCCTCCTCCAGCGTCTTTTCTTTCTTTCCTGCCATTGCCTATCCTCTCTTAAGCCTCTTGCGGCTCTCCACCACAGCCGTATACACGCCGTCTGTCACATGGATCCGAAGCCTTTCTCCCTCCGCTGCCTGATCGATACCCGTCACTGCCCTGCCGTCCGGGCCCTCCGTGTAGGAGTATCCCTGCTGTAGCTTCAAAAGCGGCGAAAGGCCGTGAAAACGCTCTGCCAGCAGGGAAAGCCGGTTTTTCCGGTCCGCCAGCTTGTCCCGCATGGCCTGGCGGAACCGGTTCTCCAGATCCGCTTCCCGCATCCGCCGGTCAAAGAGAAGCTGCCTGGGGCTGGCCTGGGAAAACAGCCTCTGAAGCTCTGCCAGCCTTCTGCGGTACTGCTCCGTCTTCCACTCCAGGGTCTTGGAAAGCCGCTCCCGGTACGCGTCCATCCTCCCTGTGAGCTCCCGGATATCCGCCACCGCCAGCTCTGCCGCCGCCGAAGGCGTCGGCGCCCTAAGATCTGCCACAAAATCCGCGATCGTCGTATCCGTCTCGTGGCCCACCGCCGAAATCACCGGGGTCTGGCAGTCAAAGATCGCCCGGGCCACCTTTTCTTCGTTGAACGCCCAGAGATCCTCGATGGAGCCTCCGCCCCGTCCCACAATCAATACATCCAGGCCCAGGGCATCCAGCGCCTCGATTCCCCGCACAATGCTGTCCGCCGCCCCTTCTCCCTGTACCAGCGCAGGGTACAGGATCAGCTGCACGTAAGGGTTCCGCCGGAGGGCGATATTCCGGATATCCTGCACTGCCGCTCCTGTGGGAGCCGTGACAATGCCAAGCTTCCTCACATAAAAGGGAATGGGCTGCTTGTACTCCTGCGCAAACATGCCCATCTCCTGAAGCTCCGCCTTGAGCCTTTCATACGCCTCATAAAGGCGGCCCACACCGTCCTGCAGGATTTCCTGCGCATAGAGCTGATAGCTCCCAGTGCGCTCGTAGACGCTGACCCGGCCCAGCACAATCACTCTCTGACCGTCACGCATGGAAAAAGAGAGGCCCTTTCTCTGTCCCGCGAACATGACACAGGACAGGGCCCCGCTTTCATCCTTAAGGGAAAAGTAAAGATGCCCGGAACCATGGTATTTACAGTTGGACACTTCCCCCTTTACATAGATTCGGTTCAGCATAAAGTCCTGGGTGAACATGGCTTTGATATAGCCGTTCACCTGGGCCACGGTGTAGACATTTTTCATTCTGTCACTTCTGCTCCTGCCTCATCCTTCATCTTCCCGATCCTGCCCAGGATCCCGTTTACAAAGGCCGGGGAACCGTCCCCGCCAAACTTTTTTGAAAGCTCCACCGCCTCATTGACAGCCACGCCCACAGGGACATCCTCATCATACACCATCTCATAGACAGCCAGGCGCAGAACCGTAAGGTCTGCCTTGCCCATGCGGGATACCTTCCACCCTTCCGCTGTCTCGCCCAGAAGCTTGTCGATCTCTGGAAGCTTTTCCATAATCCGCTCGTATTTCTTCTGCATGTAGGCCTGATCCTCCGGGGAAAGTTCCGGCAGGCTCTCAAAAAACAGCCTCATCTGTTCCGGCATCTCATCCCGGTCATTGAATTCCACCCGGAAAAGCAGCTCAAATATATGCTCTCTCAACTCTCGTCTTTTCATATTCTTCCGTCCTGATTCTTCCGCCGAACAAAGAGAGGCAACTAATACTAGCCGCCTCTTCCGTACTATGCCATCCGGCAGGGTATTATTCTTTCACAGCGCGGCTGCTGGCGTGCCGCTTTTTATTTTGCCTTGTCCATATTCACATTGACAATGCGGATATTGACCATAGCCACCTCCAGGCCAGTCATGTTCTCGACCGCGCTCTTCACCCGATCCTGCACCTTCTCAGACACCTTCATGATGCTGTAGCCGTAATCAATGTTCAGAGCCAGATCCACATCCACGCTCCTGTCTGTCACCAGGACCTTCACTCCCTTGGACAGGTTTTTTACGCCCAGCTTCCCAACCAGTTCGTTCGTAATATTCCCAGCCATGGAAGCCACGCCCTCCACCTCCGTCGCCGCAAGGCCCGCGATGATCGCCACCACTTCATCCGCGATCTGTACCTCGCCCATCTGCCCGTCGGCATGTATCATATGAACGCCTCTTTTTTCTTCCTTTGACATTTTTTACCTCCTGCTGTTCCGGTAATCTTCCATTTCTTTTCATCCGGCCGGAAAGCCGGACACAGGACATCTGTCCCCTTTTTCTATTTTTTCATTCTAACATATTTTCCGGCAAATGGGAATACCCCAGTTGCCATAGGTACAGCCTTCGCTCCGTGAGGGGCGGGCTGGACCCTCATAAGAAACGGCGAACCCACATGCTGGCGGGTGCTGCAAACAGCAGCAGCCCGGATTAACGGCCAAATTCCGAGAGCTTTAAGTCCGGGTTGCGCTCCAGGGTCATGCCCACGCTCCAGGCGTTTACCCAGATCAGAAGCGGCCTTCCCTTCAAATCCTTGATCTTCTTCATATCCGAGGTGCCTTTGAGCTTATCCATATCAATATCCTCGTTTTCAATCCAGCGGATATGCTCATAGGGCAGGGGCTCCAGCTTGATTTCCACATTGTACTCATTCTGCAGGCGGTACACCAGCACGTCGAACTGGAGGACGCCCACCACGCCCACGATGATTTCTTCCATGCCCGTATTGAACTCCTGGAAGATCTGGATGGCTCCCTCCTGGGCGATCTGCTCGATTCCCTTCACGAACTGCTTGCGCTTCATGGTGTCCACCTGGCGCACCCTTGCGAAGTGCTCCGGCGCGAAGGTAGGGATGCCCTCGTAGCGGATGGTCTTTCCCGGCATACATAAAGTATCCCCGATGGAGAAAATGCCCGGATCGAAGACACCGATGATGTCACCCGCATAGGCTTCCTCCACAATCTTCCTGTCCTGGGCCATCAGCTGCTGGGGCTGGGAAAGGCGCTGCTTCCTTGCTCCCTGCACATGATAGACCTCCATGCCTGCCGTGAATTTTCCAGAACAGATCCGCATAAACGCGATGCGGTCCCGGTGGGCCTTGTTCATATTCGCCTGAATCTTGAAGACAAAGGCGGAAAATTCTTCCTCCATAGGATCGATAAGCCCTGCGTCCGACATCCGGGGAAGGGGAGACGTGGTCATCTTCAGGAAATGCCGAAGGAAGGTCTCAACGCCGAAATTCGTCAGCGCCGAGCCGAAGAACACCGGGGAGAGTTCTCCTTTGCTTACCAGCTCCTGGTCAAACTCCGCGGACGCCCCGTCCAGAAGCTCGATATCCTCCAATAACTTCTCCTTCTGTCCCGGCACCAGAAGCTTGTCAAGCTCTGGATCGTCGATGGAAAGATCCAGCTCCTCGCCCTCCTTGGTTCCCTTCTCCGTGTCGGAAAAGAGCAGGATCTTTTTCTCGTTTCGGTCGTAGACTCCTTTGAATTCTTTTCCGGAGCCCAAGGGCCAGTTGATGGGGCAGGTGGCGATGCCAAGCTCGTTTTCGATATCATCCAGAAGCTCAAAGATATCCATGGCGTCCCGATCCATCTTATTAATGAAGGTAAAAATCGGGATATGGCGCATGGCGCAGACCTTAAAAAGTTTTCTCGTCTGGGGCTCCACGCCCTTGCTGCCGTCGATGACCATGACCGCCGAATCGGCCGCCATCAGGGTCCGGTAGGTATCCTCCGAGAAATCCTGGTGTCCTGGGGTATCCAGGATATTGATGCAGTAATTGTCATAATTAAACTGCAGCACAGAAGAAGTGACGGAGATACCTCTCTCCTTCTCGATCTCCATCCAGTCGGAGACCGCGTGCCGGGCCGTGGCCTTCCCCTTTACGGAGCCTGCCAGGTTGATCGCCCCTCCGTACAGCAGAAACTTCTCTGTCAGCGTCGTCTTTCCCGCGTCCGGGTGGGAAATGATCGCAAAGGTTCTTCTCTTTTCAATCTCTTTCACATAATTCGCCATTTTTTCATTCATCCTTATCTGAACAATTGTAACCGTTTGGGACGCCCCAAACCGCTGCAAACAAACCATTACCAGTATACACATTTTCCGGCCATTTGCAAGGGGAAACAGCGGCAAATGACTGCCATGCGGACATGGCGGCTGCCTGCACAAGACACCACGCCAAAAAAGAGACCCTGCCCGCCAGGGACAAAAGCCTCCTTTTTATCTAAACTTACGAAATATCGACTTGTAGCTGCCATTCAGCCACCGTGCCAGCAGCCTGCGAAATATGAATCCACAGCACATACGGCGTACTCCCGTCCACTCCGTAGTTCCACAGCACATATTGGTCGCAGAGACCCTGATCTGAATCTTCATGCTCTGACACGCTTACCGAATAGGCTCCTCCAAGGGCATCCACATAGCTTTCCTTAATTCCGCTGCCCTCCGCGGCCGGCTCAGAGGTCAGCTTGTCAAGCTTCAGAAGTTCCCGCACGCTTTCAAGAGAATCTCCTACGGCGATGGGCGACTGTAGGATGTCCGGCGCGCCTGACATAGAACAGCTAAGCGAACGCTGTTCGTGGCCTTCTGGACCGCCAGACAAACAAGCGATATAGCCATTGGAACCGGAAAGATCATCAATTCGCAGCAGATAATCGCTGCTACTGTCTTCTTCGGCAGTAAAGTCCGTGGCTGTGACGCGTCCGTAATCCGTATCCAGCCAGAACTCATCCAGAGTTTCGGTTTCTTCTGTGCCAGAGTGGTATATCCTCACCCCGATCGCATCAGCCATAGCCTCAAAGTTTTCCTCGACGATAGAATATCCTGCAAGGGTAAAGTCCTCAGCCGTAAAAGGCAGCGTGATCGGCCCTGTCTGCATCACAGCCTGCGGCCCCGACGGGGCGGCTCCTCCCTGCAGAGCATTGATATATTCTCTCAGTCTCTCATCGCCCGCCAGTTCATAGCCTTCCTCCAGCGCCGCTATGGCTGCGTCCAGATCTCCCATGCCAGCATAGGCCTCAGCCAGGCCAAGGTATGCGTCCGCGTTCCTTGGATCGATCTCAATGGCCGCCGTAAAGGCCACAACCGCCTGCTCGTAATCCATTTCCGCCAGGTATCTCTGTCCAAGCTCCAGCTGTTCCTGGAAGGTCTTCGCGCCGCGCCCTCCCCCAAAGGCAAAGATCCCGGCTGCGATAACCAAGATCACCGCCGCCACAGCCGCCGCAATCCGAAGCTTTTTATTTTTCATCTAAAAGCGCCCTCCCTTTTTTCTCATCATAACACAGGCCACTGCAGCCCGCAAGGAGCGGTTCCTCTGCCGCCTTTTTCACACCGCTGAACTCTGCTGGGCTTAAGAATGCACGCAAGAATTTCTCTCCTGTCTGCGGTATTCTCCCGGCGTCATGCCGCTAAGCCTCCGGAAAACCTTTCCGTAATAGGCCGCGCTGGAAAAGCCGGCCTGAGATGCCACCTCCATGACAGAGAGCTTCGTCTCCCGCAGCAGTTTCTTGCTCACCTCCACCCGGTACTCCAAAAGGTATGCGAAGGGCGTCTTTCCCATGCAGCTCTGAAAGCAGCGCAGGCATTCCCGCTTTCCCACAAAGGCCGCCCCCGCAATGTCCTCGAGCGACAGCTTCTTCTCATAATTCTGCTGGATATAGGCCAGCATCGTCTGCAAGCGCTCCTGACGGGCCGGAAGCACGGAGGGCCTTTCGTACTCCATGGTCTCCATCTCCTTCAAAAGCAGAAGCCAGATCTCGGAAAATACGTTCCGGGTCTGAAACTCCGTATTCTCCTCCTCCTGAAGTCTGGCCGCCTCCCGGAGTTTTTCCAGAATCTTCCGCTGGGCCTTTGTATGCCCCCGGAATTCCAGAATCTCAAGGCTCCTGTTTTTCAAGACTGGCTCCAGGTATTTCGTCTCAAAGACGCTCTTGAAATGGCCGCCCAGAAAAGCCTCGTGGAGCAGATGGGAATCGATCTTTCCGCCCTTCTCCTCCTCCAGGCAGCTCAGCACATTCGTATTTGTAAAAAAGCCTTCTCCCTGTTCAAATACCAGGACGCGGCCCGGCGTCCGCACCCGCATGCTCCCTTCCCGCACATAGATAAATTCCACTTCCTCATGCCAGTGCCAGGGAATCTGGGCGCTCGTCAGGTCAACCCGGTGGAGTACGTAAGGGTATTCCACTGTCAGCCCCTCGATCTCCTCCAGACCGCTTCGATCCAGCTTAAGCCTCCGTATATCTCTGATCTCCATAGCTGTCCTTTCTCTTATATTTTATTGCTTTTTTGTCATTATAATTATATATCATGTCACTATATTTGTTTTATTTCTTTACTTTTCGCTTTATAATTATAATATCAACAGGAGAAAAAGTAAAGGCGCAAGGAGGAATTTCCTATGTATTCCACATGGTTTCACCAAATCCAAACTCTGTCCGGGCAGAACCCGGAATGCCTGGATAGCCTGACGCCGGAAAAGCTGCAAAGCAAATTATCTCACAAAGAAAGAGAGGAGGCTTACTATGGAACTTCTCATTTTATCAGCTGTGTTTCTCACCCTGACAGGTCTTTGCGTATTTGAGCAGAAATTACCCTCAATTGACAAGAGCACACACGGTCAGGACAGGGCTGTTTCAGCGTCCTGCTACGTTGCTTTTCGCTCCGCGTACGTCCAGTACGCGTCGTTCAAGCGCCTTGCAGGACACCGAAACAGCCACTGCCTGACTCTCCGACCTCCAGTAGGCCTAATTCCGGCAGGTTCAAGGAAGCGGAATGAGGCGTACTGGACGTACGCCGATTGACGATGACGCAGAGCCTGCCGGAATTAGGCCGCTGGAGGCGTGTGTGTCCTTGTCAATTGAGGGTAAGAACGAACTGATTTGTATGGAGATGGGAAGCCCCGGGGCGAATCACCGATTCCTCCCCGGGGCTTCCCATATTCTCTAAACCTTACGTTTCCCTATGTCAAATCTTCCCCATTGCTTTCTATCACTTTCCGGTACCATGCGAAGGAATCCTTCCGGATTCTCTTCAGCGTGCCGTTTCCCTGGTCGTCCTGATCCACATAGATAAACCCGTACCGCTTGCTCATCTCAGAGGTGGAGGCGCTGATGCAGTCGATGCAGCCCCAGTAGGTGTAGCCGAAGACCGGAACCCCATCCTCCAGGGCCAGCGCCATCTGCCGGATATGCTCCCGGACATAGGAAATCCGGTAATCGTCATGCACGGCATCCCCTTCCAGCTTATCCAGCGTCCCCAGGCCGTTTTCCGCCACGAAAAGGGGCAGCTTATACCGGCTGTACATCTGGTTCAGCGCATAGCGCAGGCCCACCGGATCAATCTGCCAGCCCCAGGGTGTCTGCTCTAGGTAAGGGTTCTTTTCTCCCACCAGGAGATTGGCGGACACCTTTTCCTTTTTCGCCCCTTCCGCGCTGGTCACCAGGGAGGCGTAGTAGCTGAAGGATACGAAATCCACCGTGTTTTCCCTTAGAAGGGCCGCGTCGCCTGGTTCCTCCTGAATCTGGATGTGTTTCTTCTTCCAGAGATTCCGGATCGCGTAGGAATACTCCCCAAACACCTGGACGTCTGTGTAAAAGGCATCCAGCTCTGTCTCCTGCAGGCACTGCAGGCAGTCCTCCGGCCGGCAGGTAGCGGGATATTTCAGATTCTTCGTCGTCATGCAGCCGATTTTCAGCCCCGGGTATTTTTCGTGCGCAAGCTTTATGACCCGGGCGGAAGCCACGAACTGATGATGCAGGGCCTGGTAACTGGCTTGTTCCAGATTTTCCGTATGCTCCCGCACGATTCCCGCTCCGGTCAGCGGAATATGCACCGTCGCGTCGATCTCGTTAAAGGTGATCCAGTAACGGATCTCCTCATGGAATTCCTCAAACAGCGTCCCCGCGAATTTTACGAAAAAGTCTGCCACTCTCCTGTCCGTCCAGCCGTTATACGTAAGGCTCAGATGGAGGGGCATCTCAAAATGGGAGAGCGTCACGACAGGCTCTATCCCATATTTTTTCAATTCCTCTATCATGGAACGGTAAAAGGCGATTCCCTCCTGGTTGGGTTCCTTGTCGTCCCCATTGGGAAATATCCGTGACCAGGAGATGGAAAAGCGGAGCGCCTTAAATCCCATCTCATGAAACAATGCGATGTCTTCTTTATAGCGATGGTAAAAATCAATGCCCCGCCGCTTGGGATATTTTCGGTCGTCAAGGTCTGCCGCCGCCTCCAGGATCTGCTCCCAGCTGCGGTCAAAGCAGCCTCCCTTCTTCCTGTCGCCCAGGGGGAAGATATCGGCGGTAGAGAGGCCCCTGCCTCCCTCCCTTGCGCCGCCTTCTACCTGGTTTGCCGCAAACGCGCCGCCCCACAAAAAGTTATCTGGAAATACCGCCATTATTTCTGTCCCTCCAGCTTTACATCTTCAAACCTTACGAAATGCGTCACCGCCATCGCCACAGCCACAGAAAGTACGATTCCGATCAGATACCACACGAATTTCTCACCCAGGAAAAGCGCTGCCCCGGCGCCTGGAACCGGGCCGATTCCTGAGGCGTAGATCCGCAGCGCCGCCATAAAGGCGCTTCCTGCCGCCCCGCCTGCTGCCGCTCCGATGAAGGGGCGCTTTAAGATGCCGAGCACCCCGTAAAGGGCCGGCTCCGTCGTTCCAATTAGGGCTGTGATTCCTGAGGAAAGGGACAGGCCCTTGAACTCTCTGTTCCTGGAATCTATAGCTACCATCAATGCTGCGCCGCCCACGGCCGCGTTTGCCGCCGCGCAGAGAGCCAGCAGGGGATCATAGCCGTTTGCCGCCAGGCTCTGCAGTTCCACCGGCACCACCGCGTGATGAAGGCCGGTAAATACCATGAAGGGATACACCGCCCCAAATATGGCTCCGCCGAAGGCTCCCGTCTTGTCATACAGGCCGATCACAGCGTTTCCTACCACATTAGACAGGGCGTTTACCACCGGGCCAACCACCACCAGCATCACCGGGGCCGTGACCACAATGCAGATCAGCGGGGTGAACAGGCCGGAAAAGCTCTTGGGGATCACCCGGCGGCAGCCCTTCTCAATCAAAGACAGAATGAATACACCTACGATAATCGGAAACACGGTGGACGAATAGCTGACTACCGGCACCGTCAGCCCGAAGATGCTTCCCGCCTCTGTCATGGCCGTATAAGTCGGATGCAGCAGAATACAGGCAAGCACCGCAGCCAGCGTGGGCTTGCAGCCGAATACCTTTGCCGAAGAGAACGCCAGCAGTACGGGCAGGAAATAGAACACCGCATCAGAAAACATCATCAGCATCGTATAAGTATTGCCTGCCGGATCCACCACGCCTCCAAAATTCAGCGCCAGCAGGATTCCCTTCAAAAGGCCGCTGGCCGCCAGGGCCGGGAATACCGGAATAAAAATCCCTGCGATTCCATTGAGAATTTTATTGACCAGCTTTTCTTCCTTTGCTCCGCCGCTTTCCTCTTCCGGCGCGGGGTTCAGCATCGCAGTAAATATTTTAAAGAGATCCTCCACCTCTTTTCCGATAATGACCTGTACCTGGCCGCTGTTTACCACGCAGCCCTTAACGCCCTCTACCTTCTTCATTCCTTCTGTATCGCAGCGTTCCAGTTCATGCAGATCCAGACGCAGGCGGGTAAAGCAATGGGACGCCTTTCTGATATTGTCCGGCCCCCCGGCCAGTTCCATGATACGTTTCGACATTTCTTCATAGTTGTTCTTTTTCATGGCTGTTCTCCTTCCTATTTTTCGTTCCGTTTTTGTTCCTTCTATTCTTCTTCTGATTTTTTCATCCAGCCCTGATCCCACTCATCCGGATAGCGGTTCCAGGTGTCAGCCTCCGGCGGCAGAGGCACCGCCTGGCGCACCCGATCCTTCTGGTAGGCGTACCGTCCAAAGCCCTGCCTGTCCTGCTCCGGCGTAAGAGGCGGGCGGGTATTGGTGGGAACCATGCTGTCCACCCAGCCTGCGTGGTATTCATTTTTTGTGGTTCTCTGCCAGACGCCCCATAAGATCCGCCACTCTCCGGCTTCCTTTACATGGACGCCCGGCACCATGCCCACCGACACGATCGCCAGGGGCTTCTCCCTGTGTATGGACAGGCCCTCGATTCCCAGGGACCACCAGACGCCCCGCGCCTTTGTATTGGCATCGTCTATTTCTATCACCGGTGTCGTCAGCGGGTGGATCAGCATGTTGCCTTCCAAAGAATCGACCACCGGCTTTTTCCGCATTTCCAGAATCTTTCCCGCGTCTACTCCCGGATAGTCCAGCGCGTTCAGTTCCCTGCGCTGCTCCCCGATGTGCTGATCGTCATGAAACACTGCCGCCGCTCCCCGCAGATTCTGTATCTGCCACACAGACAAAAGCCTTGCCACGCGTTTTTCCAGGTTCTCCAGCTCTTCTTCGCTTAAAAGCTCCAAGTCCTCCATTGTCCAGCGCATCCCTGCTCCTCTCCTTTCAGCGTTTATCCCGGTTCAGCTCCCAAAAGCGATCCGCCTGCGTGTAGGTATGGTAGGGACGCGGCGGGCAGGGAATGCCGTCCCGGATACTCAGCGGGGAGTAGGGATTGTGGTAGGTGGAGGGCAGGGACTTTGGGTGCATCGGCGTATTGAAACGGTTGATCATGCTCAGATCTTCCACCCAGCCCTTTTCATAGGAGCATTTGATCAGCCGGAAATAGTGCAGATGCCAGACCTTCCAGACCTCCTGCAGGCGGATAAAGTCCACAGCCGTCTGCCCCCAGATCCAGAGGGCGTGCGCCCCTTCCTCATCCGTGCGGGCCCCCACGCCCGGGCACCACCAGACGCATTTTGCCGTCTTTCCGTCGTCAGCCACCTCTATCATAGGCGTCGTCAGCTGCAGATCCAGCATTTCCCCTGGCTTTGCCTCCCCGCCAAGAAGCTCCTCCAGGGCAGCGTCCACAGCTTCCGGCCCTTCAAATCTTCCTTCATCCGCATATTCCAGGGATACATCTGCAAGTTCCATGGCAAAGTGTTCCCTTACCCTTTCCTTCTGATGAAAATTGAAAGCCGCCGTCAGCCTGCCCATTTCATTTTGAATCTCATGGTAGGCTTCCAGTTTATTCAGGGCTAAAAGCAGCTCTTCTTTTCTGTTTCTCTCTGTCATGCCTCTCCTTTCAGCGCCCTGGCCTTTGACAGGGCCTGCGCAAACAGCCTCTTCATTCCTGTCCCTCTGTAAAAATAGTAATGTCCAGGCAGGAGCAGATCCGCCTCCACCCTTGCCAGGCGTTCCAGGGATGCCGTATAATCCTCAAGGCTGAAATCCCGGCTTCCCATATATCCCAGCTCCACATCATCTTTATCCTCCGGAGGACAGGGCGCCACAAAAAACATGTCCCCAATGCAAAGCGCACGCAGCCCATCCACCTCTATCAGGAAGGACAGCGATCCCCGGCTGTGTCCCGGCGTCTCCAATACAGTAAGCGCAGCGCCCCCGGGAAGGGAAAACGGATCCCCATCCTTTAGAATCCGATCGACCTTTCCGCATACCCAGCGGGCGCCAAACAGCTCCTCCATCTCCGGATTCCCGTTTTCGATTTTTCCCGCATCCTCCGCGCTCGCCAGAACCCTGGCTCCAAGCGCATTCGCCCGCCACACATTCCCAGCGTGGTCAAAATGAGAATGGGTCAGGAAGACATGGGTGATATCCGAAGGCCCAAACCCCCAGCTTTTCAGGCAGGCAGACATCCGTTCCCACTGCTCCTTTTGGAAGCCGCAGTCTATCAAAGCAATCCCCTCTTTATGGTGAATGGCATAAATATTGGAATTTGTTTCATATTGCACTCCACTCACCTGAAGCAAATGCTCCGCAAGCTTCATCCGGTTCACTCCTTTCTCTTCTGTTTTCTGCACTTATCATAGCTTATTCCGACTCCCTTTTCGATTACATATTGCAGGAAAATCCGCTCAAAAAAGTTACCTATTACACTTTTTTTCATTTTCCTTGCTTTTCTTCTATTTCATGCTATACTTAGGGGAAAGCCGTCAGGAGAGACGATTATGAAGCTTGCCGAAGAACTTTACCGGATTCCGGTAGCCCCGGAATATCATCTGAAAATGACCTACGCGCAGCTGAACGCCTGCGACATGGACTTTGATTTCATTTCTGTCCTGCAGGACGGGAAGGATTTTCACAAAATTACGAGAGATATCTGCATCTCCTACCAGAAATTCCATGAAGGCCATCTGACCAATCTCTTCTTCTCCCGCAAGACCCCGATCCATCTGGATCTGGGAGATTCGGAGCTTGTAAGCTATTATTCCGATTACATCGAGCTCCGGTATATTATTTCTGGGCACCTGGAAGTGGAAATCGAAGGGGAAACCGCGCATTTTTCAGAGAATGAAATCTGCTTTATCAACTCCATGGCCTACCACCGGGAATCCATCCGGAATTCCGAATGCCTTCTGGTCAATATCTCGATCAACCGGGAGGTCTTCAACGAAGCCTTTCTTGGAAGCGTCAGCATGACGCCCCTGCAGCAGTTTCTGCGCAAAAACATTATGAAATACAGTGATTTGCAGCATTATCTGAAATTCACGCCCACCGGGCAGGAGCAGACTGCGCAGATCCAGGAATACCTGTTTCAGATTGTATCTGAAATCAGGAGTAAACAGCCCGGTTACATGGATATCAGCAAAGGATACCTGATACGGCTGATGGATAACCTTTCCTCCGGCTACCAATACAATTTTTCGCGGCAGGAAAGCGTCCTGTATGCGGAAAAGCTGTTTGAATCCGTCACGGAATTTATGAAAAACAACCTGGCCGCCGTAAAGATGTCCGCGCTCCAGGAAGCTTTTCATTTCCAGCCGAATTATTTTAATAACCTGATCAAAAAGCAGACCGGGATGACCTATTCGGAATACCTGGTCTGCCTGCGGCTCGAGCGGGCGCGGCTTCTGCTGGAATCCTCTGATTTGAATATTGAGGAAATCATGTGGATCATCGGCTATCACAACAAAGGCTTTTTCTACAAAAAATTTACGGAGAGTACGGGGATGAGCCCAGCGAAGTACCGCGCAAAAGCGGCTGCACGAACCCGGACGCAAAACTAAGTTTTCCCGCCCTATCATTTGATAAGAAATACTTGAATTAGAAACGGAGAGATACCCATGGAAAACGATCTTCAGAAAACTATTCCGGATATCACAAACGTACCGGATATACAGACCTATTTTGTCAATCAGGCCTTTGAATTCCAGGAGCTTATGATGCGCTACAGCTGCGCCATCCGCGAGGTGCGCACAAAACTCGAGGTGCTCAACGACGAGCTGAACATCCATCATAAAAGGAATCCCATCGAGTTCATCACCTCCCGCATCAAGCGGCCCATCAGCATCGTGGAGAAGCTGAAGCGCTACGGCGTCCCCATCAGCGTGGAATCCGTCGAGCAAAACCTGAACGACGTGGCAGGCGTCCGGGTCATCTGCCCCTTTATCGATGATATTTACGCGGTGGCGGACATGCTTCTGCGCCAGGACGACATCACCCTCCTGAAGAAGAAGGATTACATCCAGAACCCAAAGGAGAACGGCTACCGCAGCCTCCATCTCATTGTGGAAATCCCGGTTTTCTTCTCGAATCAGAAGCGGCCCATGCGGGTGGAGGTGCAGATCCGCACCATCGCCATGGACTTCTGGGCCAGCGTGGATCATCAGCTTAAATACAAGCAGGATGTGGAAAACCCGGAGCAGATTTCCCGTGAGCTGAAGGAATGCGCGGACATCATCGCCCAGACGGACGCCCGGATGCTGGCGATTAAGGAAAAGATCTATTCCGGAAGCCCCCATACCGAGACGCCGGCCGAGAAGCTGAAAAAGCTGTCGGTGCCTCTTGGCTAGGAAAAGGCTGTCTTATCAAAAAACCGCAGGCAGAATGAAAACACCTGCCTGCGGCTGCTTTTTTTATCGTTCTATTTTTCCGAAGCCTTCAGAACAGCCTCCTGCTCCTTTACCTCACCGGTTTTCAAAATCTCCACCTGCTCCGGCACAGTGACCAGAACTGCCGTCGTCAGATCATAGCCCTCCGCTTTGATGGCGTCCATATCGAATTCCAGCAGCTTCTCCCCTTTCTTTACGGCAGCGCCTGCTTCCTTCAGCGCATGGAAATGCTTTCCGCCAAGCTCCACGGTATTAATCCCCACATGAATCAGCAGCTCCACGCC
>CALWBB010000051.1 GCA_944375885.1 uncultured Merdimonas sp.
GGCTGACGGAAAAACCGGGCAAAATGGGGAAAATGTAAGCAGGGTGCGGGAACGGTAATGGGCGCGATTGGTCTGGCCCTCATGCCCTACGTAATGGACTAAGATTCAGACAGAAAAAAGTTAAATTTCAGCCGTCACTATCGCGAATAGTGGCGGCTGTTTTCGGTCTTTTTCTTGCATTCAGGTCTGGTTCATGTTATATTAATAACAGAAAAGGGAAAGCCAGAGACACACGGCCTACCCTTCAAGTATCAAACCAAATTATTTATAATCTGGCCGTCAACTATTCGCGGTAGTTGGCGGCTATTTTCTGCCCCTGAAGATCGTGTAACACAACCCCACCAGGGCCACAATGAAAGTACAAAACTGAAATAACTCAGCATATGTAATCATTGGCTTCGCCCCCTTTCCTTAATGGTCCGGAGGGTTCAGCCCCTCCGAGTTGGAGGGTAGGCCGCCTAAATGCGCTCTGACTTCCCGTGGAATGAGTATAGAACATCTGTTTGGGTTTGTGAATTTAAGAATGCTTTCAGGCCTTGCAGATCAAAACTTTGAAATCTGCCCGTTCTTATGGTAAAATCGGCAGGGAAATTAGGACAGAAGTAAAACCTGCGTTTCAGCGCGGAAAGAAGAGGAAAATTCCATGATTCAAAAGAAAAAGCTGAATCAGTTTTATATAGAAGAATACGAGCAGGCCGGACGGAAAAAGACGAAGAACGCCCTGAAGGATTCCGTCGCCCAGGCCCGGGTGAAGAATCTGCAGAAGGCTTTCCGCCGCGCCCGTCCCTACCAGACGAACAGCCAGGTGCTGGAGGATCTGCACCGGCAGCTGAAGAATGTGGCAGCCTACGCCTACCGGCGCGGCAGGACGGAGCTGATTGAAGAGATCAATACAGAGATGATCCCGAAGCTTGTGGCTCTCGATCTGGGACTTTTGCTGGAGGACCAGCGGGAGGGCGTGAACGGCGAGTTCCTGGCCTGGCTGCGGCGCACCATGCCGGGGGCCGTCTGTTCGGAGACGCTGTTTACTCTTTATCCGAAGTTCCGTCGCTATAAGGTGAAAAATAAGATTCTGGAGCTGGTGCCGGCCAGGCCCGAGATGGAGTTCGCGGAGGTGCGGGAGCTGAGGCGGCATTTCATCCTGCACATCGGCCCCACGAACAGCGGGAAGACTTTCCAGGCCCTGGAGCGGCTGAAGGAGGCGGCCTGCGGCGTGTATCTGGGGCCTCTGCGGCTTCTGGCCCTGGAGGTCTATGAGCGCATGAATGAGATGGGCGTGCCCTGCACCATGCGGACCGGGCAGGAGTGCATCGAGGAGGAGGGAAGCCGGGTGACGGCCTCCACCATTGAGATGGCGGATTTCGATGAGAATTATGAAATCGCCGTCATCGACGAGGCGCAGCTGGTGGCGGATACAGACCGGGGACATTCCTGGACCAAGGCCATCCTGGGCCTTCGCGCCGGAGAGATCCATATCTGCATGAGTCCTGCGGCGGAGCAGGTTATTTGCCATCTGATCGGGCTTTGCGGCGACGATTACGAGGTCAGGCGGTACGAGCGGAAGACCGGGCTGATCTGCGAGGACAGCCCCTTCGTGTTCCCGGACGATGTGCGGGAGGGCGACGCTCTGATCGCGTTTTCCAAGAAATCCGTGCTGGACGTGGCTGGCCGCCTGGAGGAGGCGGGGGTCAGCTCCAGCGTCATCTACGGCAGCCTGCCGCCGGAGATAAGGAGGCGGCAGACCCGGCTCTTCAACCGGGGAAAGACGAAGGTGGCCGTGGCCACGGACGCCATCGGCATGGGGCTGAATCTGCCGGTGCGCCGGATCGTGTTTCTGCAGACGGACAAATTCGACGGCGTCAGCCGCAGGCCCTTAAAGACCTCGGAAATCAAGCAGATCGCGGGGCGCGCGGGGCGCTTTGGCATCTACGACAAGGGGTATGTGAGCGCCATGGGAGAGGAGGAGCTGGAGTATATCCGGCAGAATTTCAAGGCGGCGGAGGAGCCGCTCACCCAGGTAAACCTAGGTTTTCCCCAGGTGCTTCTGGATATCGACGCGCCCCTGGATGAGCTTCTGAAAATCTGGTATTCCGTCACGCCGTCGGAGCCCTTCGTCAAGGAAAATATCGACGAGGCGCTTTATCTCTATGAGCAGGCGAAAAAGTGCCGGAGCATGATCGACGGCTTTGAAAACAAGCATCTTTTGTACCGGATGATCACCTGTCCCATCGACATCAAGGACCGGAAGGTAGTCTCCCTGTGGCTTGACTACTGTAAGACCTGGTCGGCGGACGTCTCCCTGGAGCGCCCGGCCTTACGCCGGGAGAAGAAGGGCGGCATCCTCCAATATGAGACCTATTACAAGCAGCTGGATCTCTATTATCAGTTTTCCCACCGGATGCAAAAGGAGATCGACGAGGAATGGCTGGCTGGCGAGCGGGAAAAGACGGAGATGCAGATCATGAATTATCTGGCGAAGGGCAAGCAGAATTACATCGCCCGCTGCCGTTACTGCGGGAAGCTGCTGCCCCTGGGCTCGTCGTTCCAGGTGTGCGACCGCTGCTATGGGAAGAAATAGTGCAGATTCTGGCTTGAAAAGTTGCAAATGCGACAAACTTTTCCTGCCCCGCTGGTTATAATTAAGGAAAATAAAAACAATTGGAACCGGCGCGGCCGCGTCAGCGGCCGGCTGGGAGCAGGCCATATTTTGGCGCAGAACAGGAGGAAAAGCTATGCAGGCGAAGGCGTTGAAGCTTCGGGAGAATTTTTACTGGGCGGGAATTCTGGACGACACGCTCCGCGTATTTGACATTATCATGTACACGGAGTTCGGCACCACCTACAATTCCTACCTTTACAAGGCCGGCGATAAGGTAATTCTTTTCGAGACGGTCAAGGAAAAGTTTTTTGACGATTATCTGAAGGAACTGGAGAAAATCGTGGATGTGACGAAGATTGACTACCTGGTGGTCAATCACACGGAGCCGGATCACGCGGGCAGCGTCCAGAGGCTGCTGGAGCTGAATCCCGGACTGAAGGTCATCGCTACGCCGACGGCCATTTCTTTCCTGCAGAATATTGTGAACGGTGATTTCTGCAGCATCGCCGTGAAGGACGAGCAGGAGATGAAGATTGGGAACATCACCTTACGTTTCCTGCATGTGCCGAACCTTCACTGGCCGGATACCATGTATACGTATATAGAAGAGGAGCAGGCGCTGGTGACCTGCGATTCCTTTGGCTCCCATTACTCCTTTGATGAGATTCTGGTAAGCAGGGTGACGAACCAGGAGGATTACTGGAAGGCGACGAAATATTATTTTGACTGTATCATCGGGCCCTTCAAGCCCTTTATGCTGCAGGCCCTGGAGCGGGTGCGCCAGCTTGACGTGTCTATGATCTGCACGGGACACGGCCCGGTGCTGGATACAGACATCGACAAGATGTACAATACCTATGAGGAATGGTGCACCGTCGTAAATCCGAACCAGAAAAAGACCGTGGTGATTCCCTATGTGAGCGCCTACGGCTACACTGGACTGCTGGCGGAGGAGATCGCGAAGGGCATCGCGGACAGCGGTGATATCGACGTGAGAAGCTATGACATGGTGACGGCGGATCAGGGGAAGGTGCTGGAGGAGCTGGGCTTCGCGGATGGCATCCTGTTCGGCACGCCGACCATCGTGGGCGAGGCCTTAAAGCCCATCTGGGATCTGACCACTTCCATTTTCGCGGGCACCCACGGCGGCAAGCTGGCCAGCGCCTTCGGAAGCTATGGCTGGTCCGGAGAGGGCGTGCCCCATATCATCGAGCGTCTTCACCAGCTGCGGATGCGCGTGCCGGACGAGGGCTTCCGGGTGCGCTTTAAACCCAGCGAAGTGGATCTGCTGAACGCCTACGATTACGGCTATAACTTCGGCTGTCTCCTGCAGGACAAGGAAAATCCGAAGAAGTCCGCGAAGACTACCCTGGTGAAATGCCTTGTCTGCGGCGCGATTTTTGACTCCTCCATGGAGATCTGCCCGGTCTGCGGCGTCGGAAAAGAGAACTTCGTCCCGGTGGAGGAAGAGGATACCAGCTACCGCAATGATACAGAGAATCTGTACGCCATCATTGGAAACGGAGCCGCCGGCATCAGCGCCGCCGAGGCCATCCGGGAGCGCGATAAGACAGGATCCATTTACATGATTTCCAACGAGGAGTACCCGTCCTACAACCGTCCGATGCTGACCAAGTCTCTGGCGGCAGGACTTGAGGCGGAGCAGATCGCAGTGAAGGAGGCTTCCTGGTACGAGGAAAATAACGTATACCAGATGCTTGGAAAGAACGTGACCGGCATCGATACGCAGAAGAAAGAGATTTACACGGCAGACGGAGCGAAATTTAAATATACGAAGCTGATTTACGCCCTTGGCTCTGAGTGCTTCATCCCGCCGATTCAGGGCGCGGAGCAGCCGGAGGTGATCGCCATCCGCCGGCTGTCAGACACCCGGAAGGTGACGGAGCTTCTGCCGCAGGTAAAGGAAGCGGTGGTCATCGGCGGCGGCGTACTGGGCCTCGAGGCGGCCTGGGAGCTTAAGAAGGCCCACTGTAAGGTGACGGTTCTGGAGCTGGCCCCGAGGCTGATGGGACGCCAGCTGGACGAAGGCGCCGGTGAGATGATCAAGGCCATCAGCGAGGCCCAGGGCATCGCGATCCACACGGGCGTGCAGATCGAAGCCATCGAGGGAGACGGCCATGTGACCGGCGTGCGCCTTGGCGACGGAAGAGTCTTCCCGGCCCAGCTTGTCATCGTATCCTGCGGCGTCCGGGCGAATACAGCCATCGCGAAGGCAGCCGGCATCGAGACAGACCGGGCGGTCGTGGTGAACAGCCGTATGGAGACGAACGCGGCGGATGTCTACGCCTGCGGCGACTGCGCCCAGTACCAGGGCGTCAACTACGCCATCTGGCCCCAGGCTGCGGAGGAAGGCAAGGTGGCCGGAGCCAACGCGGCCGGCGAAGCCCTGGAGTACGCGGGAGTGCCTGCGGCCCTGTCCTTCCACGGCATGAACACCGCCCTGTACGCCATCGGCGACAACGGCTCCAACCCGGATCTGGTATACCGGACTGTGGAATTCAAGGATACGGCGAGAAAGCAGTATGAGAAATACTACTTCCGCAACAACCGTCTCTGCGGCGTGATTCTCATCGGCGACGTGAGCCGCATGGCAGAGCTGACCGAGGCGGTGGGAAAACGGGCCTCCTTTGGCGAGCTGTTCGGAAAATAAAAAGGGTTTCATGAATGAAAAAAGCTGCCTCCGGCTGGGCGGATTGACAAAAGATCTGCCAGCGGCCGGAGGCAGCTTCTTTTTTGCGGCCTCCTTTCTTCAATCGCGGGCGGCTCTGCCTTGTAAAGCACAGGTAAACTGTGGTATAATGCCGATAGGCATTATACCTGCGCCGCCCCGGGCCGCCAGGAGGGCGGCAGATTTCCGTGCCGGGGCGTGCGCATCCTTAGCGGAGGGGCCATGTCCGGAGGACATGGTATAATGCCGATAGGCATTATACCTGCGCCGCATGGCATCCTTAGCGGAGCGGCCATGTCCGAAGGACATGGTATAATAGGTGCAATTGAGTAACGGGCAGTACATGCGCGCCATATGCAGACGATCTGGCCCGCATGTACCGGTATAGGAGTTTTGAGAGCAATGAAAAGAAAGGTTCAACTGAAGGGCCAGCTGAGGCGCTATGTCCAGTGGCCGCTTATATTGAGCGCGCTGCTTTTGGTGATGAATCTGGCCATGTATTTTGTGTCCGTGCAGGCGGGCTGCCTTATGAGCGGATTCCTCATCATTTATATCGCAGTCGTACTCCTGCTGTACGTGAAGAACCGGCCGCAGATTTACGGGGAGCTGGTTTCCTTCGCGACCCAGTACGGGCAGGTACAGCGAAAACTTTTAAAGGAGCTGGCGGTTCCCTACGCGCTGCTGGACGAGGATGGCAGGGTGCTGTGGGGCAATACCGCATTTTTTGAGGCCAGCGGTAAGGGAAAGAAGAACCTGCGGAAATCTATCACCTGGTTTTTCCCGGAGTTTTCCCTGGACATGCTGCCCCAGGATGATTTTGACGACACCCAGATTTCGCATTTTTCCTATGGGGAAAAGGATTTCCGGGCGGATCTGCGCCGTGTCTACATGGATCACGTCATGGACAGCAGCACGTTTGTGGATGTGGAGGAGGACGAAGGCTTTCTGATTGCCCTGTACCTCTTTGACGAGACGGAGATCAACCGATATATCCGGATGATTCGGGAGCAGAGGCTGGTGGCCGGCCTGCTCTATCTGGATAATTATGACGAGGCCCTTGATACGGTGGAGGAGGTGCGCCGCTCCCTTCTGGTGGCCCTGGTGGATCGCAAGATTAACAAGTATATCGGGGCCCTGGGCGGAATTGTAAAGAAGATGGAGAAGGACAAGTACTTCATCGCAATCCAGGAGAAGGATCTTCCCATTATGCGGGATAATAAATTTGAGATCCTGCAGGATGTGAAGACCGTGAATATCGGCAATGAGATGGCGGTCACCTTGAGCATCGGCCTGGGTTACAGCGGGGCGACGTTCGCCGAAAATTACGATTACGCCCGGATTGCCATCGATCTGGCTCTTGCCAGGGGCGGCGATCAGGTGGTCATCAAGGAAGGGGAGAACATTTCCTACTTCGGCGGCAAGACCCAGCAGGTGGAAAAGGCGACCCGCGTGAAGGCGCGGGTGAAGGCCCATGCCCTGCGGGAGTTTATCGAGAGCAGGGACAAGGTCATGGTCATGGGCCACAGGCAGTCGGATACGGATTCCTTTGGGGCGGCCATCGGCATCTACCGGGCTGCCAAAGTGCTTGGGAAACGCGCGTATATTGTAATTAACGAAGTAACCAGCTCTGTCCGGCCCATGAAGGCGTGCTTCGAGGACAACCCGGCCTATGAGACGGATATGTTCCTGACCAGCGAACAGGCGGTGGAGCTGATTGACCAGAATACGGTACTGGTGGTGGTGGATACGAACCGGCCCAGCTACACGGAGTGCCCGGAGCTGCTGAAACGGACGTCCACCATCGTGGTGCTTGACCACCACAGGCAGACCAACGAGCAGATTACCAACGCGATCCTTTCGTACATTGAGCCCTACGCCTCATCTGCCTGCGAGATGGTGGCGGAGATTCTGCAGTATTTTGACGAGGGGCTGAAGATCAAGGCCGTGGAGGCGGACTGCCTGTATGGAGGCATCATCATCGACACGAATAATTTTACCAGCAAGACGGGGGTGCGCACCTTTGAGGCCGCAGCCTTCCTGCGCCGCTGCGGGGCCGACGTGACCCGTGTGCGCAAGATGTTCCGCAGCGACATGTCGGAGTACAAGGCGAAGGCGGAGGCGGTGCGCCACGCACAGCTCTATCATGGCTTTGCCATTTCCGTCTGCCCCAACGAGCACATTGAGAGCCCGACCATCGTGGGCGCCCAGGCGGCCAATGAGCTTCTGAATATCAACGGCGTGCGGGCTTCCATTGTGCTGACGGATTACCAGCATAAGACCTATGTCAGCGCCCGCTCCATCGACGAGGTCAACGTGCAGGTGATGATGGAGCGCCTGGGCGGCGGCGGCCATATGAACATGGCCGGGGCCCAGCTGGACTGCGGCGTTGAGGAGGCCATCGAGATCGTAAAGCACACGATTGACAAACTGCATGAGGAAGGAGAATTTTAAATGAAAGTTATTTTGATAGAAGATGTGAAGTCCCTGGGAAAGAAGGGACAGCTGGTGGATGTGAACGACGGATACGCCCGCAATTACATCCTGGCAAAGAAGCTTGGCCTGGAGGCCACGCCGAAGAACCTGAATGATTTGAAGCTGAAGAAGGCCAACGAGGAAAAGGTGGCCAAGGAGCTTTACGAGGAGGCGAAGGCCTTCGGAGAGCGCTTAAAGGAGATGGAGGTCAATGTGACCATCAAGACCGGAGAGGGCGGAAAGATTTTCGGCTCCGTTTCCTCCAAGGAAATCGCCCAGGCGGCCCAGGAGCAGCTTGGCATCGAGCTGGACAAGAAGAAAATGCAGCTGCCCAGCCCCATCAAGACCCTGGGAACCACCATGGTTCCGATCCGTCTGCATCCGAAGGTGACGGCGGAACTCAAAGTCAATGTAAGAGAGGCATAAAAAGAGAAGCGTAAGTATGGAAGAAACAGTTATCAAACGAGTCATGCCTCACAGTATTGAGGCAGAGCAGTCTGTCATCGGCTCCATGCTCATGGATCGGGAAGCCATCCTGGTGGCTTCGGAGATTCTCACCCGGGAGGACTTTTACCAGAGGCAGTACGGCGTTGTCTTCGAGGCTATGGTAGAACTGTTTAATAAGGATGAGCCGGTGGATTTGGTGACGCTGCAGAATCAGCTGCGGGCAAAGGACGTTCCGGAGGAAGTCAGCAGCATGGAATTTGTCCGGGATATCCTAAACCAGGTGCCGACTTCGGCAAATGTAAAATATTACGCAAATATTGTGGCGGAGAAGTCTACGCTGCGCAGGCTGATACGCCTGAATGACGAGATCAACAATCTCTGCTACGGGGGCGCGCAGCCCATGGAAGAGATATTGGAACAGACGGAGAAAAAGGTCTTTGACCTGGTGCAGCGGCGCAATGCCGGAGATTTCGTGCCCATCCGCCAGGTCGTGCTGAACGCCATCCAGAAGATTGAGGCGGCGTCCCGGACCAAGGGGAATGTGACGGGAATCGCTACCGGATTCAAGGATCTGGATTACCAGACATCCGGGTTCCAGCCCTCGGATCTGATCCTGATCGCGGCCCGTCCTTCTATGGGAAAGACGGCCTTTGTTCTGAATATCGCCCAGTATATGGCGTTTCGCAGTGATGTGACGGTGGCCATCTTCAGTCTGGAGATGTCCAAAGAACAGCTGGTGAACCGTCTTTTGTCCATGGAATCCGGCGTGGACGCCCAGAAGCTTCGGAATGGAAATCTGACAGATTCTGAATGGGAGCGGCTGGTGGAGGGCGCGGAAGGCGTGGCCGCCTCCCATCTGATCATTGACGACACGCCGGGCATTACCCTGGCGGAGCTGCGCTCCAAGTGCCGGAAATACAAGCTGGAAAATCATCTGGGCATCGTGATGATTGACTATCTGCAGCTGATGTCCGGCAGCGGCCGCGGCTCAGATTCCAGGCAGCAGGAGATTTCTGATATTTCCCGGGGCTTAAAGAGCCTTGCCAGGGAGCTGAACGTGCCGGTGGTTGCCCTGTCCCAGTTGAGCCGGGCTGTGGAGCAGCGGCCGGAACACAGACCCATGCTTTCGGATCTGCGCGAGTCAGGAGCCATCGAGCAGGACGCCGATGTGGTCATGTTCCTCTACCGGGATTCCTATTACAATAAAGATACGGAGCTTAAGAACCTGGCAGAGGTCATCGTAGCCAAGCAGAGAAACGGCCCCATCGGGACCATCAACCTGCTCTGGATGCCGGAATACACCACCTTTAAGAATTTTAAGCCAGGCCCCCCAGTCTGAGCCGGCGTTTTGGCCGCCGGCCAAGACTGGAACTGCCGGCCAGGATGGCCGGAATTGTGCCGCCCTTTCCAGAAGCTGTGAGGGCGGCATTTTATGTATGAAAAATTCCTATAAAATTTTTATGAAACACTTGTAAATAACTGTAAACCTGTTATAATAACGATATGGAAATAATATACATAATTTGGAGGGGATATGTATGGGTGACACACGGTATATGATTTCCGACGCATCGAAGCTGGTGGACGTGGAGGCTCACGTACTCCGGTATTGGGAAGAAGAGCTTGAGCTTCCCATCGGGCGCAATGAGATGGGACACCGTTATTATACAGAAGAGAATATCCGGCTTTTTAGGCAGATTAAGGAACTAAAGGACAGAGGGGTTCAGCTGAAAGCAGTCAAAATGCTGCTCCCGGATTTGGAAAAGGGCGGCACAGAGATCTCCCACCTTCTGGATCGGGCGGACAGGCTCCCCCTTCCGGCGGACGGCCAGACGGCCGCCAGAGAAGAAAAGATGCAGCAGTTTCAGTGTATTATGAGCCGCCTGATCTCAGAGGCCCTGGAGGATCACACGGAGAAAATGGGGGTGGAGCTCGGAACCCAGGTCAGCGGCCAGGTAATCAAGGAGATGGACTATCTGCTGCGCATGAAGGAGGAACGGGAGGACGAGCGCTTCCGCCGTCTGGATGAGGCGATCCGAAGCTCCCAGAAGGCCCGCAAGGAGCGGGCGGTTTTCGGCGGGGAGGAGAAGAAGAAACGGGGTTTTTTCAGGCAGAAAAAGGGACAGACCGCTTAAGGCCTGTCCCTTTCTGAAATCATACCGGTTTCGCGAATTACTCTGCGCTGATGGCGCCGTTCGGGCACTCTGCCTCGCAGGTTCCGCAGTCAAGACATGCGTCTGCGTCGATTACATACTTGCCGTCGCCTTCGCTGATAGCTTCTGCCGGACATACCTCTGCGCATGCGCCGCAGCTTACGCAGTCGTCACTGATTACATATGCCATAACGTAAAATCCTCCTTTTTTGTTCTGCGGGGCATCCGGTGCCTCCCGCAGGAAAAATCTCTGTGTACAGCTGTATTTTATAATAAATGTGAGGATTATACAAGTGGAAAATACAGAAACGAAAGATTGTACGTGAAGATGTACAAAATAATTCCTTGCAAATTACTCGGAATTCGATTATAATGAAAAATACGGGTATACCCTCAGCAGAGGATACAGATACTTATTATATACCCCTTTTCAGTTTAGAACGTCCCCTGGGGAAAACAGAGCAGATGAAGGAGGAAATTTCAGATGGCAAAGGTAACGAAGGATATGCTGATTGCGGAAGTGCTTCAGGTAAATGAGAATATGGCGAATATCCTGATGCGGGAGGGCATGCACTGCATCGGCTGCCCGGCACATCAGTTTGAGAGCCTGGGCGAGGCGGCCCTGGTACACGGCATCGATCCGGACACCCTGGTAGCCAGGCTGAATGCGTTTTTGGAGGCGCTGTAAGCTTAACCTGGAGGTGGTTTTGGGTTTTTCCGGCGCGCAGGCAAAACGTCCGGAATATAAAATAGAAATACCATAGAAAATGGAAATATCATAAGAAATAGAGATGGAATAAAAGAGCGGAATGTCTTCCTTTTGAGAAAACGTTCCGCTTTTTTTCTTTTTATCAGATAGCGTCGGTGTACAAGGGTTTAGAGAAGGGCAAGCTTCTGCAGGGCTTCCTCTCTGACCATAGCCTCTTCGTGCTCATCCAGATAAGCCTCGCTGGCAGAAGAGTATTTTCCGCTGGCCCCGTATTCGGAAAGAATATTGGCCACCTTGTTGAATTCCTCGGGGGTGTGTCCGCTTTTGCGGATCACCAGACAGTAGCTGCCGTCCCGGGAGAGGCGGTACAGGGAGTTCCAGCCTTTGTAGTAGTCCTTCAGGACATGGGCGGCGGAGATCACCGTATCCAGATCCGGGAAGAAATACAGGCGGGTCAGATCAAGCTCTGAGGCAAGCGCTACAGCTTTTTGGGGCTGCTCTTCCCTGCTTTCTTCCTTCAGATGGCGGTCGATCAGACGGCGGAACATATCCAGCACATTGTCAGCGCCCTCCGGGAGAAGCCCGTTCAAATCCCCGGGCTCTTCGCCGACAGCATCGCCGCCGGGAGCGAACTTGGAAAAACGGGTGTCCAGCTCCTCGGGATCCTCCACCTTGGTGATAATCAGGACAATGCATTCGTTGGGAAGCGGAATCGCTTCTATCATCAACGGGATATTGTCAGCCTCAAATCCAAATTCGATGGCTGCCTGCTGCATCATATCCCGGAACAATTCTCTCGTCTTCTCCGTACCGTAAGCCAGCTCGCTCAGCTTGATCTGGCGGTTGGCCAGGTCATCCCTGGTCAGAGTACAGCGTATCTGATTGTCATTCAGTTTTTCTATTCTCATAATCCTCACATCCAAATCTGCATTCCAACTGGTTCTTATCTATTATATACATTTTTGAAAGTATATACAATATTTAATCAGAAGTCAATATGCTGAAAATGCCAATTTTTTATAAAGATTTTCTAAAGAAAAAATGAAATTTCAGGAAGGCTTGCATTTTTCTTCCAGACTGTTTTATAATAAAAAAAGAAAGAGCCGCCGCAGGAAAGGAGGCGGAAGCAAAGCCCGTGCTTTGGCCGGGCCGGAAGGTTCTATGTCTGTGTAAGCCAGGCTGTTCTGAAGTATCATTCACCAGATCGGTGGGATTTCCACATTGCCACGATTGTCAGAGAAAAAGGTTTTGGGAAGAGTAAGGCGGCTTTTTCGGATAATATATCACGGACTCCTTTTGGAGAAAAGCGGACATGCCGCAGTTTACCGGCTTGATGCGATACAGGTAAGGCCCCTCCGAGCCAGACACGCGCCGGGAAGCTGCGGCTGTCCTATAGAAGGCCAGCCAGAATTTTTCCTCCGTGAGCAAGCTCCCTTCGGAAAATTTCTGTCTGGCCTTCTGCATGGCAGATCGTGCTCCAGCCAGCCATGCAGCTCGAATCCGCCGCCAGAGGCTTAAGGAAAAGCGGGAAAGCTTTGAGGCTCCTTCTCGCTTATAGGGCGCCTGCCCTATAGAAGGCCAGCCAGAATTTTTCCTCCGTGAGCAAGCTCCCTTCGGAAAACTTCTGGCTGGCCTTCTGCATGGCTGGCTGGGGAAGAAAAATGTCGAAAACGGGGGTGACGGAGCGCGAAATTTCTGTTATGATAGTGGCAACAGGAGGATTCTGCAATGACAGCAAGAAGAAGAAGGAAACGAAGAACGCAGGTAAACAGACGGATAGCGCCTGTCCTGGCAGCCCTGGTACTGATTGTCCTCATAGCGGCTGCTGTGTTTATCAGCTATCTGATAGATAAATACAGCCCTTCCAAAGAGCGGATGGAGTGGACGGAATATTATTCCATGGAGGCTGGGGACGAGGCGGCGGTGATCCTGGACAATGAGCTGACGGAGATCAGGGGCCGTATGATCGACGGGGAAGCATATGTGACGACGGATGTACTGTACGATTATCTGAATCCGCGCTTTTACTGGGATCAGGCGGAGAACCTGCTTCTGTACACGACACCCACGGAGGTGATCACAGCGGCCGTAGGAAGCAATACCTATACGGCGGGCAGCGAGAGCGTCACGGAGAGCTATGTGCCGGTGAAGGTAGACGGGGATACGGCTTATGTGGCGCTGGCCTATATCCAGAAGTATACGGCGCTCCAGTACGAGGTTATGACAGACGAGGTGAACCGGATCAATATCACGACAGAGTTCGGCACGGTGGATACGGTTACGGTGAAGAAGGATTCCCAGGTGCGCTGGCGTGCCGGGATCAAGAGCCCGATTCTGACGGACGTGGCGAAGGGAGACGTGCTTTATGTGCTTCCGGAGGACGAGGACGTGGGAGAATGGACGAAGGTCCGGACATCCAACGGTTTTATTGGCTATATCCGCAATAAGTTCCTGGGAGAGCGCAGCCAAGAGACGCTGGCAGCTAACTATGAGGAGCCGGAGTACACGAATATTTCCAAAGATTACACGATTAACATGGCCTGGCATCAGGTGACGAATTCAAATGCGAACAGCAACGTGCTGGAAATGATCGCGAACACGAAAGGACTTACCACGATCTCGCCCACCTGGTTTTTCCTGTGTGACAACGAAGGGAATATTGAATCCCTTGCCAGCCAGACTTATGTGAATTACTGCCATCAGAATGGCATCGAGGTCTGGGGCCTGGTGGAGGATATTAAGTATAAGGACAGCATTTTGGATTATGAGATTCTGTCTCGGACATCCTCCCGCCAGAGACTGGTGAACAACCTGATTGCCAAGGCGATCGAATTCGACCTGGACGGGCTGAACATTGATTTCGAGTACATTAACCAGGATTCTGCCAAGGCTTTTCTGCAGTTTCTAAGGGAACTGTCGATTCGCTGCCGCCAGAACGGAATCGTGCTTTCTGTGGATAACTACCGGCCTGCGGATCACAATGTATTTTACAACCTGGAAGAGCAGGGGATTGTGGTGGATTACGTGATCCTGATGGGGTATGACGAGCACTATTCAGGCTCCGAGATCGCGGGCAGCGTAGCGAGCATCAACTGGGTACGCGAGGGGATCGAGCGTGCTCTGGAGCAGGTTCCGGCAGAGAAACTCATCAACGCAGTGCCCTTCTTTACCCGCCTGTGGGAGGAACGGCCCCTGACGGAGGAAGAGGAAGCAGAGCTGCCCCAGACAGACACGAGCCGGCATGTAAAGGTGTCCAGCAAGGCCTACGGTATGGATGCCATCGACGATGTTCTGGAGACGAACGGCGCGCAGAAGACCTGGGATGAGAACTCAGGCCAGTATTACGCCGAGTATACAGCGGATGAGAAGACCTACAAGGTATGGCTCGAAGAGGAAGAGTCCATCGCCTTGAAGGCGTCGCTGATTAAGGAATACAGCCTGGCAGGCATATCTGCATGGAAGCTTGGCTTCGAGCGGCAGGACATCTGGGATGTGATCCTAAGGTATGTGAACTAGACCGTAACTTTCTTAAAAGCCAGGAGACGGGACGAAAACCGCACGCGCCGGACGCGGCGTGGCATGGGTATGAAAAAGAAAAATCCGCCATATATTTCTGTAAGAGAAATAGGGCGGATTTTTTATGGAATTTTTGCGCGGGATCAAAGAAAGATTAAGCATAGGAAGCAGAAAGCTGGGAATTGCCATGGCGTTTCTGGTGCTGGCGGCTGCTTTTTATTTTTCCAGGCAGCGTTTCTGGGAGGAGGCTTCCTCCCGGGCAGAGGGAAACCGCCTGATTCTGATCGACGCGGGCCACGGGGGCAATGACCCGGGGAAGGTGGGAGTGGACGGTGTGCTGGAAAAAGACCTGAACCTTGCGCTTGCGAAAAAGCTGGAGGTGCTCCTTGAGCAGCAGGATATGGAGGTCATGCTCATCCGCGAGGAGGATCGGGGGCTCTACGACGAAGATGCTTCCAACAAAAAAGCGCAGGATATGAAGCGGCGCTGTGAGCTTATCAACAGTGAGCAGCCTGCCTGTGTGGTGAGCATTCACCAGAACAGTTACCATGAAGAGGGCGTCCGGGGAGCGCAGGTCTTTTATTACGGGACATCAAAAGAGAGTGAGCAGCTGGCAAAGCTCCTTCAGGCGGAGCTTGTCCGGGCGGGGGATCCGGAAAGCGCCAGGCAGGCCAGAGCCAATGACACCTATTATCTGCTGAAAAAGACAGAAGTCCCGACGGTGATTGTGGAATGCGGCTTTTTGAGCAACTGGGAAGACTGCGCGAAGCTGCAGGATGAGAATTACCAGGATAGGCT
>CALWBB010000052.1 GCA_944375885.1 uncultured Merdimonas sp.
CATGAAAACAAAAAGACCAGCTTCTGCAATCTAAAATACCGGATCCGGACTCCCATATCTTATCTTACACAACCTGGCTTTCCCAAAGAGCATCTCTCCCGTACATCATGCTTTCTCTAGTAACCAATATACCAGCTGGCTGGGGAAAAGTCAATGTTTTTCTGGTATCTCACCGTCCAGGGAACGTCCGTCACAGCGCCCATCACAGCGCCCTTCTTCCCCTTCCTCCGGAATCCGGATCCATCCTGCCCGTCTCTCCAGCCGCCGTGCCTCTTCTTCTATTTCCCAGAACAGTTTGCCTTTCACTTTTTCATATACGGGATCCTTCAAAAGTCCCTTTTTCTTTCGGATTCTCCAGCGCAAGTTCCCATCGCCCCGCTTTCTGTCACAGCACGCAGACATATATCTTCCAGCATGTCCGTATTATATCACATATACAACGTATAATCTATCTTTTTCATCTGTTTCTAAATCTTTCTGCCGCCGTAAATCGTATATTAAAATAATAGACATCATAGTTTATGGAGCAGCTTTATGTTTGAAGAAAATTTCTGTATCAAAAGAATCAGGGAACTGATGGAAAAGAACGGCTACAACACCTACCGGCTCGCCAAGCAGTCGGGCATTTCCCTGTCTACCTTAAGTTCCATGTTTGAGCACAACACAGAACCCAGAATCGAAACTCTGGAAAAAATCTGCTCTGCCTGCAATATTTCCGTAGCCCAGTTTTTTGAGCGTTCTTCCAGGGATCTTTCCGCAGAACAAAACAGGATGCTTGACATCTATGACTCTCTTTCACGCAAAGGCAGGGATATGGCTCTTTCTTACCTGCTGTTTCTGGCAGAAAACGAGTAAAACGGACGTTTTCTTTTCCCAGCTTTTGTGCTACACTGATTCTGTACCGGAATGCAGGAGGGAAGAAAATGGACAGACACGCCTATCTGATTATGGCGCATAATCATTTTAGTTTTCTAAAAGAGCTTCTTGGCTGTCTGGATGACAGGAGAAACGACATTTATCTGCATATCGACAAAAAGGCCGGCAGTTTTGATCCGAACCAGTTCACAAAGGTTCTGAACTCATCCCGGCTCTTTTTTACTGAACGCCTGGACGTGCGCTGGGGCGGATACAGCCAGATCGCCTGTGAGCTTCTGCTCCTGCAGACAGCTGTACGCTCCCATCCCGGAGAGCCGTACACATATTACCACCTGCTCTCCGGCTCCGATCTGCCGCTGAAATCCCAAGATGAAATTCATACCTTTTTTGAGCAGCACGCCGGAAAGGAATTCCTGGCCTTTGACCGCGAGGTATCCCGGCAGGCCCGGGAACGGATCTGCCTGTGGCATTTCTTCCGGGAAAGCCGCTCGCCTCTGGCGGAGCCCGCCGATCATATCCTGACCTTGATCCAGCGCCTGCTCCATGTGGATCGCTTAAAGGGAAGCGGAATCGAAGTCTGTAAAGGGCCCAACTGGTTCAGCATCACGGACGGCCTGGCCCAGTATGTCCTGGAGCAGGAAGACTGGATCCGGAAGCACTTCAGCCATTCCGTCTGCGCAGACGAGCTCTTTTTGCAGACTCTGGCCGCCGCCTCTCCATTCCGGGAAAACATCTATGACAGAGAAGGAAAAAGCGGCTCTATGGCAAATCTGCGCTATGTGGACTGGGAACGCGGAAATGAAAACAGTCCCTATACCTTCCAGGAGGAAGATAAGGAACTGCTTCTTGGGCTTCCCCATCTGTTTGCGCGGAAATTCGAGAGGAATATACTTAAGATGAATCTGCCCTCTCATTAAGGGTATTACCATTGTTCAGACAGCAGAAAATCTGACAGATGAACAATTCGGATCCCATTCTCAATTCCCACATCCATACTGTTCATCGTCACCACATATTTCGGATAATGGTCGGGGATCTCCATCAGGTTTCCTACCTCTCTGTCTGAAGCTTCCGGAAGCTGCACGCAGACCTGCACGTAGATCTTTTCATCACGGCGCACGCCAATAAAATCAATTTCTTTGGCCGCATTTTTTCCTATATACACTTCATAGCCGCGGCGTTTCATTTCCAAAAACACAAGGTTCTCCAGAGCGCCGTCCAGCATCCTTCGGTTATAGCCCAAAAGACAGTATTTCAAAGTAACGTCCGCAAGGTAGTATTTCTCCTGCGTCTTTAAAATGCTTTTTCCCTGGATATCATAGCGGCGGCAGGGATAGATGATAAATGCCTGCTCCAGCCAGCGCAGATAATTATAAATGGACTCCACGGAAACTGTACGATGCTCGTTTTTCAAAAACCTGGCAATAGAGTTTGCTGAAAAGGTCTTTCCCACGTTTTCAACAATATACTTCACTACCCGATCGAAAAGATCCTGCCGATTAATCCGATGGCGCTTTACTATGTCTCTGGAAATTACCGTATGATAAATTCCATTGACAATCTGATAGGCACTCTGCTCATCATAATTCCCCAATGCAATGATGGGAAACCCGCCAAAACGGATATATTCCTCCAGCAGTTCCTTTTCAGAGCGGGAATCCCGGCTCTTGAAATCCAGATACTCTTTAAAGGATAAGGTATATACTGGGATAGATACGAAACGTCCGGTCAGGTAAGTGGAGAGCTCGCTGGACATCAGCTTTGAATTGGAGCCAGTCACATAAATATCCACGTTTTGCCCTTCCAGCAGGCTGTTGATACACCGCTCCCAGCCCTTCACCTCTTGTATCTCGTCCAGCAGCAGATAACAGCGGCCCTTTCCCCGAATCTGTTCCAGCAGCTCCCGGTACATCTCTGTTGCGGAAATATCTTCTGGAATATCCATCTCTGTATACCGTTTTTGTATAATGTGGTCAGCTTGAATTCCCCGGCTCTGAAGCTCTTCTGCAAGCATTTCAAATATAGTCGATTTGCCGCACCGCCGGACGCCTGCAAGAATTTTCACCAGAGGCTGATCGATAAAGGGTGCAACTGCCCGAATATAATCTGGCCTGACAATCATATCAATACCTCCCTTCCAAATGGGACATCCATTTATTTTATTATACCCAAATTCTAATCTTAGTACAATATATTTTTCTTGTTAAACCTTAAAAAGTATGTATTATAAGAAAGTTTTTTTCTTATAACACTATTTCTTTGCATTTTTATCTGGAGAAATCAAAGCAGCACAATGAAAAGCTTTAAGACATGGCAAAACGCCATTCAATCGGGAAGCTTCCTCAAATTGAATGGCGTTTTGCCATGTCTTATCATGCTTTATTTCTTGAAAAGTATCAATTTTAAAGACTTACTTATAGTTTACAATCTTTCCAAAATCCGGCTTGAGGGCCGCGCCGCCTACCAGGCCGCCGTCGATGTCAGCCTGCGCGAACAGATCCGGTGCGGTAGCCGCGTTTACAGATCCGCCGTACTGGATGCGGATCGCCTCTGCGGTCGCCTCGTCGTAAATCTCAGCGATGCATGCGCGGATACCAGCGCATACTTCCTGCGCCTGCTCCGTGGTAGCGGTTTTTCCGGTTCCGATAGCCCAGATCGGCTCGTAAGCGATGACTGCCGTCTTCGCCTGATCGGCTGTGATTCCCTGGAAGCCCACCTTTACCTGCTGGCGGATAAAGTCCATGGTCACGCCCTGCTCTCTCTGGGTCAGAGTCTCGCCGCAGCACATAATCGGGGTCAGGCCATGCTCAAAGGCTTTGAGCATCTTCTTGTTGATATCCTCGTTGGTCTCGCCGAAGTACTCGCGTCTCTCGGAATGTCCGAGGATGACATACTTCACGCCGGCGTCAACCAGCATGTTCGGGGAAATCTCGCCTGTGTATGCGCCCTTCTCCTCGAAGTACATGTTCTCGGCGCCTACCTGGATGTTGGTTCCCTTTACGGCTTCCACAACCGGAACGATATCGATAGCCGGAACGCAGAATACCACGTCCACTTCATCGTTTGCCACCAGCGGCTTTAAGGTATTTACCAGCTCTACTGCCTCGCTGGGAGTCATGTTCATCTTCCAGTTTCCGGCGATAATTTTCTTTCTTGCCATTGTCTTTGTTCTCCTTTTTGATTTTTAATGTATCTTCCGGACACTAAGCTCAGACTCCGCCTACGGCCCGCCTTTGCTAAGTGTCCGGAAGGGCGTTCGCATTAACCTCAAGCTACGGCTTCGCCTTGCTTTCGCTAAGTGCTTACTGTCTATCGTTCGCCGCAGCTACGCCCGGAAGCTCCTTGCCCTCAAGGAACTCAAGGGATGCGCCGCCGCCTGTGGAGATGTGCGTCATCTTGTCGCCAAAGCCCAGGGTATTGACAGCTGCCGCGGAATCTCCGCCGCCGATGATGGTGGTGGCGTCTGTCTCAGCCAGGGACTTCGCTACCGCGATGGTTCCCTTTGCCAGAACCGGGTTCTCAAATACGCCCATGGGTCCGTTCCATACGACGGTCTTAGCGGACTTCACAGCCTCTGCATAAGCCTCAGCCGTCTTCGGTCCGATATCCAGTCCCATCATGTCAGCCGGCATCGCGTCGGCAGCCACTGTGGCAACTTCTATCTCAGCGTCAATGGGGTTCGGGAACGCCTTTGCTGCAACGGTATCTACCGGGAGCATCAGGTTCTTGCCAAGCTTCTCAGCCTTCGCCATCATCTCCTTGCAGTACTCGATCTTCTCATCGTCTACCAGGGAAGCTCCTACCTCGTAGCCCTTGGCCTTCAGGAAGGTGAACGCCATTCCGCCGCCGATGATCAGGGTGTCGCATTTCTCAAGCAGGTTGTTGATTACGTTCAGCTTGTCCGCCACCTTCGCGCCGCCTAAGATAGCCACGAACGGACGCTCCGGATTGTTGACTGCGTTTCCGAGGAAGTTGATCTCCTTCTGCATCAGGTATCCTACCACAGAAGTCTTCACATACTGGGTAACGCCCACATTGGAGCAGTGCGCGCGGTGCGCGGTTCCAAAGGCGTCGTTTACAAATACGTCAGCCAGGGAAGCCAGATCTTTGGAGAACGCCTCTCCGTTCTTGGTCTCCTCTGCGCGGTAACGGGTATTCTCAAGAAGAACCACGTCGCCGTCCTTCATCGCTTCTACCGCTGCCTTCGCGTTCGGTCCCACTACCTCGGGATCCGCGGCGAATTTCACTTCCTGTCCCAGAAGCTCAGACAGTCTCTTCGCCACGGGCGCCAGAGAAAGCTCCGGCTTCGGCTCTCCCTTCGGCTTGCCCAGATGGGAGCAGAGAATCACCTTTCCGCCGTCCGCGATCAGCTTTTTGATGGTCGGAAGGGCTGCCACCAGACGGTTCTCGTCTGTGATCTTTCCATCCTTCAGCGGTACGTTAAAGTCGCATCTTACCAGGACGCGCTGGCCTTTTACGTTGATGTCATCGACAGATTTCTTGTTTAACATCTTGATCTCTCCTTTTTGATATTAGCAAAAAGAGGCCCGGTCCACATAGACCGGACCTCTTAAGGTCTTTCCTGATGGCAGTCAAAGCGATAAGCCTGTCCTGCCGTCTTCCGCATGGTCTTTATCGCATTTCGCCATGCGCCGCTCGATTCCGCTTCACTTCATCTCGCTGTCGGGCTTTCGCCCTATGGAATCCGTCATGCCAGGCGCCTTACGTGCAAGCACGACACCGCCTGTCCTGCCGTCTTCCGCATGGCTCAATGCTTACGCAAGCTCTGCGAAGTACTTGATGGTACGAACCATCTGAGATACGTAGGAGTTCTCGTTGTCATACCAGGATACTACCTGAACCTCGGTCTTTCCATCCGGAAGCGGAGCAACCATGGTCTGAGTAGCGTCGAACAGAGAACCATATCTCATGCCAACGATATCGCTGGATACAATCTCATCCTCGTTGTAGCCGTAGGACTCGGTCTGAGCTGCCTTCATAGCCGCGTTGATCTCTTCCTTGGTTACAGCCTTGTTAACAACTGCGAACAGCATGGTGGTGGAACCTGTCGGGGTCGGTACACGCTGAGCAGCGCCGATCAGCTTGCCGTTCAGCTCCGGAATTACCAGGCCGATAGCCTTTGCAGCGCCGGTGCTGTTCGGAACGATATTGATGGCAGCAGCGCGGCTTCTTCTCAGGTCGCCCTTTCTCTGCGGTCCATCCAGAACCATCTGATCGCCTGTGTAAGCGTGGATGGTGCACATGATACCGGACTCGATCGGAGCCAGCTCGTTCAGAGCCTTAGCCATCGGAGCCAGGCAGTTGGTGGTACAGGAAGCTGCGGAAATAACAGTATCCTCTTTGGTCAGAGTGGTGTGGTTTACATTGTAAACGATGGTCGGCAGATCGTTTCCAGCCGGAGCGGAGATTACAACCTTCTTAGCGCCTGCCTTAACATGAGCAGAAGCCTTCTCCTTGGAGGTGTAGAATCCGGTACACTCCAGAACTACGTCTACGTTCAGCTCGCCCCACGGAAGGTTCTCAGCGTTAGCCTCTTTGTAGATCTTGATCTCCTTGCCATCAACGATGATGGAATCATCAGTGGAAGATACGGTGTCAGCCAGAGCGTATTTGCCCTGAGAGGAGTCATATTTTAACAGATGAGCCAGCATCTTGGGGCTTGTCAGGTCGTTGATTGCAACTACCTCATACCCTTCAGCATTGAACATCTGTCTGAATGCAAGTCTGCCGATACGTCCGAAACCGTTAATCGCTACTTTTACTGCCATTTTTGAATTCCTCCTAAAAATGAATTTAGATTTTGACTTATGGGCGATCCCTGTATCTGGAAAGGCCCAGCCTGTTTTTATTGTAACGAATCCACTCCAAAAATGCAAGTCCCATTTCTAAAATTTGTTGGGTAAGCATCAATTTTTGTCAGAACGGCGGAGATCTTGTTTGTTCTGCCCTTGCCGTCTTCTGTTTTTTCAGCTAAGATAAAGACAGCTTAGACGTAAGGAGGCCGCGTTCATGACCGCAGATTACCATTTACACTCTTCTTTTTCCGGAGACAGCCAGACAAATCCTGAAGACGCCGTGCGCGCCGGGATCGAAAGGGGGTTGTCCCTGCTGTGCTTCACCGACCATTTTGATCCGGATTACCCGTATCCGGAGGTTTTCATGGAGCTTGACGTCCCTGCCTATGTATCGGAAATCCGTAAACTCCAGGCTCTGTATCAGGAGCAGATCGAAATCCGCCTGGGCGCAGAGCTTGGCATCCAGCCCCATCTCGGGGAGTTCCTGCGTTCCTGGGCCGGAGACTGCGCCTCCGGCGGATACCCGTTTGATTTTCTGATCGGCTCCACCCACCTGGTAGACCGTCTGGATCCCTATTATCCGGATTACTGGGAGGCCCGCACCGCCAGGGATGCCGTCAGCCGCTATCTGGAGGCCACGCTGGAAAACATCCGTGCCTTCGACGGCTTCGATGTCTACGGCCATCTGGACTATGTCATCCGCTATGCTCCGAGAACAGAGGACCGCGCCTTTTCCTATGCCGCCCACGCAGAGCAGATGGACGCCATCCTGCGCCTCCTGATTGAGAAGGGAAAGGGCATCGAGATCAACACCGGCGGCTGGAAGGCCGGCCTTGCCGAGACCAATCCCTGCCGGGACGTACTGCGACGCTATCGGGAGCTGGGCGGAGAAATCATCACCATGGGCTCCGACGCCCATACGCCCGAGTATATCGGATACCGCTTCGCGGACGCAAAGGAAGTGCTGAAAGCCTGCGGCTTCCGGTATTTCACAGTATTCCGGGAGCGCAGGCCGGCATTTATGAGGCTTTGATGGCGCTGCTCCGGATCGTCCCGCCGCCCAGCACATAGTCCCTGTCATAGAAGACCACGGCCTGGCCGGGCGTCACGGCGCGCACGGGCTCGTCGAATTCCACGCGCACCCCATCCTGCCCTTCCGGGTAGATTCTGCAGGGCGTTCCCCTGTGATTGTAGCGGATCTTCGCCACAGCCGGCCGGCCGGCCGCGAAGGCCGGCTCTGCCATATAGTTCAGCCGATCCGCGTAAAGAGTCCTGGTGAAGACGTCCTCCTGCTCTCCGATGACTACCTCGTTTGTATCGGGACGGATTTCCGTCACCACCACCCGGCGGCCCATGGGAAGGCCAAGGCCTCTGCGCTGTCCGATGGTATAATGGATGATTCCCTTATGGCGCCCGAGAACCACGCCATCCTTCGTCACAAAATTCCCCTCCACAGACGGCTGCCCTGTGGTCCGCTCGATAAAGCCCGCGTAATCCTGATCCGGCACAAAGCAGATCTCCTGGCTGTCCGGCTTGTCCGCCACCCGAAGCTTCAGACGGGCCGCGAATTCCCGGATCTCTTCCTTTGTATAGTCCCCCACCGGCATCAGCGTATGGGAAAGCTGTTCCTGGGTCAGATTGTAGAGGGCGTAGGTCTGGTCCTTGGCCTCCGTCACGCAGCGGCGCACGGCGAAGCGGCCGTTTGCCAGCCGGGCCACCCGGGCGTAGTGCCCTGTGGCGATATAGTCCGCGCCAATCTCCAGGCTGCGCTTAAGAAGCGCCTCCCATTTCACATAGCGGTTGCAGGCGATGCAGGGATTCGGCGTGCGCCCTGCCAGATATTCCGCCGTAAAATAGTCAATGACCGATTTTTTGAAATCCGCCTTAAAATTCATCACATAATAGGGAATGCCCAGCTGCGCCGCCACCCGGCGGGCGTCGTCCACGGCGGAAAGGCCGCAGCAGCCTCCGTTCTCCTCCTGCTGCTCCTTGGCCTCATCCTGCCAGATCTGCATGGTCACCCCGATGACCTCATAGCCCTGCTCCAGAAGGAGCCAGGCCGCCACCGACGAATCCACGCCGCCGGACATCCCGATTACCACCTTTTTTCTGCTCATATTCCATCCGCCATTTCTGTATATTCCCGCAGCTTCCTGCAGCTCTCCGGGAAGCTCTGGGATCAATACTCCTCTTCGTCCTCTTCCTCACCCTCGTGGATGTCAGACTTGGGCTTCTGAAGCCCCTCGATCTTGATCCCGTGCTTCTCGGCGTAGTCCCAGAGGGCCGCGTGGATGGCCTCCTCCGCCAGCAGGGAGCAGTGAACCTTCACAGGAGGAAGCCCGTCCAGGGCGTCCATCACAGCCTTGTTCGTCACCTGCAGGGCTTCCTGGACGGTCTTTCCCTTCACAAGCTCCGTCGCCATGCTGCTGGTGGCCACCGCGGCCCCACAGCCAAAGGTCTTGAATTTACAGTCCCGGATGACGCCGTTCTCGTCGATATCCAGGTACATCCGCATAATATCGCCGCATTTGGCGTTTCCCACCGTGCCCACGCCGCTGGCGTTCTCGATCTCTCCTACGTTTCTGGGATTCTGGAAATGATCCATAACCTTCTCACTGTACATAATCGTTCTCCTCTTCTTTCTCTTCGCTGCTGTTTTACCGTCTTTTTATAAAATCCTCATACAGGGGCGACATGCCTCTGAGCTTCTCTACAATCCTCTTCAGAGTGTCCACCACGTAATCCAGATCCTCCTTCGTGATCTCCTCGTTCAGCGTAAGCCGTAAGGATCCATGGGCGATCTCATGGGGCAGGCCGATGGCCAGCAGCACATGGGAGGGATCCAGGGAGCCGGAGGTGCAGGCTGAACCGGAAGAACCGCAGATGCCTTCCATGTCCAGCATGATCAGCAGGGATTCTCCCTCGATGAACTGGAAGCTGAAATTCGCGTTGCCAGGCAGACGCTGGGACCTGTGTCCGTTCAGCCGGGCGTAGGGAATCTCCTTTAAGACCCGGTCAATCAGATAATCCCGAAGCCTCCGCTCCGTCTCCGTCCGCTCCTCCATGGTGCCCACGGCGCGCTCCACAGCCTTTCCAAGGCCCACGATGCCCGGCACATTCTCCGTCCCTGCCCGGCGCTTCCTCTCCTGGGCCCCGCCGTGGATAAAGGAACGGATTTTCACGCCCTTTCGGATATACAGGAAACCGATCCCCTTGGGGCCGTTCAGCTTATGGCCGCTGGCGCTGAGCATGTCGATGTGGCAGTCGTCCACCTGAATCGGCATCTGTCCGAAGGCCTGCACCGCGTCCGTGTGGAATAAAATCCCATGCTCATGGGCGATTTCCCCGATCTCCCGGATGGGCTGTATGGTTCCGATCTCATTGTTCGCGTACATGACGGAAATCAGAATCGTCGTGGGGCGGATGGCAGCTTTGAGCTCCTCCAGATGGACGACGCCGTTTTCATCCACATTCAGGTAGGTCACCTCAAAGCCCTGCTTCTCCAGCCACTGGCAGCTGTGCAGGACCGCGTGGTGCTCGATCTTCGTGGTAATGATATGGTTTCCTTTTTTCCTGTAAAATTCCGCGGCCGCCTTCAGCGCCCAGTTGTCGCTCTCCGTGCCTCCGGCTGTAAAATAAATCTCCTCCGGCCGGGCCCCGAGGGCCTTGGCGATGGTCTCCCTGGCCTGATCCACAGCCTTTCGGCTCTCGCCCGCCAGGCTGTAGATGCTGGACGGATTCCCGTAAGCTTCTGAAAAATAAGGCAGCATCGCCTCCACGACCTCCGGCGCTGTCTTCGTCGTCGCCGCGTTGTCCAGATAAATCAGTTTTTTCATATCTGTTTGTCTCCTCATTAATTGATACAGCAGGAGCCTACGGTTCCCGCCTCATCCTTTCTTTTCCTGCTCTCCTCCATCAGCTGATCCAGGCGGATCTCATCCACCGTCCGGTTGATGCTCTCGTTAATCCTCTGCCAGACATACTTCGTCACGCAGTATTCCGAGCCCTCGCAGAAACCGTCCTCGTGAAGCCCCGGGCAGTTGACCGCGTCCAGGCTCCCCTCCAGGGCCCTCAAGATGTCTCCCACGGAAATCTCCGAGGCCGGCTTCGCCAGCTGATAGCCGCCGCCCGCGCCGCGCACGCTTTTTACCAGCCCGGCCTTCCGAAGCTTCGCGATCAGCTGCTCCAGATAACTCTCTGAGATCTGCTGCCTGGCGGAAATGCTTGCGATGGAGGCCGCCTCATTCTCACTGTAAAGCGCCAGGTCAATCAGCGCCCGCAGCCCGTATCTTCCCTTTGTAGACAGTTTCATGTTCTCACCTCTCGTTTAATTCCGAGTGTTTTTATCGGATTTATATGGATAATACCATGGAAGTCCGGTTCTGTCAAGCCGGTTTCCCGCGTATACTGTCAGAAGACATCATGCTGCCCAGGAGGCCAGGATGAAAAGACAGAAGCATCCCCTGATAGCCGGAACGCTGATCCTCACCGCCACAGGCGTCGTCACGCGCTTTATCGGCTTCTTTTATAAGATATTCCTAAGCCGCGCCATCGGTGCCGAGGGCCTCGGCATCTACCAGATGATCTTTCCCGTCTACGGGGTCTGCTATGCGCTCACCACCGCAGGCGCCGAGATCGCCGTCACGCGGTTCGTATCCTGTGAAGCCGGAAAAGGGAACCTGAAAAAAGCCCGCTCTGTCCTGCACATGGGCCTTTTTTTCTCCCTGTCCCTCTCCCTTCTGGCCATGCTGCTCCTGTACACGGGCGCAGATCTGATCGCGGCCCGCCTGCTCCAGGATCCGCGCTGCGCCTCCCTGCTGCGCCTGCTGTCCGTCACCGTGCCCTTCGGCGCCTGCCATTCCTGCATCTGCGGCTATTACTACGGCCTGAAGCGGGCCGGCATCCCGGCCGCCGCCCATCTGGCGGAGCAGCTGGCGCGGGTGGGCTCCATGCTGCTCATTTACCGGGTCGCCCTGTCCGAAGGCCGGACCCTGACCCCGGTTTACGCCGTCACAGGCCTGGTCATCGGAGAATTCGCCTCCATGCTCTTCTGTCTGTTCTGCGTCGGAGCCGGACGCCCCAGCCGCGGGAAACGCGGCCGAAAGGACTACTCCCTGGCTTCCCTGGCCCGCGGGATGGCGCTGACCGCCCTTCCCATCACCGGCAACCGGATCTGCATGAACCTCCTCGCAAGCGCGGAGGCCGCGCTGATTCCCTTCACCCTCCGCCAGTACGGCCTGAGCACAGAGCGGGCCTTGAGCATATACGGCACACTCACCGGCATGTCCATGTCCTTTATCCTCTTTCCCAATGTGCTCACGAACGCTGTCTCCGTCATGCTCCTGCCCGCTGTCTCCGAATCCCAGGCCGCCGGGCGCCAGGATCAGATCCGCCGCACGCTCCAAAAGACCCTCTCCTTCTGCCTGCCTATGGGAGCCGCCTTTACCGTCATTTTCCTTCTGTCCGGAAAATTTCTCGGCGCTTTCTTTTTTCAGAGCAGCCTGGCCGGGGATTTCATCATCACCCTGGCCTGGATCTGCCCCTTCCTCTATCTGAACGGAACCCTGCACAGCATCCTGAACGGCCTCGGGAAAACCGGCCCTGCCTTCTTCAACAATCTGGCTGGCCTCATGATCCGCATCATCTTCATCCTGCTCTTTGTGCCAAGGGTGGGCATCGAGGGCTACCTGTGGGGCCTTCTGGCCAACCAGCTCTTCGTCACCCTGCTGAATCTGGGCATCTTAAGAGAATACCTGACTTTCGCAAGGCCCTCCTGATTTCCACCTCTTCTTTGGTGATATTATCACAGAAAACGGAGAAAATACCTGCTATGATAAACCTATCAAATACAAAATACAAAGACGAACAGGAGGACGAAAGCATGTCTGCACTTCATATTACAAAAAACAATTTTCAGAGCGAGGTAGTGAATTCCGATAAGCCCGTATTGCTGGATTTCTGGGCTCCCTGGTGCGGTCCCTGCCGGATGGTAGGGCCTATCATGGAGGAAATCGCCGCAGAGCGCCCGGACATCAAGGTGGCAAAGGTCAACGTGGATGAGCAGCCGGATCTGGCCGGGCAGTTTGGCGTCATGAGCATCCCCACCCTGGTGGTCATGAAACAGGGAAAGGTAGTCAGCCAGTCTGTGGGCGCCCGTCCCAAGAGCGCGATTCTCGGAATGCTCTAAATTTAACTGTAAAAAAACGCCGCAGGAGCATCACCAGCCGATGCTTTCTGCGGCGCTTTTTTCTATATTTCTTCTTAAAATTATTCTTTTACTCCTGGAGCGCCTCAAGCCCTTCTTTTCCGATCAGCGCCACCTGTCCCCGGGACAGCTTTACCAGCCCCTCGCTCTGGAAATAGCGCAGCATCCGGGTGATCACCTCCCGGTGGGTTCCCAGATGGGCGGCAATCGTCTCATGGGTCATTTTGAGTTCATCCGTCCCCTCGATGGCCGCCTCCTCCAGAAGGAAGGCCGCCAGACGCTTATCCAGGCTCTTCCACATAATCTGCTCAATCAGCCACATGACGTCTGAAAAACGGGACGCCATCAGCTCGTTCGTGTAATTGGCCAGCGGCGCGGATTCCTCCATCACGCTCTTCCAGGTGTCCGCAGGAATCACCCAGATTTGCGTATCCTTCTCTGCCCTGACCGCCACCTCAAACTGGATGGATTTCATCATGCAGGAGGCGGAAAACAGGCAGATATCCCGGTCAAACAGCCGGTACAGGGTGATTTCCCTGCCCTCCTCCGAAAGAATATAGGCCCGCAGCTGGCCGGATTTCACCAGCAGAAGCCCCGTGCAGCCGGAAGCCTCCCCATGGAGCTCCTCGCCCTTTTTCACTGTGCGCTCTGTCAGTCTTCCAAGAATTCGATCCTGCTGCGCTTTGCTTAATTTCTCCCAGACCGGGAGATACTCCTGAAACTTCATCCTTTTTCGCTCCCTTTATTTTTACTGACTCTATATTATACCATATATTCCGGGAGCATGGGAACCTCCTTACCGCTGCGTCAGAGACAGGAGCGGGGACAGGCGGCGCGCCAGGTACAGCGCCAGCGCCAGCTTGAGCAGATCCGGAACCAGGAAGGGGAAGACGCACCAGCCAAGCACAGCGGCCAGCCCTACGCTCCCCGAAGTCCTGGCATAGACAAAGAGGAACCAGGCCGTCCCAAAGGCATAGACAGCAAGCAGGCCGGCTGCCAGGGCCAGAAGCTGTACCACCCGTGTTTTCCCAAACAGCCTGGTGACCAGCCAATACGCCAGGCCCGTGAACAGAAAGCCAACTATGTAGCCCCCCGTATTTCCCAGCAGCCGGCCGGCGCCGCCGGTAAACCCGGAAAACACCGGGAGTCCTACAGTTCCCAGCAGGATATACACGAATATGGACGCCGTACCCCGGGCGCCTCCCAGGGCCGCCAGCACGAAAAAGACAGCGAAGGTCTGCATGGTAAAGGGGACTGCGGCCGGTATGCTGATCCAGGAACACAGGACAATCAGCACCGCTCCAAGGGCCGTATAAGTAAGATCCAGCGTCTGGTAATTTTGCTTTCTGATATGATTCATCCCATTCATAAAAAAGTCCTCTCCTGTTTTCCATTTTCGTATTTTTATCAAAGGAAGCATAACACAAACTTTTTTCATTGTAAACCAAATTTTAATATTAGTTTACAATTACTTGTCCACAACACCCTGAGAACATGAACAGGTTTTGCAAACCGCTTGGTTCCATGCAGTTTTTACTGCTCTGGCAGCTAAAATTTACGTGACATTTTAAAAATCCTGTATTATGATAGTTACGGTACCCTCAATTGACAAGAGCACACACGGTCAATTGAGGGTAAACACACATCAGCTAAGAGGAGTATGAAAAAATGGCATTTGATTTCATTCAGAAGCTGCCCACGCCCCAGGAGACCCGCGAGCTTTACCCGGTGCCTTCCCGTGTGGCTAAGATAAAAGAAGAACGCGATAAGGAAATCCGAAAGGTATTTACCGGGGAATCCGATAAATTTCTGGCCATCATCGGCCCCTGCTCCGCAGACAACGAGGAAGCCGTCTGCGACTATGTGAGCCGCCTGGTTCCCGTGCAGGAGAAGATCAAGGACAAGGTTCTGATCATCCCGCGCATTTATACGAATAAGCCGCGCACCACAGGAGACGGCTACAAGGGCATCATGCACCAGCCAGACCCAGAGAAGAAGCCGGATCCGCTGGCAGGCATCATCGCCCTGCGCCACATGCACATCCGGGCCATCGAGGAATCCGGCCTGACCGCCGCCGACGAGATGCTCTATCCGGAAAACCTCCGCTATGTGATGGATTTCCTTTCCTACATCGCCATCGGCGCCCGCTCTGTGGAGAACCAGCAGCACCGCCTGGTGTCCAGCGGCATCGACGTGCCCACCGGCATGAAGAACCCCACCAGCGGCGACCTGACCGTCATGCTGAATTCCGTCTACGCGGCCCAGCACGGCCACTCCTTCATCTACCGCAACTGGGACGTCCAGACCACGGGAAATGAGCTGGCCCACACGGTCCTTCGCGGCTCTGTCAACGAGAGAGGCGTGTCGCTGCCCAACTACCACTACGAGAACCTCCGGCAGCTCTTTGAGCTTTACAGCGCCAGGGA
>CALWBB010000053.1 GCA_944375885.1 uncultured Merdimonas sp.
TCGGCAGAGAGCCGTCAAAATGCTCCTCCAGAAACTGCTCTCCCTGAGCCGCCAGAAACTCCTCCCGGCTCATCCGCGCCCTGACCACGCCATTCTGGTTTTCAAATATGCCTCGCAGGCAGAGCCGTTTCAGCATGGTGTAGGCGGTCGTCCGTTTCCATCCGAAGGCTTCCATGCAGGCCTTCGCCAGTTCTCCAGAGGGAATCGGCGCGCTCTCCCAGATCAGATCCGCAAATTTCTGTTCCATCTCTCCCAGCTTGTAAGGTTCCATTTTCTTCACCTGCCTTTTTTCTCTGCACGCACAGCTTTTTTACACCTTCTTGTCTAACTCTATTAGACAATTTTAGTCTAACATCGTTAGACTATTCTGTCAAGCTTTTCTGACAAAATCATTAAGCCAGATATCCATAAAAAGCGGGCAGGAAAACATCCCGTCTTCCTGTCCGCTTTTACACAGCCATCCTGCCGCCCTCATGGCGGCTTTTTCATTCTCTTTTATTTCTGTTGTCTTTTTTGACAAAATTCCTCCATAGTTTCACATCTCGCCGCCAGCTTATGCCAGTTCTTCAGCTTGTCCAGATCTGTTTCCGCCATGATTTCGTTTCGCAGCTCTTCCGGAATACTGCCCAAATCTTCAAGAAGCTCCAGTACAGCTTCTGCTTTTCCTTCTGCTTTTCCTTCTGCTTTTCCTTCCAGCCTTTCGAGCGCTTTTTCTTCCCATGCCTGCATATACTTCACTCCCATTTCCTCGCTGGATCTTATTCTCTGTACGCAGTTATGGATTTTCCAGATTCGCTCACTGCCTGCCTCCAGAGCTGAATGTTCATCTGTGCGCTCTATATAATGCAAAAAATCTCTCAGCTCTTTGCTCACTTCTTCGTCATTAACTCCCCTTGTATTCAGGAATATGCGCGTAATCCCGTCCTCCATCCACAGTTCATTACATTCCCTGCAGCAGGTCTGAAAAGTGTAACAGTATTTTCCCAGACCAAAAAGATCAAAGGGCATAATCAAAATGATATACGCATTATTGAGTTGATTAAAGCTTAGGCTTCCTGGTTCCAGAAGGGAAGAATCCACAAGAGCTTGGTAATAGCGGCTTCGTTTTACCAAATCTGTCCGATATTTTTTCTGCATTTCCGTGCTGTAAACAGTAAGTGTCTCATCCAAAGCAAATACATCCAGCCGGATAGAACGAAGCCAGGGCGCCGTGCGCAGCTCCTTTTCTGTCTGGGCAGGCGTCAGAAGGCCAAGTTTCGGATTGTTTAAAATAATCTGAAGCGCCGCTTCATGAGCCTCCGGGCAGTCCATAGTCTGGGCAAAAAGAAATCTGTCCAGTAAAGTACATTCCTGTAATGTTTTTGGCAACCTTTTTTCTCCTTTCATTTTACGAAACTTTCCAAAGCTTTTCAACAGCTTCTTACATTCGTTTTTCTTCGCTTTTTCTTCTTTTTCTCTTTCAAAATCCATTTTGTGGAATTTCTGAGGAGAAGCTCCTCTGTGATACAGCAGATCTGTCTGATAGTTGAAGAATACCAGATGTTGGAAAATAAGTCAATATTTTTTTGTAAAAAACAGGAGACCGCTTCCTGTAAAATACGGTGCTCAAAACCATATTACACAGCTATGCAGTCCCCTTGTATATCAGCCTGTTTTATCGTTACAGCTTTTGAATCCTTTCCAGGGCAGCCACGGTATTTTCATAGGAACCGAAGGCCGTCAGCCGGAAATAGCCCTCGCCGCTTGGGCCAAAGCCGGAGCCCGGCGTACCGACCACGCCCGCGTTCTCCAGGAGATAATCGAAGAACGCCCAGGAATCCATTCCCTCCGGCGTCTTCAGCCAGATGTAGGGCGCGTTCACGCCGCCGGATACGGTGTAGCCGGCCGACTTTAAGCCCTCCAGGATGGTCTTGGCGTTGTTCATGTAATAAGCCACCTGGGCCTTCAGCTGGGCCTGCCCCTCGGGAGAGTAGACAGCCTCACCTGCCCTCTGTACGATGTAGGGCGCGCCGTTGTACTTGGTGCCGTGCCTTCTGGCCCAGAGCGCATGCAGAGATACCTCACCGCATTTGAGATCCTTTGGGATCACCGTGCATCCCAGGCGCACTCCTGTGAAGCCTGCGTTCTTGGAGAAGCTGCGAAGCTCAATGGCGCAGGTCCTGGCTCCCTCGCACTCATATATGGTGTGAGGCACATCCGGCTCAGAAATGTACGCTTCATAAGCGGCGTCGTAGATGATGACCGCGCCCACCTGATTGGCGTAGTCCACCCATTCCTGCAGCTGCGCCTTTGTGATCGTGGAGCCTGTGGGATTGTTCGGGAAGCACAGATAAATCAGATCCGGCGTCTCCTTCGGCAGCTCCGGCGCGAAGCCGTTTTCAGCCGTGCAAGGCATGTAAATCACATCACTCCAGGTCTCCGTCTTCGGATCATAGGTTCCAGTCCGGCCCGCCATGACATTGGTGTCCACATAAACGGGATACACCGGATCGCAGACCGCGATTTTATTGTCCGTGCTGAAAATCTCCTGAATGTTGCCGGCGTCGCACTTGGCGCCGTCGCTGACGAAAATCTCATCCGCCTGGATGTCCGCTCCTCTGGCCTGGAAATCATGCTCCGCGATAGCCTTTCTCAAAAACTCATAGCCCAGATCCGGCGCGTAGCCGTGGAAGGTCTCCGCGTGTCCCATCTCATCCACAGCCTTATGAAGGGCCTCGATAATGGCCGGGGCCAGCGGCTGGGTCACGTCGCCGATCCCTAAGCGGATAATCTCCTTCTCCGGGTGCTCCGCCGAGTAGGCCGCCACCTTCTTTCCAATCGTGGAAAACAGATAGCTTCCCGGAAGCTTCAGATAATTGTCATTGATCTTATACATATGCTTCTCCTCTCCGGGCCCCTTCCCGGGCCCTGGCAGTTTTATGATTTTTCCTCTGACCGCTTCTCCGGCCAGCCAGGGCAATGATACATTACTTCTGGTTCAGGCCCGCTTTCAGCTCCTCCGGATCGAATTCCCCGGTAAATACCGTGGCGGCAGGCCCTGTCATATATACGCAGTTGTCCTTCTCGTCCCAGCAGATCTCCAGGCTTCCTCCCAGAAGATGGACGGTCACCTCCCGCTCGGCAAGCCCGTTCAGTACGGCCGCCACGGCCACGGCGCAGGCTCCCGTCCCGCAGGCCATGGTCTCCCCGGAGCCCCGCTCCCAGACGCGCATTTTCAGGTGCCTGCTGTCTATCCTGTGGACAAACTCTGTATTGACCCGGGCCGGAAAACGTTCATGGTTCTCAAATTTGGGCCCAATCTCCTCAATCTTCAGATGGTCCACATCGTCGATAAAAACCACCGCGTGGGGATTTCCCATGGAAACGCAGGTCATCTCCCAGACCTGGTTGTCCACGACCACCGGCTCTCTGATCAGGGCCTCCCCTTTTCCGATTACCGGGATTTTCGCCGGTTCCAGAATCGGCTCTCCCATGTTCACCCGGACCTTCTCCACTCTTCCATTCTTTACCGTAAGCTTCAGATGCTTGACTGCGCCGCCGGACAGAATATCCAGCTCCTCCTTGTCTGTCAGGCCGCTGTCATAGACGTACTTGGCCACGCAGCGGATGCCGTTGCCGCACATTTTGCCGTAAGAACCGTCCGCGTTGTACATGGCCATCTCGAAATCCGCCTGCTCAGACGCCTTGATGAGGATCAGGCCGTCCGCTCCGATTCCCTTGTGCCGGTCGCTGACCAGACGCGCAAGCTCCTCCGGATTTTCCGGCTCCTCCTTCGTACAGTCCATATAGACATAATCATTGCCAATCCCGTGCATTTTCGTAAATTTCATGTTCTCTCTCCTTTTCCTGACCGCCCTTCCCGGCGCTCAAAACCGCATCATGCTCAGCACCATCTCCGCCGTCTCCACCAGGTTCGTGCCGCTGTCCATGCTGCATTTCTGGATGTACCGGTGGGCCTCCTCCTCGGACATGCCGTTGCGCTCCATCAAAAGCCCCTTGGCCTCCTCCAGCACCTTCCTGTCTTCCTCAGAGCGCTCTCTTGGCTTTGTCCTCCGGCGCTTCCTGCGCCGCTCGATCCCGGCCGCCATCATTTCCAGGGTGCTGACAAGCTCATGAACCTTCAGCGGCATGGACACGCAGACAACCCCGTCCCTTCCATACTCGCCCCAGACCCTCTGGGACGCCAGAAGGAGCATCTCGAAGTGTGACGGCAGCAGGGCCTGGAGTTCGGAAAACATCATATCCGGATACTTATAGCCGCATACCACGATTCCATCCCCGAGGCCGTTGGCCGAAGCCAGGGCCTGCGCCCCCGTGGTGCAGACGGCCGGCACCTGGAACCCGTGCCGCACCAGAAGATTGCGGACATTTTTCGCGTCTTCTATTTTTGGAAACAGCACAATGATATTCGTCACACTCTCACCTCCTCCAGACTGCTGTCCCGAAGAAGGGGATTAGAAGCGGTACAGATAATGCTCTGTCTCCCATTCAGACACGTAGGCGCAGTACTCTTCCCATTCCCTGCGCTTGGCCTTAATATAGCTGCGGCTGATATTTTCACCCAGGGTGCCCCGGACCAGATCATCCTCCTCCATGGCGGCCAGAGCCTCCTCCAGATTCCGGGGAAGGGGCGCGATTCCAAGCGCCGTCCTCTCCGCGTCTGACATCCTGCGCACGTCGCGTTCCATAGGAACGGGCGGCTCGATCCGATTCTTAATGCCGTCCAGCCCCGCTTCCAGGCAGACCGCGAGGGCCAGGTACGGGTTGCAGGAGGGATCCGGGCTGCGAAGCTCGATCCGCGTATTGTCCCCCCGGAGAGCCGGGATGCGGATCAGCTGGCTGCGGTTCACCGCCGACCAGGACACGTAGGCCGGAGCCGTGCTTGCGCCCCTGCACTGGGCCGGGAAAAACCGCCGGTAGGAATTCACCAGGGGATTCGTCACTGCCGTCATGCCTCTGGCGTGCTTTAACAGCCCTCCGATAAACCAGTACGCCTCCTGGCTTAAGCCATTGGGATCGGAAGCGTCCTGGAAAATATTTCTGCCATCCCGGGACAGGGACATGTTCGTATGCATGCTGGAGCCGTTCACTCCCGTACGGGGCTTGGGCATGAAGGTGGCGTGGAGGCCGAACCGCTTGGCGATGGCCTTCACCGCCAGCTTGAAGGTCATGATATGATCCGCGGTCACCAGGGCCTCATCGTACCGGAAATCAATCTGGTGCTGCCCGGGAGCAAGCTCATGGTAGGAGGATTCCACATCAAAGCCCATCTCCTCCAGCGTCAGGATAATATCCCTTCTCGTATTCTCCCCCAGATCGATAGGACTCATATCAAAAAAGCCCGCCTTCTCATGGGTAAAGGTCGTGGGATTCCCCTCATCATTCGTGTGAAACAGGAAAAACTCACACTCCGGCCCCACGTCGAACTGGTATCCCAGAGCTTCCGCGTCCTTCACCGCCCGCTTCAGAATCCCACGGGGATCGCCGCTGTAGACCGTTCCGTCCGGGCGGTAGATATCACAGATCAGCCGGGCCACCTTCCCCTGCTGGGGCCTCCACGGGAACACAGCCAAGGTATCCAGATCCGGGCGCAGGAACATATCTGTGTCGTTGTCATGCAGGAAGCCCTCCACGCAGGAGCCGTCGAATACATAACCCTGATCCAGCACCCGTTCCAGCTGCCCTGCGGTCACCGCCATGTTCTTTAGATTTCCAAACAAATCTACAAACTGCAGGCGGATGAATTCCACATCCTCTTCTTCCACCATTCTGAGAATATCGCGTTTCGTATAATGGCTCATAACATTCTCCTTCAAAAATCTGTATATAGAAATGTATATAAAAATGGGCGCTCTTTTCCCGCGAAAAAGAACGCCGTTGTCCTGATACAAAATATAACAGCTGCCTGAAAATTTGTCAACTGAAAACGAAAACTTCTGCTTGACAAATGGAAGATGATCGAATAGAATAATATCTGCACTTGAGACATCGGAGTATGGCGTAGCTTGGTAGCGCGCTCGGCTGGGGGCCGAGAGGTCGCAGGTTCAAATCCTGTTACTCCGATTTTTCTTTATTCCCGCGGGCAACGAGCCAAGCGGACATGCTTGCATGTCCATTTGGCGACTGCCGCGAGGGTCAAATACCCTGCAGCAAGCTGCGGGGTATTTGACTTTACGTCCTTTCTTGGGAGTTCGAGAACATACGTTCCTTGTTACTCGTTGTTACTTTTTTAAGAAAGAGAATTGCAATTCACGAAAAGAGCCGAGGCGTCAGCCCCGGCTTTTCTTTTTCTCTGCTTTCTGAAGCCCCACCGCTTTCAGCACATCCGTCACCTTCCGCACCGGGATAATCTCCAGCTTCTCCTTGACCTCATCCGCCACATCCGTCAGATCGCGCACATTTTCCTCTGGGATAAAGACCTTCTTCACACCGGCGCGCACGGCCGCCATCAGCTTTTCTGGAAGGCCGCCTATGGGCATCACCAGGCCCCGGAGCGATACCTCGCCCGTCATGGCCCATTCCGGGTTCACCGCGCGGCCCGTGACCAGAGACGCCAGGGCTGTCGTCAGCGTAATGCCCGCCGATGGCCCGTCCTTGGGAACAGCCCCTTCTGGCACATGAATATGCAGATCGTTTTTCTCAAACTGCTCCTCCTCATCCGGGAACAGGTATTTTACCAGACTGACAGCGATCTGGGCAGACTCCTTCATGACATCACCCAGCTGGCCTGTGATCAGCGTCTCGCCCTTTCCTCTCGTGAACATGGTCTCGATGAACAGGATATCTCCTCCCGCCTGGGTCCAGGCAAGCCCCGTGACTACACCTGGAACGCCAGGCTGCTGAAGCTTCTCATGGTAGATCGGATGCATGTCGAAGACATCTTTTAGTTCCTCCTCCTGGATGATAATCGGCGCCTCAGCTCCCCGCACCAGACGCACAGCTGCTGTCCGGCACAGGGCGTCCAGGCACTTCTTCAAACCGCGCACGCCCGCCTCCATCGTATAATCGGCGATGATTTTACGCAGCAGCCCGTCTGGAATCTCCAGCTGTGCTTCCAAAAGGCCGGCGCCATCCATGGCCTTCGGCAGCAGATGTTTTTTCGCGATCTGCAGCTTCTCCGTCTCCGTATATCCCTGGAAATTCAAAACCTCCATCCTGTTCAGCAAAGGCTCCGGGATCGTATCCGTCGTGTTCGCCGTACAGATAAAAAGCACATCCGAAAGGTCATAGGGTACGTTCATATAATGATCGGTGAAGCTGCTGTTCTGCTCCGGGTCAAGCACCTCCAGAAGAGCGCTGGAGGGATCGCCATCGAAGGCCTTTGCCAGCTTATCCACCTCGTCCAGAACCATCACCGGATTGGACACGCCGCTCCTTTTGACGCCTTCCATAATCCGGCCTGGCATGGCGCCGATATAGGTGCGCCGATGTCCCCGGATCTCCGCCTCATCCCGGATGCCGCCCAGGCTGATCCTTACGTATTTCCGGTCAAGCGCCCTGGCAATGCTCTGCCCGATGCTGGTCTTGCCTGTTCCTGGCGGTCCCACAAACAGCAGAATGGATCCGGACTGTTTCTGTTTAAGCTCCATGGAAGCAATCTGCTGGATAATTCTCCCCTTAATTTTCTTTAAACCGTAATGATCCTCTTCCAGAATCTCTTCAGCCCTGTCCAGATCCACCGTCCGGAATTCTTCCTTTTTCCAGGAGAGCCCTGTTACAAAATCCAGGTAATCGTAGAGCATCCCGTATTCGTGGCTGTTCTCCCCCTCCTGTTTCATGCGGTTTAAGACCTTCTCCGCCTCCCCCCGGGCCGTGTCATTCATCCCCGCGTCCTGGATCTTCATCTCAAACTTCCGGATATCTGTCACGCTCTCCGGATGCATCCCGTCCAGCTCCTTCTGCAGGATGGCAATCTGTTTTTTGAGCGCGTCTTCCCGGTACAGCTTCTCGTTGGACTCGGTCTGGGCTTTCTGGGCGTCTGCGCTGACCCGGGAGACCTCAATAAATTCATAGACAGCCTTTTCCATCAGCCGGTACCGTTCAGACAGGCTGTCCGCCGCCAGAATCGCGTATTTTTCCTCATCGGAAAGACCCAGCTGGTAAGAGAGGGCCACACACATTTCCTCCAGGTTTTTCCATCTCAGTACATAGTTCCGGGCCACAATCCCCCACTGAAAACTGTCCACAAACTGAAGCAGGGCTCCCTGAACTTCCTTGAAGGTCTGTTCACGGCTCTGCATGTCCATATCTGCGATATCCGGGCGCAGGGAGCAGGCCGTCTCCCATTTCCCATCCTCACAGCCCAGTATCTCCACATCCACCCGGTACTTGGCCTGGACACTGATGCTGCCGTCGCTCTCCACCTCTGTGATTGTCCCCATCAGGCCCACAGGGTAGAAATCCTCCGCCGTCATCTCCTCCGGCCTCTTATCCTCTTTCATAATCAGGAAAAGCACATCCCCATCCTGCTGGGGCTTCTCCTTTGTCAGTCTCTCTATGTAATCCTTCTGGAAATAATAATGAACCTCCGGCGCTATCAAAAGACCGGCTACAGGTAGTGTCAGCATAAACCCTGTTCCTCCCCTATCTTGTCGGCTGTCCCATACAGCCGTTTCAGTATCCCCTCTCAGATTATAGGCGCTAAGCAGTCCTCCAGCGTATAATTTCCTCCCATCCGCATATACTTTGAGCATGAAACGAATGTGAGGTGACCGCCATGATTCAGTACTATCCCTTTGAGCTTCTGCCCCTTCCCTATCTCTATGACGCCTTGGAGCCTCATATGGATACGGAAACCATGTTCTACCACCATTCCCGGCTTCTGAAAACCGATGTAGATAATCTGAACCGGCTTCTGAAGCCTTATCCGGAATTTCAGGAATGGGCCCTGGAACGGCTTCTCACCGAAAATAAAAGCCTGCCGGGAGAAATCCGGCAGGGCGTATGGAACCATGCGGGAGGCGTCTACAGCCATCAGTTTTTCTTCGGGGAAATGACGCCCAACTCCACGAAGCTTTCCGGAAAGCTCAAAGACGCCGTTCTTCTCGATTTTGACACCTGGGAAGCTTTCTATGAAATATTTTTTGAGACAGCCCTGAAGCTTTTCGGCTCCGGATGGCTGTGGCTGGCTGCCGACCAGCGCGGAAAGCTAACCCTTATCTCTCTGCCAAATCAGGACACGCCGCTCCCGAAAGGATTTATCCCCATCCTCAATCTTGATCTCTGGGAACATGCGTATTACCTGAAGCACAAAGATATGCGCGCCTCCTATATCAAAGCCTGGTTTCAGGTAGTGAACTGGTACGAAGCAGAGCGCCGCTATCAGGCCGCCCTTCTGGAAATCGCCCTGCGGGGCAGCCATCCGTCCTGAAGCTGCCCTGTTCATCCAGCGAAACCGTCCGTTTCATTTTATTTCTTTCTGTCTTCCAGCTCTCCTTCATACTGGTCGATCAGAATCTCCCTGCGGGCAATCTCCTCGCAGATCTCCTCAAAAGGCTTCTCTGTGCAGCCCTCCTCCGTATACCTGTCATATACCAGCCTGCCTAAAGCCTCATAGTCCCTGCGGATCTCCCGCTCCAGGCTGTAAATCTGATTCTTAAGCCTGGCAGCATCCGCAAGCTCCGCAGCCTTGCGGCTCACCGTATCTGCCGCTCCCGTCACTGCTCTTCCGATATCATCCCATACATCTTTATTCATACAGCATTCTCCTTCCTATGCTTTCAGGCAGAGACCATTCCTCTTCCTCAGCCCTGAGCCGCGCTCCCTTCTTCCAGCTTCAGCACTCCACGCATGGCAATCAGCGGGCCTCCTGTGTGCTCTATATACTCCCGGGTAATGGTCACGCGGCCAATATCATCATCTTTGGGAATCTCATACATGATATCCAGCATAAAATCCTCTATGATCGCCCGCAGCGCCCGCGCGCCCGTATCCCGCTCCAGCGCTTTCTCCGCAATGGCTTCCAGCGCCCCGTCGTCGAACTCCAGCTGCACCTCATCAAGGGCCAGAAGCTTCTGGTACTGCTTCAGGATCGCATTTTTAGGTTCCTTTAAGATGCGCACCAGCATCTCCCTCGTGAGCCGGGACAAGGTGCAGACCACGGGAAGCCGTCCCAGGAATTCCGGAATCATGCCAAAATTACGCAGATCCTCCATCGTAACCCTCGCCAGAAGGTTCGGGTCATTATCATATTTATCTTTCAGGTCAGCCTGGAACCCCATGGAGGATTTCTGGTTCAGGCGTTCCTTGATGACATTTTCCAAATCTGGAAACGCTCCGCCGCAGATGAACAGAATGTTCCGGGTATTCACCGTAGCCAGCGGAACCATGGCGTTTTTGCTGCTGGCGCCCACAGGCACCTCCACCTCGGCCCCCTCCAGCAGCTTCAAAAGGCCCTGCTGCACAGATTCCCCGCTCACATCCCGATGGTGCGTATCCTTCTTTTTCGCGATTTTATCAATCTCGTCAATAAAAACGATGCCCCGCTCCGCCTTTTCCACATCATTGTCCGCCGCGGCCAGGAGCTTGGAGATTACGCTTTCGATGTCATCCCCGATATAACCGGCCTCCGTAAGCGAGGTGGCGTCAGCTACGGCCAGCGGCACATCCAAAAGACGCGCCAATGTTTTTACCAGATAGGTCTTGCCGCTTCCGGTCGGCCCAATCAGCAGGATATTGGACTTTTCTATCTCAATATCGTCCTGGGTTCCTGTCGCCACACGCTTATAGTGGTTGTAAACCGCCACGGAAATGACCTTTTTGGCGTGATCCTGGCCGATCACATACTCATCCAGCTGGCCTTTGATCCTGTGGGGCGCCGGAATTTTCCGGATGTCGAAGGCCGGCTCCGCCGCCTTCTCCTCCTTCGGCTTTTTCCGCTTCACCTGCTGCTGGCGGGGCATCATATTCTGCAAATCAGCCAGGTTAATCATATTGATTCCACGGAATTTTGAAAAATCAATGTTTCCATTCTGGATCGTATCCATGGTTTTCTGCATGCAGTCTGGACAGATCGCCATTCCCTGGGCCAGGGTAATCAGCTTTCCTGTCTGGCTCTCCGGACGATGGCAGAGGAAACAGAAACGGTCATATTCTGCCTCTTTATTTTTTTCCTGTCCTGTACCAGGCTCCTTATCCTGCCCTGTATCTTTTTCTGTATCTTCTAAATATTCTTTGTCTTCCATATAAATTATATACTCCTTTCCCCGAGTATAGCATAAAAGCACAGCCGGGCGCAAGGAAAAGGATTTTCCCTGCGCCCGGCCCGCAGAATTGTCACTGGTTTGCCTCCACTTCTTCCATGGAGCTTAACGTCATGTCTACGGTTTTCTCCGTATAGCCTCCGTCTCCCGGCGACTGGACCGTCACCTCCACGGTCTCGCCCGCCTCATAATACTGCAAGCGTTCCTGGAGAGCCTCATAACTGCTGATGCTTACGCCGCCGAGTTTCGTAATGATATCGCCCTTATGCAGTCCAGCCCGATCCGCCGCGCAGTTCGGGACGATAGATTTCAGATAGACGCCCGCCGGCATATCGTACATCTCGGATACATCCTGCGTCACATCCTGGCAGGTGACGCCCAGATAACCTCTGTTCTCCTCGTCCACCTCGGAGCGGGTCTCCAGGCTCTTCAGAGCCCCGATGATGCCTTCCACATCCGAAATCGGGATGGCATAGCCCATCCCCTCCACATAGCTGGAGGAAAGCTTGGCCTCATTAATGCCGATCACCTGGCCCTGCATATTCAAAAGCGCCCCTCCGCTGTTGCCTGGATTGATCGCCGCGTCCGTCTGGATCAGCCTGTTATTGATAACTGTGCCGTCATCATTCTGAAGCGACACCTCACGATCCAGGGCGCTGACAATTCCCGTCGTCACAGACTGGCCATAACCCAGGGCGTTTCCAATGGCGACCACCTGATCGCCCACTTTCAGGGACGAGGAATCTCCGATGCTGGCAGCTTTGATCTGCGCCATAGTCTCCGCCGGGATCTCATCCAGCGGAACCGCGATCACGCCCACGTCCTTCGTGGCGTCTGTTCCCTTGATCTGGGCCTCCACCGCGCTGGCCTCATCATTTCCCTCATCCACACTGAACAGAACCGTCAGCTCTGTGGCGCCGGAAATCACATGGTTATTGGTCACAATCAGAAGCTCCGAATCGTTCTGCCCGATGATAATGCCCGTTCCTGTGGAAACCTCCTCCTGCTCCTGCGGCATGCTGTACCAGCCCCATCCCCAGAAATTCTGGACTTCACGTACGCTCACATTTGTGATCGCCACAAGGGAGGGCATACACTGATCCACAATGCTGGCCACAGACATGCCGGAAGCCGTATCGCCGCCCATATAGGGCTGCGGCGTCACCGTGCTAACCTCCGGCACCACTGCTGTACTCTCATTTCCAGAGACGGTCACTTCATCCCCAAAAATCTGTCTGCCCAGGTAATTTGTCCCCTGGAAGGCTGCCCCTGCCACAATGCCAAATACCAGCGCAATGCAGATGGTCTTTGCCAGTGTCTTCCCAAAGCCCTTCTTCTTTCTCTTCTTCGGCGGCACCTCGCCGGCATTGCGGCAGCTTCCGCCGCTGTACCCGCCGCTCTCATAGCTGTAACTGTATCCGGACGAAGCTCTGCTTCCCGTGCTGCCCGAACCCGCGCCTGACAAATCGTCCTGATAAAACGGGCCGCTGTAGCGGTACTCCCCGCCAGAACCCGCGCTTATGCCTGTGCGTGAATTTGTATTAGAACCAGAACCGGAGGCTGCGCCGTCCGGATTCTGTGTAGAATTCTCATAATCGTACATAAAGATTTCTCCTTCCTCCGCTCATTTTCCTTAGTGTAACAGGGAAATGTGTTCAAATTGTGAGGAAAGAATTAAATTTTAATTACAGGGTTCCAGAAAAACCTCTTTTACTCCGGCAGGCTTTCCCGCAGGCACAGAGTTCCCCAGCCAATCTGGGAATTGGGATAGGCCGCGAAGGCGGGCAGAGGCCGCGCGCCCTTTTTCAGATAGGCGGCGGCCTTTTCCCCGTACAGGAAGGGATCGTTTCCGTCCGTGATGCCCCACTGCATCAGAAGGGCCGCCGCGCCGGTCACAAAGGGCGTGGCAAAGGAAGTGCCCGTGGCGGATGCATAGCCTCCGCCGGGGGCCGTCGTCACCACGTCCACGCCGGGGGCGGCCAGCACCGGCCGCCCCCGGCCGTCTGCCGTACCGCCCCGGCCGGAAAAATCCGCGTAGGTACGGCTTCGGCTGTCGTAGGCCCCCACCGCCGCCACCCGGCGGGCTGTGGAGGGAATCGTAAGCGTCGTCTCCGCCTCCGGCTCCAGGAAGCGGGTGTTTCCATTCAAAGCGGAGGCGCTTGGAAGCCACAGGTGGAAACGCCCGTCCCGGATTTCCCTCGCCTCAAGCGTCAGGGTCCAGATCCCTGTGTCCACATAATTCCCCGTCGGAAGGAATTCCAGATAAATCTCCTGGGACTGGCTGTAGGGCGAAGGCTCCCCGTAGTACAGCAGGATTTCTGTCCGCTCCAGGGTAAAGCGCTGGGGCCCAAGAAGGTTCCGGATAAAGCCTGCGCTCTGCCCGCCTGGGCTTGTGAGAGAGACCGCCATATCGTCCAGATAGGATTTCCAGATCTGGACATTCAGCCCTGGCTCATACGCTCCCACTGCCAGCTGAATCTCCTTTTTCTCTCCTTCCTGAAGGCGCGCGGCCGCGTGCCCGGCCGCGTATCCTTCGTTTCCCGTGCCGATGCAGATCACGGATTTCCAGATATTCGCCATATCGGTAATGTATGTCTCCAGAAGCGAGGTGCCGTCATGGGCCCCATAGGTATTGCCGAAACTTACGTTGACCGCCACAGGAAGGCCCAGCTCCCTTGCTTTCCGGATACAGTAGTCGAGCCCCTGCATCAGCTCGGTAGTGCGGGGGAAGGAATCTGTCCGAGGCGTTCCCAGCTTCACCACAAGGATTTCACTTTTCGGGGCCACCCCCCGGTAACGCCCGCCCCCGGCGCGTCCGTTCCCCGCCGCGATACCCAGGACCCGGGTGCCGTGGCCGCTTGTATCGACGCTTGGCACCAGTTCTCTTTGCCGCGCCGGATCCGCTTCCCGGAGCGCAGCGTCTATCTGTTCCTTGGTATACTCTGTCCCGATCCGGTAGCCCCGGGGAGGCCCGCCCGGAATCGTCTGATCCCAGAGGAAGCGGATCCGCGTCGTCCCGTCCTCATTTCGGAAATCGGGATGCGCATAATCCACGCCAGAGTCCAGGACTGCCACCAGGACGCCCTCCCCGTACAGATCGTACTGCGCGTTCTGCACCCCGGTAATGCAGGAGGCCGTCCTTCCCTGCTCCGCAGCGAAAAACAGCCTCTTTGGTTTTTCTATATATTCGATCTCCGGCACGGCGGCCAGGCTTTCTATCAAAGGCTCCGGCACCACCAGCACGGCGTATTCATTCAGAAGCTCCGTGACCGTAATTCCCATTTCCTCCAGAAAAAGAAGGGAACCGGAATACTTTACAATCAGTTCCCAGGCATCGCTCTCCCGGTCGAAGCCCACGTCCAGGTTCAAAGAACGCGCCCGCTCCTCCGGCGTAGCGTCCAAAGCCAGGTTCAGCATATTTTCAAGTTTGGAATTTTCCACAGCATTTTTCCATCCGCAAGGCTTCTTTCCACACAGCTTATGCCGGACGCCTCGCTTTCATGAAAACCTTTCTGATCCTACAGGCTGCCGTGCAGAAGCTCCAGCGCGCTCCGAAGCCGATCTGCGTCGATCTGCCCCGGGGCGGAAGCCACCCCCGCCGATCCAAAGGTCAGGGCCGACCCGAAGACCTCTCCGGCGAGACGGCTCACAAGCCCCGCGCCTCCCATAGACATGGTGATCAGTGGCTGCCTCGCATACTTCTCTTTCATTTCCCAGGTGGCGGAAAGAAGCGTGAGCACATCCCCCGGATTCTTCGGCATGGCCGCCAGCTTGAGAAGATCCGCCCCGCAGTCCTGCATCCGGCAAAGCCTCCGGATGATCTCCTCCTTTTCCGGCGTCCCTTCAAAATCATGGCTGGAGGCTGCCACCGCCACGCCTGCTTCGTGCGCCCTACGGCAGACGTTCCAAAGCAGCTCCTCTCCCCGGAAGAGCTCCACGTCAATCAGATCTGCTTTCCCGGACTCCAGCACCGTGAGCAGGAAGGCCTCGTACACCTCCCGCGCGGCCTTCTGCTCACCGCCCTCCTCCCGCGTCCGGAAGGTCACGAGCAGCGGCCGTTCCCCAAGGGCCGCCCGCAGAAAATCCA
>CALWBB010000054.1 GCA_944375885.1 uncultured Merdimonas sp.
TCCGGCTGTACATCCTTTAGAAGCTCGATGTTCGTGTAGCCCCGCAGAAACTGCGCGCATAAAACCGGATCGTCAAAGATTAGCTTCATCCATTCCTCCTTCTCCATGGAATACGAAAAGCAGACCTCTGCTGTTTTTATTATAACAGCGCTGCCGCCAGATAACAACAAAAATCCCTTTTCCTATTCTCACGGGTTATTTCGTTTGCTTCATCCAGGGAAACTTTGATTTCAGAATCGAAATCCAGAAATTTTAGCATTTGTAGAAGTCATAATCAATTTTATATAAGTTTACATAAGTCTTGTCTATAAGTCAAGCTTTTCCAGAGAATTTTTCAGTCCGTTCTCGGAATACCCGCCGCCTACTTGACGGATGCCGAAAATTTTTTTATTCTAATTTTACCCTCAATTGACAAGGACACACACGCCTCCAGCGGCCTAATTCCGGCAGGCTCTGCGTCATCGTCAATCGGCGTACGTCCAGTACGCCTCATTCCGCTTCCTTGAACCTGCCGGAATTAGGCCTACTGGAGGTCGGAGAGTCAGGCAGTGGCTGTTTCGGTGTCCTGCAAGGCGCTTGAACGACGCGTACTGGACGTACGCGGAGCGAAAAGCAACGTAGCAGGACGCTGAAACAGCCCTGTCCTGACCGTGTGTACTCTTGTCAATTGAGGGTAAAGCCTGTGCAAATGCACGGCTCTTCCATTTCAGGAGGCAAGAAGAAAGGAGCCCCAGTATGAAGCTTCGCATCGGAATCTTAAGCACTGCATCTATCGTTCCCCGCCTGATTGGCGCGGTCCGCGCCGCGGAAACTCTTCTATCAACCGATTATTCCCGAGGCTGCACCATTTCGGCTATCGCCTCCCGGGATCTTGAAAAAGCCCGACAGAAGGCGCGGCTGTGGAATGTGCCGGAGGCTTACGGGAGCTATGAGGATTTGATAAATTCCCCGGAGATCGATATTGTCTATATCGCCACGATAAACAGTGAGCATTACCGCTATGCAAAGCTGGCCCTGGAGGCCGGAAAGCACGTGCTCTGCGAGAAGCCCTTCACGCTGGGCGCCGCGCAGGCCAGGGAGCTGTTCGCGCTCGCCCGGGAAAAGGGCCTTTTTCTCATGGAAATGCAGAAATGCGTCTTTCTTCCTGTGATTCAGAGGTTAAAAGAGCTGATCCGAGAGGGAGAACTCGGACGCATCGTGATGGCGGACTTCTCCAGCTCCTTTTCTTCCTCCTACAACAGCTGGCTTTTCGACGCGGAAAAAGGCGGCGGCCCACTCTACAGCAACGCCAGCTACAGCCTGCACCTCATGCAGTACCTTCTGGACTGCTATGCTGCCGAATGGACTGGCCTCTGCACGCCCAGCGGGACGGGCGTGGAAACGCAGTTTTCAGCTGTCCTGCGGATGGAGGACGGCACGCTTGTCACCAACAAGACGAGTACGCTGGCCGATACCCTCCATGCCGGCTATATCTACGGAGAAAAGGGATGGGTCGAGCTTCCGGACTACTGGAAAGCGAGAAAGGCCATTCTTCATTATAAAGAAAAGGCAGAGCCTGTCATTCTTGAGGAGCCCTGCGAATACGAGCTGATGTATGAGGTTCTGCACGCAGAGGAATGTATCCGTAAGGGGCTGACAGAAAGCCCCGTCATGACAGAGGAAATGTCGGTACGCTCCGTGGAAATTCTGACCGGCCTGCACAGGCTGTGGAATCCGGCTCCTCTATAAAATCCGGCTCCCCATAGAATTATTTTGCCGCGAAAGGAGGCTTACCATGCGGGAAATCATCTATCACAGGAAGCTTCTGCGATACGGGGCTGACATTCTGTATTCTCCAGGCATGCAGCTGGAAAAGGATTTTCTCCAGCACGGGGAGGTCTCCGTATTCGCGCATTCCATCGCCGTGGCCTGCGCCTGCCTCCTGATCGCCAGGCTCCTGCACCGCTATCTGAAGATCCGGCTGAATGAACGGGCCCTGGTCCGGGGCGCTCTTTTGCACGATTACTTTCTCTACGACTGGCATGTGCCGGACAAAAGCCACCGGCTCCACGGCTTTTTCCACGCCCGCCGGGCCCTGCGCAACGCCTCCCGCGATTTTGCCCTGGGAGAGATCGAACGGGACATGATCGCAAAGCACATGTTCCCTCTCAACCTCCGGCCTCCCGTCTTCCGGGAAAGCATCATCCTCTGTATCGCGGACAAGCTCTGCGCCGCAGATGAAACCCTGACGCGCCAGAGCCGTTACCGGGACATCAGCAGGCGGTACTGAAAAGCCGCCCGGTCATCAAAGTCTGATGACCGGGCGGCGCCCCTTTGCCAGTCGGCTTTTCGCCGCCTTTTTCTGTTTTTTCTATTTTTCTGTCTTCTCTATCCGCCTTCTCTTATGCGTTTTACGCATCCTTTTACGCGTTTTTCTCGACCTTTCTCTGGATAGCCTTCACGACCTCCATAATCGGGATAATCAGGATCGCAAGTCCGAGGGCAATCGCGTACTCGTTCAGATCGATCGGCGTGAACTGGAAGGCTGCCGCGATGAACGGAACCTCGATCACGACGGTCGTCAGGATCAGGGATACAATCATGGCTCCGTAGAGGAACTTATTGTGGTTCGTCAGCTTGAAGATGGAGCCGCGGCGGCTTCTCATATTCAGGGAGTGGCAAATCTCCACCATGGACAGGGTCAGGAACGCCATCGTCGTTCCGTCCGGGCTGTCCACGAACTCCCAGACGCCTCTATCGATGTAGTGGCCCAGCAGGTAGGAAACCATCACCAGGATGGTTACAATCAGTCCCTGGAAGAAGACATCAAAGCCCATGCCGCCCGCGAAGATGCCTTCCTTCGGATCACGGGGCTTGCGCTTCATGATGTCTGCCTCGCTCTTCTCCATTCCAAGGGCCAGGGCCGGGAAGCAGTCGGTAATCAGGTTGATCCAGAGCAGGTGCACCGGCTCCAGGATCGTAAAGCCAATCAGGGTCGCGAAGAAGATCGCCAGCACCTCGGCCAGGTTGGAGGCCAGAAGGAACTGGATGGCTTTTCGGATGTTCGCGTAGATCCGGCGTCCTTCCTCTACCGCAGACACGATGGTGGCGAAATTATCGTCCGCCAGAACCATGTCAGCCACGTTCTTCGTTACGTCGGTTCCGGTGATACCCATGCCCACGCCGATGTCCGCGCTCTTGATGGAGGGCGCGTCGTTTACACCGTCTCCGGTCATGGCCGTAATCATGCCCTTGGCCTTCCAGCCCTTTACGATGCGGACCTTATGCTCCGGCTGCACGCGGGCGTATACGGAAAACTCCTCTATCCGGCGGCCAAATTCTTCATCATCCATCTCGTCCAGCTGGGCGCCTGTGATGGCCTGATCCGGGCTGGAGATAATGCCAAGCTCCATACCGATAGCCACTGCCGTATCCTTGTGGTCTCCGGTAATCATAATCGGCCGGATGCCGGCCTCCCCACATTCTACGATGGCCGCCTTGACCTCCGGACGGACCGGATCGATCATGCCGGAAAGTCCGATGTAGGTCAGATCCTGCTCCAGGAATTCCGGCTCCGTATTGGCGGGAACCGTATCCCAGTCCCTCTTCGCGCAGCAGAGCACGCGCAGGGCCTTGTCTGCCATGGCCTTGTTGGAAGCCAGGATGGAGGCCTTCACCTCCTCTGTCATGGCGACACGCTGTCCGCTCTGAACCGCGTAGGTACAGCGCTTGAGCACCTCGTCGGGCGCTCCCTTTGTATACTGTACGATGTTTCCGTCCGCAGTCTGATGAACGGTAGACATCATCTTACGCATGGAATCGAAGGGAGCTTCTCCTACGCGGGGATACGCTTCCTTCAGCTGTGTCTTCTCATAGCCGTTCTTTGCCGCGTCGTTGACCAGGGCGCACTCGGTGGGCTCGCCCACAGCCTGGCCGGCCTGCGCGTCCCATTCCGCGTCGGAACAGAGGGCCATGCCGATCTCCAGCTCCTTTTCGTCGTCCGCCACATGCTCCACGACGGTCATCTTGTTCTGGGTCAGGGTACCGGTCTTATCCGAGCAGATAATCTGCGTACATCCCAGCGTCTCCACAGCCGTCAGCTTGCGGATGATGGCGTTGCGCTTCGACATGTTCGTCACGCCGATGGAAAGCACGATGGTCACCACGGCTGCCAGTCCCTCCGGAATCGCCGCCACCGCCAGGGAAACCGCTACCATAAAGGTATCCAGAATCGCGTCTCCGCTGATACCAGACCTAAGAAGTCCTACCGCGAAAATCACCACGCAGATTCCCACTACCAGCACGGTAAGAATCTTGCTGAGCTGGTTCAGCTTCAGCTGCAGCGGAGTCTCTTCGTCCTTGGCCTGGGCCAGGGCGGAGGCGATCTTACCCATCTCCGTATGCATACCGGTTCCCGTAATCACGGCCTTGCCGCGTCCGTACACTACTGTGGAACCCATGTAAACCATGTTCTTGCGGTCGCCCAGCGGAATGTCCTTCTGGCCCTCCAGCTGCAGAAGGCCCACCAGCTTGTTGACCGGCACAGACTCTCCTGTCAGGGCCGCCTCCTCAATCTTCATGCTGGCACATTCGATGATACGTCCGTCGGCCGGCACCGCGTCGCCCGCCTCCAGCACCACGATATCGCCAGGAACCAGCTCTTCGCTCTTAAGCGTAACCAGCTTGCCGTCGCGCATCACCTTGCTGGTGGCCGCCGCGATCTCCTGCAGGGCCGCGATAGCCGCTTCCGCCTTGCTCTCCTGGACTACGCCCAGCACCGCGTTGATGATAACCACGGCCATGATGATGATGACGTCCGCAAAGGACTCTCCCTCATAAGCCGCCGTAATACCGGAGATGACAGCCGCTACGATCAGGATGATGATCATCGGATCCGCCAGCTCATTTAAAAACCGCTTCAGAAGGGAATCCTTCTTTCCCTCCTCCAGCCGGTTCCTTCCATACTGCGCAAGCCTTTTCTCGGCTTCCTGGGAGCTTAGTCCTTCTTCCGAGGAATTCTGCTCCTTCAATACCTCTTCTACACTTTCCAGATATTCTTTCACGTTTCCTCCTGTCCGGGCGTTTCCCACGCCTCGTTTTCTTCTGTCCCGCGGCCGCCCGTGCCCGAAATGCCCCGGCAGCCGTACAGTTTCATTCATCATATCATTTATTGCCTATTTTGTCCAACATCCTTTGGCTTATCCCGGCGGCGGGCGGCGGTTCTTTTTCCCTTTTCTCATCAGCCTTCCCTTCTCCTTTCCCCTCACAGCTTCACAGACAGCCAGATAAACAAAAAAGACCTATCCACAAGAAGCTTTCCTGCGGATAAGTCTCGTCATTTCAAACAAAACCAGACAGACATCTCTGTCATGATGTTGATTCTGCTACGCCAGAGGCGCCAACTACTCCCTTATTCCCTGTCGTTTGTACAATTTTGTTTTCTTTTAATATCCTACATTACTTTCTTTCAAAAAGCAAGCACTTTATTCTTTTTTTATTTTTCTATTTTATCCATTTACCTGCTCCTCAGCCACCTCTTCAGCAGGAAGGCGCAGAAATAGGGAAAGGTATAGATCTGGTTCTCGAAGCCCAGATTTCCCTTTACAAATTTCACTCCCCAGTGAATGTCCTCATACTTCTCGCTTTCTATCAAAGTGCGCAGGGACTTGGCGCGGCCATTTGCCGCCTTAACCTCCACCGGAACCAGCTCCGACGCTGTCCGTGCAAAAAAATCTGCCTCCAGCGTGGAATCCTCACGTTTATAGTAATACAGCTCCAGACCGCTTTTTACAAACGCTTCTCCTACGATATTTTCGTACAGCGCTCCCTTATACACTCCCAGATTTCTGTTGGCCCGCAGATCTTCCTGCGCCTCTTCATCCAGCATAGCCACCAGAAGGCCGCTGTCCGCAAAATACAGCTTATATTTGCTTTCATCATAATTTCCACGCAGCGGGAGCTCCGGAAAATTCATACAGTAACATACATTTATGATTCCTGCGTCCTTCAGCCATTCGATGCAGCCCCGGTAGTCCTTAAACCGGGCCCCTGAAGCTACTTTGGTAATCTGAAATTTTTTATTCTCCTTCGCAAGCTGGGGAGGGATTTGATTAAATACATTTAAGGTCCGCGTCTGATCCATACCTTCCGCGTATTTCCGAATATCTTCTTTGTAATCCGCCAAAAGCTGCCGCTGCGTCCCAAGCGAGCCTTCAAACGTCCCCTTTTCTATATAGGCCCTTACCACGGCGGGCATGCCGCCCAGCACACAGTAATCCATAAAAAAAGAATTTAAAACATCCAGCTGTACCTCGCGAAAAGGCTTCTGCTCTTCCATGTGTACCAGAAGCTCCTGCACAAAAGAGGATTCATATCCCTTTGCCCAGATAAACTCTTCAAAATCCATGGAATACATTTCAAAATCCTTTTTGTAACCGACGCTGTTGCTTTCAATCCTTCTGTAATTTACGCCCAGAAGGGAGCCGCTGCAAATCACATCAAATCTGCCGTCAGTCGCGAAAAACTTCAGCGCTGTGGCTATCTCCGGGAACTCCTGCAGCTCGTCAAAAAAGAGCAGGGTTTTCCCCTGTGCAAACTGTTTTGACGGATCAAGAAGAGAAATATTTTTTATAAGATCATCTACCCGGTAGCCGTCCGCCGTAATCGTTTTGTATTTGGGCTCTTCCACAAAATTAATTTCTATAATACTGCTGTAATGCTCCCGGGCGAAATGCCGGATTGACTCCGTCTTCCCCACCTGTCTCGGCCCCTTCACGATCAGGGGCTTCTTGTCCTCTTCTTCCTTCCATTCTTCCAGAAAACTGTCTATTTTCCTCTTTAAATACTGCATACACGCCACCTCTGTTCTGATAAGACTATTATACGCAGTTTTGAAAAGAAAAACAATCGTTTTACAAAAAATGAGGGAATTACATGTGGAGTATTACAAAAAAATGAGGGAATTTTTTTAATATATGTCACAAAAAATGAGGGAATCGCGCCAGCTGCCAATCCCCTCCTGCTTCTTTTACATCTGTTTTCTCACGATCCGGTACTCGTCCCCGTACTGGAAATAGGGACATTCGTGGAAGCTCCCCTGAATAAAGAGGCGCATCTCGTCCTCATCCAGATCCATCTCGCAGACGTAGTAGCCGTAATCCTCGTCATAAACGTAGTTGCCGCAGTATTCGCAGTTCGCGGCCTTCCTTCTTCCTTTCCCAGCCATCATACGCTCCTTCCCGGGGACAGGATTCTCTGCATGTTCCTCTTCATCTTTTCCGCCAGCCGTGTATACTGGATCAGCTCTTCCTCGTCAAAGCCGCTAAACCTTGCGTTGTCATAGTCCCACTCCACCACGGCCAGCTCCTCCAGGATCGGCTCCGCAGCCGGGAGGAAGGAGATACGCAGCCTTTTCTCTCTGTCCTTCTTTTCCTTCTGTTCCTTCTTTTTCCGGGCTTTTTCCTTCTTCTTTGCCTTGTCCTTTTTCTTTTCTTCCTGCGGCTCGGCCGCCAGTTCCTCCTGGCAGATCAGTCCCCGCATGGCAAGCCTCTGCAGCTGCATGCCAAGGTTTCTTCGGGATATTCCCGCGAAATCTGCCAGTTCTTTTCGGGTGATGATTTCTTCAGAATGGCTCAGGTACAGAAGCACCGTCATCTCAGGAACCGTCAGCCCGCATTTTAAGGCAGCCGCCTCCAGATAGCGCTCCAGAAGCTTGCGTTCCCGGTACAAATCCGAAAGCACGCCCTCGCCCTTGATGGCGTCGGCGCTTACGCCCGCCCTCTCGTCTCCCAAACGCTTGGTACCGGGAAGGAAGGGGATCCCTACGGTTCCGTCTCCGGCCGCGTCCACCAGGAAGCGGTAGACCTGCAGGCGTTTCTTTTCGTACTCCTCTTCATCCAGCACTTCTTTATAGAAGCTGTGATAATATTCAAAGACCGTCAGCTTCATCTGGATCGTTCTGGCCAGGCTGTTGCCCTGGCTGACCAGGGAGCCCTTTCGCTTCACATAATAGTAGACCGGGGCACGCAGCACGCAGAAGCGCTCCGCGAAGCGGATGTACTCCAGATTGAACATAAAATCCTCGCACCAGCTGATTTCCGCGTTCATCTGCAGATGGTGCCTTTCAATAATCTCCCGGCGGTACAGCTTATTCCAGAGCACGCCGTAATAGAAATCCGCCGGGTTTTCCATCATGTGGGCGGCAAACTGCTCCTTCGTCATGCAGCCATCTTCGTCGATATCCCCTTTCTGGGAAACACGCTCTCCCGCCACCCGGTAGAAATCCGAGATCACCAGGTCGCAGTTTTCCTCCTCTGCCGTGCGCACCAGGAGCTTCGTGGCGTCCGGCGTGATCCAGTCGTCGCTGTCCGCAAACTGAAGATAGGTTCCCCTGGCGTTTTTCATCGCCAGGTTCCGGGCCGCCGACACGCCGCCGTTTTCCTTGTGGATCACCCGGACCCGCATATCCTTCGCGGCGTACTCGTCGCAGATGGCGCCGGAGCCGTCCTGGCTGCCGTCGTCGATCAGCAGCAGCTCAAAATCCGTATACTCCTGCCCGAGTATGCTGTCCACGCAGCGCCGCAGATATTCCTTCGCATTGTACACCGGTACAATGATGGAAACCACAGGATTCATAGCTTCTCCTTCTTTTCTCACATATCTTACACAATCCGCTTGAATTTCTTCTCAATCTCCTGCTTTGTCATGGAGATAATCGTCGGCCGCCCGTGGGGGCAGTTATAGGGGTTCTCCAGGGTGAGGAGCTCCTCGATCAGAGCCTTCGCCTCCGCCGCGCTCATGCGCTGGTTTCCCTTGACCGCCGCCTTGCAGGACATGGACGCGATTTTTTCCAGAATCATCTGCGTATTCCTGCCGCTTACGTATTCCAGGCCGTCCAGAAGTTCCAGGAATAAATCCTTCTCCGCCAGCCCGTACAGATTGGCCGGAACCGCGCTGACCGCATATTCCTTCCCGCCGAAGGGCTCGATCTCAAAGCCCAGCTCCCGGAAATAATCCTGGTACGCAGAGAGCTTTTCCGCCTCCTGCATGGACAGGGTGAGAATCAGGGGCGGGCTTACCATCTGGGAGGTGATTTCCTTATCCGCCAGACTTTTCAGCGTCCGCTCGTAGAGCACCTTTTCATGGGCCGCATGCTGATCGATCATATAAAATTTATCCTCGAACTGCACCAGCCAGTAGGTGTCAAACAGCTGGCCGATGATGCGGATATCGGATTTTGTGGCCGGATTTAACAGGCGCTGCTCAAAAAGGTCGAGCTGCTCCGGCTCGCCTTCCGGCAGCGGCGGCTCGGAATACTGCGGACGCGCCTCTGCCAAAGCCGCCTGCGACTGCGGTTTTCCAGAAGGCTTCAGGCCGTAGCTTCCGCTTTCCCGGAGGATCTCACCGTCTGGGCTGCCGCAGGCTCTCTCCTGCCTGGCGTTCTCCTGAGCAGGAGCTTCCCGCTCCGTTCTCTCCTGCCCGGCCTTCTCCTGCTCAGTCCTTTTCTGCTCAGTCTTTTCCCGCTCCGCCTTCTCCTGCTCTTTCTTCTTGAATTCCCCGGTCACTCTTTTTCGCATCTCAGCCAGGAAGTATTCCAGGTTCCGCTCCTGAGGCGTGGAAGGCGCGGCTTCCCGCTTCGCGGCAGCTTCTCCTGCCAGGCGGGAAGCCGGATCCGGTCTTTCCTTTTCCGGCTGCTTTTCTGGCAGCTTCTCCTGCTGTTTTATTTCCTGCTGCTTCCCAGGATCCGGCTCCTCTGTCAGCTTCACTTCCGGGATCAGCTCCCGCTCCATCAGGGCCTGGCGCACCGTATCCCGCACGAAGCGGTACAGCTCCTCCTGGTTGGAGAAGCGCAACTCCATCTTTGTGGGGTGGACGTTTACATCCAGAAGGCTCCCGTCGATGGAGAAATGCAGGGCCGTAAAGGGGTATTTGTGCTGCATCAGAAAGGTTCGGTAGCCCTCCTCGATGCCCTTCGCGATGAGGTTGCTGCGGATATAGCGGCCATTGATGAAATAATTTTCATAGCTTCTGTTTCCCCGGGAGACCACGGGCTTTCCGACAAAGCCGCTGATGCGCACCGGCCCCTGCTCCGCCTCGACCTGCGCCAGATTGGCAGCCACGTCCCGCCCGTAGATGTGGTAAATCACGTCCTTCAGGTTGTGGTTTCCGGAGGTGTGAAGCTTCGTCTGCCCGTTCGTGATGAACTGGAAGGAGATATCCGGGCGGGACAGGGCCAGCCGCTCCATCAGCTCGCTCACATAGCCCGCTTCTGTCATGGGAGATTTCAGGAATTTCCGGCGGGCCGGGGTATTGTAAAAGAGGCTGCGCACCAGGAAGGTGGTGCCGTCCGGCGCCGCCGTCTCCTCCAGCTTCTTTTCCGCGCCCCCCTCTATCACATAGCGGACGCCTTCTTCGGCGTCCGCCGTCTTCGTAATCAGCTCCACCATGGCAATCGAGGCGATGCTTGAGAGGGCCTCGCCCCGAAACCCCAGGGAGGCCACATGGAACAAATCCTCCACCGCCCGGATCTTGCTGGTGGAATGGCGCAGAAAGGCCATCGCCACCTGATCGCCTTCGATGCCGCTTCCATTGTCCGTGACGCGGATAAAGGAGGTGCCGCCGTTCCGGATCTCCACAGTGACTGCCGTGGCTCCCGCGTCTATGGAATTTTCCACCAGCTCCTTGACCACGGAGGCCGGGCGCTCGATCACCTCGCCTGCCGCGATCTGGTCAATGGTCTTCTGATCCAGCACCTGAATCCGGTTCATCTGCTCACCACCTGTTCTTTATCTTATTCTGCAGCCGGTATATGGTATTCAGCGCCTCCAGAGGCGTCATGTTTCCTAAGTCCATATCCCGCAGCTCCGTGATAATGTCGTCGTCTTTTACCGTGTCAAACAGGGAAATCTGATCCACCTCCATGTCCGGCTCCGTCTCCACCGGGACGGACCTTGGCTTCACAGAGATGTCGGCCTCGCTTAGCTCCTCCACAAGCTCCTTTGCCCGGGCAATCACCGGATCCGGGACGCCTGCCAGCTTCGCCACCTGGATGCCGTAGCTCTTATCCGCCCCGCCCCGGATGATTTTTCGCAGGAATACGATATCGTCGCCCTTTTCCTTGACCGCGATGCAGTAATTCTTCACCCCGGGCAGGCTGCCCTCCAGCTCCGTCAGCTCATGGTAATGGGTGGCGAACAGGGTCTTCGCCCCCAGGATTTTCGGATTGCTGATATATTCGATGACTGCCCAGGCGATGGCCAGGCCGTCAAAGGTACTCGTTCCCCGGCCGATTTCGTCAAGAATCAGAAGGCTTGCAGGAGTAGCGTTCCGCAGGATATTCGCCACCTCGGTCATCTCCACCATAAAGGTGCTCTGTCCAGAGGCCAGGTCGTCCGAGGCGCCCACCCTCGTAAAAATGCGGTCCACAATGCCAATCTTCGCCTTGTCCGCAGGCACGAAGCTGCCCACCTGGGCCATCAGCACGATCAGGGCCGTCTGGCGCATATAGGTAGATTTTCCGGCCATATTGGGGCCTGTGATGACGGAAATCCGGTTCTGCCCGTTGTCCAGGAAGGTGTCGTTGGGGATAAACATATCGTTTTCAATCATGCGCTCCACCACCGGGTGGCGGCCGCCCTTGATCTCGATGATTCCCTTTTCATTCATCACCGGGCGCACGTAATGGTTCCGCTCCGCCACAAAGGCCAGGGAGGCGAATACGTCCACCAGGGCCACTGCCTTGGCGGTCTTCTGGATCCGGAGCACCTGGGAAGCGATCCGCTCCCGCAGCTCGCAGAACAGGCCGTACTCCAGGGAGGTCAGCTTGTCCTCCGCGCCCAGGATGGTATCCTCCAGCTCTTTAAGCTCCGGCGTGATATAGCGCTCCGCGTTCGTCAGGGTCTGCTTTCGCATCCAGGTATCCGGCACCATGTCCTTATAGGAATTCGTGACCTCCAGGTAATAGCCGAACACCTTATTGTATTTGATCTTCAGGTTTTTGATGCCTGTCTTTTCCCGTTCCTTGGCCTCCAGCTTCGCAAGCCAGCTCTTTCCCTCCGTCTTGGCCTTCCGGTAGCGGTCCACATCCTCATGGTAGCCGTCCCGGATGATGTCCCCGTCCCGGATGGAAATGGGCGGATCCTCCCGGATGGCCTCCGCGATTAGCTCCCGGAGATCCGAAAGCACATCCATCTCCTCCCGCAGCTCCGAAAGCAGCGGCGAATGGAAGTCCTCCAGCAGCGTATGAATGTGGGGCAGCATCTCCAGGGAAGTCCGAAAGGCGATCAGATCCCGCGGGTTCGCCGTCTGGTAGCTGATGCGGCCGATGAGGCGCTCCAGATCATAGATGGGATTCAGATACTCCCGCAGCTCCTCCCGGGTGATCACGTGGGCGTTCAGCTCCGCGATGGCCTCATGGCGCTTCTCGATCTCCGTCCGGTCAATCAGGGGCTGCTCCACCATGGCGCGTAAGGTTCTCGCCCCCATGGCCGTCTTCGTCCTGTCCAGCACCCACAGAAGGGAACCCCGTTTCTGCTTTTCCCTTAAGGTCTCCGTCAGCTCCAGGTTTCTGCGGCTGGAGCTGTCGATGATCATGTATTTCCCGATGGTATAGGGCTGCAGGTGGGTCAGGTGGGAAAGCGTCGTCTTCTGGGTCTCATAGAGATATTTCAGAAGGGCGCCCGCCGCGATGGCGCCGCAGCTCAAGTCCCGAAGCCCCAGTCCCGAAAGATCCGCCACGCCGAAATGCTCCAGCAGCGTATTCCGGCACAGCTCATCGTCGAAATACCAGGCCTCCAGGGGATAGACCGCGATATTCAGGCGGAATTTCAGATCCTCCAGATCCACGCCGCTCATGGAAAAGGCTTCGTTGCAGACGATCTCCGCCGGCGCGAATTTATTGATCTCATCCAGGAGCTTCCGCTCCGAATCCACCTCCGTGACCAGATAATCTCCCGTGGTGATATCCGCCGTGGAAATCCCATAGCGGTCCGAGAGGTAGACGATGCACATGAGGTAATTGTTCTTCGTCTCATCCGCCGTACTCAGATTCGTGCCAGGCGTGACGATGCGCACCACGTCCCGGGCCACCAGGCCCTTGGCCTCCTTGGGATCCTCCACCTGCTCGCAGATGGCCACCTTGTAGCCTCTGGAAACCAGACGGTTCAGATATCCCTCTACAGCATGATAAGGAACGCCACACATGGGTGCGCGTTCCTCTAATCCACAGCTCTTTCCTGTTAATGTAAGCTCCAGCTCCTTGGACACCAGCTTCGCGTCGTCAAAGAACATCTCATAAAAATCGCCCAGGCGATAGAACAAAATGCAGTCCTTATACTGTTCCTTCGTCTTAAGGTACTGCTGCATCATGGGTGTGACTTCAGCCATGAATTTTCCTTCCTTTGTGATTCCTTCCGTAAATTGATTTCCCGAGCCAGTCCCGGGCAGCCAGCCCGGACCGGCTCCGTTCAGCTTTCGCAGGGATTTCTCAGCTATTGCTGGATACGGTTCCTGTCTCCGCGTCCACCAGCACCACGGCGCCGTCCTTCAGGATATCTGTCGCGTTGCCTGCGCCCACGATCACCGGAATGTCCAGGGTCAGCCCTACGATGGCCGCATGGGAATTGTCCCCCTTCTGCTCTACAATCAGGCCAGAGGCCGCCCGCATCTGAGACAGCATCTCATTGGTGGTCTCAGGCGCCACGATGATATCGCCCGCGCGGAAATTCTTCTTCAGCTCCTCCGCGTCCTTTACCACGCAGAGGGAGCCGCTGACCTTCTTCTTGGTAATGCCGTCTCCGGTGACGAGGATCCGTCCTGCCACCTGCACCTTGATAAGGTTCGTGGTGCCCGTCACGCCCAGCGGCACGCCGGCCGTCAGAACCGTCAGGTCTCCCCTCTTCACCAGGCCGGCCCGCTCCGCCGCCTCCACGGCCTTGCGGAACAGCGTCTCCGCGTCCGTCTCCTTTTCCAAAAGCAGCGGCTGTACGCCCCAGTACAGGTTCAGCTGGCGGCACACATAATCATCCATACAGCAGCCGATAATCATGCAGCCCGGATGATGCTTGGACACCATGCCCACTGTCCTTCCGGACTTGGTAACTGTGATGATCGCCGCCGCGTGGAGATCCACAGCCGTCGTACAGGTCGCATGGGAGACCGCGTTGGTGATGTCCGGCCGATCCATCAGGGTGCGGCGCTTGAAACGGCCGTCAAAATCCATGTCCGCCTCAGTCCGCAGGGCAATCTTCACCATGGTCTTCAGGGCCTCCACCGGATACTGTCCGTTGGCCGTCTCGCCGGAGAGCATGATGGCGCTGGTTCCCTGGTAAATGGCGTTCGCCACGTCGGTAGTCTCCGCGCGGGTCGGGCGCGGGTTCTTGATCATGGAATCCAGCATCTGGGTCGCCGTGATCACCGGCTTTCCGGTCTCGAAGATCTTGCGGATCAGCATCTTCTGGATCACCGGCACATCCTCCAGCGGGATCTCCACGCCCATGTCGCCCCGGGCGATCATGATGCCGTCGGACACCCGCAGGATCTCGTCGATATTCTCCACGCCCTGCAGGTTCTCAATCTTGGCAATAATCTTGATGCTCTGGCAGCCCTTTTCCTCCAGAATCTTGCGGATCTCCAGAATGTCGTCCGCCGTCCTGGTAAAGGAAGCGGCGATATAATCGAAGCCTTCCTCCACGGCAAACACAATATCGTCATAATCCTTCTGGCTGATGAAGGGCATGCTTAAATTCACGCCCGGCACATTGATTCCTTTTTTATTGGAAATCATGCCGCCATTCTCCACCACGCAGAAGATCTCCTTCTCCGTCACCTTGCTGACCTTCATGCCAATCAGGCCGTCGTCGATCAGGATCGAATCTCCCGGCTTTACGTCATTTACCAGCTCTTTATAAGTAATCGAGACAATTCCTTCGTTTCCCAGGATATCCTCGGTGGTCAGCACAAAGCTCTGTCCCTTTTTCAGCTCCACCTTGCCGTTCTCCAGCATCCCGGTACGGATCTCTGGGCCCTTGGTGTCCAGCAGAAGCGCCACCGGAAGGCTAAGCTCCTCACGCACCTTCTTTACCAGATCCGCCTTTCTCTTCTGCTCCTCATGGCTGCCGTGGGAGAAATTCAGTCTCGCCACATTCATGCCAGCCAGCATCAGCTCCCGGATCACCTGCTCACTGTCTGAAGCAGGCCCTAACGTACAGATAATCTTCGTCTTTCTCA
>CALWBB010000055.1 GCA_944375885.1 uncultured Merdimonas sp.
TACGGGCAGTGTCAAGAATTTTTTATCACAGGATTTGATTTTTGCAAAAACAGATGATACTATTTAAGTACAGTAACTATGGATCTGTGAGAACACAGCTGTCAGCCGCTCGGACTCAATTAATGAATACTCGTTTTCAGAAAAATGCAGACGCGGTACATATCAGGAAGAAAAGGAAAGCTACGATTTAATCAGAGTTATTGTCATGCGCCTGGGCGCTGAGGGAGAACACAGCGAGGACGACGCGATACGCCTCTTAAGCAGCATGTTTTCCCCTACCCGTACGGCAGAGGATAAGAAAAAGATACTTTCGGAAGAATTTCATATCAGTGTTACAGAAGAAATCAATCGGGAGGTGAAACGTATGTGCAATCTTAGTGCCGGGATTTTAGAAAAGGGAATAGAAGAAGGCACTTTAAAAACTCTATTTAGACTGGTAAAAAAGGGGCTTATCAGTATCACTGCCGCGGCACAGGAAGCAAATATGGAGCCCGCAGCATTTGAAGAGAAATACAAATCATTCTATAAGTAAAAGGATACAGAAATGCGGGGGCAGCCGCGCGGATGAATCCGCGCGGCTGCCCCCTGCCTTTTGTCCATTTATGATGTCTCTCTTAAGAAAAATTCCTCCTGCGGGGCTGGCGGTACGGCCCCTTGGGGCCCTCGGCCTTGCGGCGGTCGCGCCCTATCCGGCCGCGGAAGCGGGCAAACATGCCCTCCGTCTTCACCGTTGTCTCCAGGGTCTTTTCCTCTGTGTAGCTGAGGACGGCGGCCGAGTGGGGCAGCATGAAGATCTCAATCATGCCGTCGCTGACCAGATAATTGGCCTCCTCCAGCGTAAAGCCTTCCTCTGTGGAAAGAATGTGGCGGCGCATCAGCACCTTATCCGGCACCTCGATGATCCAGACCGGAATCTCCATCTTCTTTCCCTCTTCTGTATTGTTAATCACTGTGACGACATAGTTTCCGTCCAGGAACCTTCCGTAGGAAAAATAGCCGCCCTCCATGTACAGCCCCTGGGCGCAGCCCCAGCGGCAGGCTGGATTCTCCCGGCGGATGCGGATCAGCTCCCTGTGATACTGAATCAGCTCCTGATCTTCATGGCCCCAGGGATAGGTCCGGCGGCTGTCCGGGTCCGTGAAGCCGCAGACTCCGGCCTCGTCTCCGTAATAAATGGTCGGAGCTCCCTGCCAGGTCAGCATGATCGCCACCGCTTCCCGGAACACAGCCTTCGACACGCCTTCCTCCGCCGCCTCGCTTCCCAGCTCGCCCACGCGGCCCACCTTATGGTTCGTCCGCGTCAGGAAACGGGAATGGTCGTGGTTGGAAAGCTGGTTCATGGCCACCAGGAAAGACTGGCCGTAAAAGGCCGGCGCTTTATCCTCCAGGGTTTTCAGGAGAACCTCCATATTGTTCAGCAGGGCCGGATTGCAGGCGTCGCTGTGCTTTTCCATTCCTGTCAGGTACCAGGTGATCGGCTCCATGAAGGTGTCGTAATTCATCACGGAATCCCACTCGTCGCCCTTGAGCCAGGCTGCCGCGTTCCCGTAATGCTCCGCGAAGATCACGGCGTCCGGATTGGCCTCCTTGACGTTTCTGCGGAAATCCTTCCAGAATTTGTGGTTGAACTCTTCCGAAAATCCCAGATCCGCAGCCACGTCCAGCCTCCAGCCGTCCACGTTGTAGGGCGGGGACACCCATTTGCGGCCGATGCCCATGATATAATCATAAAGCTCCCGGGAATTCTCATAGTAAAGCTTCGGCAGAGTCTTGTGGCCCCACCAGCCGTCGTAATAATCATTATAGGGCCATTCGTGGGCGTTGTTGAATTTGAAGAAATTCCGGTAGGGGCTCTTCTCCGACACATAGGCGCCCTTCTCGTAATCCCCGTCACCCTCATAGAGCCGCTCCCGATCCAGCCATTTGTTGAAGGATCCGCAGTGGTTGAACACGCCGTCCAGCAAGACGCGCATGCCCCGCTTGTGAACCTCCTCCACAAAATGGATGAAAAACTGGTTGCTGGCCTCCAGATTCTCCTTATTCACCACGCGCTGGATATACTTCGTGGCCTTCTGGTTGTTCAGCTCGCCGGGGGGCAGAAGCTCCCCGCCGTCATTTTTTATCACTGTAAAATGCGGATCGATATAGTCGTAGTCCTGGCAGTCATACTTGTGGTTGGACGGGGACACGAAAATCGGATTCATATAGATGACTTCCACGCCCAGATCCTGCAGATAGTCCAGCTTGTCAAGGATTCCCTGCAGATCGCCGCCGTAAAAACAGCGCACATCCATGGCCTTCGGATACTGGCTCCAGTCCTCGATCCGCTCCACCTGCTCGTCGATGTAGCTGTACTCCCCAGTCAGCACATCGTTGGACGGATCGCCGTTGCGGAAGCGGTCCACATAAATCTGGTACATGACCGCGCCCTTGGCCCAGTCCGGCGTGGAAAATCCCGGCACGATCCCAAAGGAATAGTCCCCCTGCAGGTCGTCCGTCACCTTCTTTTTATTGTAAAAGAGCCGTTCTTCCCCGGAACGGATTTCAAAAAAATAGTGGACGGTCTCTGTATCCACGTCCACATACGTCTCATAGTAGTCAAAACGTCCCCTGGAACAGACCTTTTTCATAGCCCAGCGCTGGTTCCCGCTGATAACGAGAACTTTATCCACGTTATCCTTTCCCGTACGGAACCGCAGTTTCACCCTATCCCCTGTATTCGCCTCAAGCGGAATCCGGTACACGCTGGATTCATCCGCGTAAAGCGCTTCCTGGTTAATCTTACCCATGCTCTCCCTCTTTCTGCACTTCTCCCGTATCTTAATATTTTATAATAGCTTATTCAGGATTACAATAGTTTTTTCACTACAAAGGGTACTATTTACAGCCGCTTCCGCAAATAGTACCCTGCAAAGTGAAACAGACAGCTTACGCTGTCTGTTTCAGGAGAAGGTATTTCTTTTACTTATGGGGTGTAGCAAAAACTATATAATGTATTGGGGGTTTTACGAGTATTATTATAACATGGTTTCGAGAGAAGTGTGCATAAACTTCACAAAAATCATGATTTGTTTTTATGCATATCTTACAATTCATTTTCGTCATAATGACGAACTGCACAAATTATCCCGCTTTTTTCCCTCATTTCCCGGCAGGGTAAACCCCCAGGCTTTCCGCCTCTTACGCCGTCTCCGGCTGGTCGAACAGGGCTTCAAATTCTTCTCTGGAAATTTTTTCCTTTTCAAGCAAAAGCTCCGCCGCCGCGTCCAGCACCTTCCGGTTATCCAGGATGATCTTCTTCGCCTTCTCGTAGCACTCATCTACGATCCGCTTGATCTCCGCGTCGATCTTCCCGGCCACGTCCTCGCCGTAGGTCTTGGTATGGCCAAAATCCCGCCCGATAAAAACTTCCTCGTCGGAATCGTAGCTTACCAGGCCAAGCTCGTCGGACATGCCGTATTTCGTCACCATGGCCCGGGCCACGCGGGTGGCCTGCTTGATGTCCTGGGAAGCCCCCGTGGTGATATCATCGAAGACCAGCTCCTCAGCGATACGGCCGCCCAGGGATACCTCGATATCCTGGAGCATCCGGCCCTTTGTATTGAACATCTCGTCCTTTTCCGGCAGCGGCATCGTATAGCCGGCCGCGCCGATTCCGGTAGGAATGATCGACACGCTGTAGACAGGGCCCACATCCGGCAGCACATGGAAGAGAATCGCATGGCCCGCCTCGTGGTAGGCCGTGATCCGCTTTTCCTTTTCCGACACCACGCGGCTCTTCTTCTCAGCGCCGATCCCCACCTTGACGAAGGCCTTGCGGATGTCTTCCTGCATGATATAGGGGCGGCTGTCCCTGGCCGCGAAGATCGCCGCCTCGTTCAGAAGGTTTTCCAGATCCGCTCCAGTCATACCTGCGGTGGTCTGGGCGACCTGCTTTAAATCCACATCCTCAGCCAGCGGCTTGTTCTTGGCGTGTACCTTAAGGATCTCCTCCCTGCCGCGCACATCCGGCCGGCCCACCACGATCTTCCGGTCGAAGCGGCCGGGGCGCAAAATCGCCGGGTCGAGGATATCCACACGGTTTGTGGCCGCCATCACGATGATGCCCTCGTTGACGCCGAAACCATCCATCTCCACCAGAAGCTGGTTCAAAGTCTGCTCCCTCTCGTCGTGGCCGCCGCCCATGCCAGTGCCGCGCCGTCTCGCCACCGCGTCGATCTCGTCGATAAATACGATACAGGGGTGGTTCCGCTTCGCGTCCGCGAACAGATCGCGCACACGGGAGGCGCCCACGCCCACGAACATTTCCACAAAATCAGAACCGGAAATGCTGAAAAAGGGCACGCCGGCCTCTCCTGCCACTGCCTTCGCAAGCAGCGTCTTTCCCGTTCCCGGAGGGCCCTCCAGAAGCACGCCCTTGGGGATCCGGGCGCCTACCTGGATATATTTCTGGGGCAGCTTCAGAAAGTCCACGATTTCTTTTAAATCTTCCTTTTCCTCCTGAAGGCCTGCCACATCCTTAAAAGTCGTGTGAATCTGCTCCTGGGTGGTCATCCTGGCCCGGCTCCTGCCGAAATCCATCATCTTCCCGCCGCCTCCGCCGTTCTGCCGGCTCAGGAACATCATCACCAAGGCCACAGTCACCACTGCCACCAGCAGGGAGACTCCCACGGAGCCAAACCAGTTTTCCTCCCTCACCTGTGCTATGGACACACGGATCTCCGAATCGCTGGAGAGCAGCTCCTGGGCCTCCACGGTATCCAGCACATTGACCTGGCGCTCGGATCCATCCCGAAGCGTCAGGCTGACTGTACCCGTCGGCGTGGCCTTTGACGGATGGATCACGGCGCTGGCCACCTGTTCGTTTTCCACGGCTTGCTCAAACTGTTGATAGGTATATACGTTATCCATATCCATATTGGAAATCCACTGCACAAAAAGCAGGATGATGACCATCATAATCACCATGGACAGGCCGGATACCCGGAATTGTCTGCTGTTCAAATCATATCCTCCCCTTAGTCCACAAATTCGATAACGCCGATATAGGGAAGATTCCGGTACTTCTGATCGTAATCAAGGCCATAGCCTACCACGAATTCATCCGGAATCTGAAAGCCTGTGTACTCCACATCCACATCCACAACCCTCCGGGACGGCTTATCCAGCAGCGTACACAGCGTCATGGTCTTTGGATGCCTCTGTGCCAGCAGCTTCACCAGATGGTTCAGCGTCCTTCCGGAATCAATGATATCCTCCACAATAATCACGTTCTTGCCCTGGAGCGGTTCGTCCAGGTCTTTGCTTAAGCGCACCACGCCGCTGGATTTTGTCTCCGCGCCATAGCTCGATACCTGCATGAAATCTATCGTCACGGGAACCGTGATTCTCTTTGCCAGCTCGCAGACAAAGAACACGCTTCCCTTCAGGATGCAAATCAGATGCACAGATTCGCCTGCGAATTTCTCGCTGATCCGGGCGCCCAGTTCTCTGATTTTGGCATCTACCTCTTCTTCTGGAATCATCACTCTGATTTTCTCAGCCATCTTCTTCTCCTCCGTTAATCTGTACTTTCAGGATTCTCCTTGTATCTTCCGTCACCTTATAGCCCTCGCTGATCCGGTGTCCCGGAATCCAGACAATGTGGGAGCCGTCCGCCAGCAGGCGCAGGCGGTTCCGCTCCCCGGCCGGTATCTTTTCATCCACCAGGTAAGCCTTCAGCTTTTTTCTTCCATGCTCCCTGTTGATCTCCAGGTAATCTCCAGGCGCTCTTCCCCGGATTACCAGACATTGTTTTATTTTATCATAGTCAAACCATTTCGTATATGTTTTTTGCGGAATAATTTGATCTTTTTGCGCGTTTTCCAGGGAAAATTTCCAGACGCGGCCTCCGTCCAGCAGGCTTCCTGGAATCTCTGGCACCAGGATGCCTTCTCCCGCGTACGTTTCTGCAGAAGATTCCCTGGCACTCTCTGCGGCGGCCTCTTTTTTCTCAAGCCGGATCCCCTGGTATTCCCTGCGTGCCGTCCGTCCTCCCGGAAGAACTGCCTGGCTTCCGGTCTGTCTGTCCATAAGCTCTGAAAGGATCTGGATATGGATCCGTTCCACGTCCTTAAGTCCCCCTGTCTCCTCCATGCAGCGGCGCAGCAGACGGCTCGCAATAACCGGATCAAGGCGCCGGAACCCCGCCTCAAACAGGAAGCAGCCCTGCTCCTCTTCCCGGACGCAGAGCCGGAAAGCTTCCTCTGTCTTTCGCTCCAGGTACCGCTCCACCTGCGCGAGCTCCCGGGCAGCCTCCGCCACATGAAGCTCTGCCTGGGAGTTGATATAAGTCCGCACGTAAGGAAGCAGCTCTCCCCGGATACGGTTCCTCGTATATTCCATGCTTTCATTGCTAGCATCCGTACGCCAGGAAATGCCCTGTTCCCGCAGCCAGTCCAGAATTTCTGTCCTCCGGACAAAAAGAAGCGGCCGGATCAAATCCCCCCGCACAGGCTCCATGCCGCACAGGCCCAAAAGCCCGGTTCCCCGGAACAGCCGGAAAAGCACAGTCTCTGCCTGGTCATCCAGGTGATGGGCCACGGCAATGCGCGCTCCGCCAAGCCTTTCTGCCTCCTCCCGGAATGCCTCGTACCGGCAGAGCCGGCCAGCCTCCTCAAGGGATCTCCCTTCCCGGGCCGCCCGCTCCCGCACGTCAAAGGAAAAGACACGCAAGGGAATCTGCTCCCGGGCGCAGAGCTCCCGCACGAAGGCTTCGTCCCCGTCGGCCTCCGCCCCGCGCAGTCCATGGTGTACGTGAACTGCGTACAAATCAGCCCCCTGTTCCCGGCAAAGCTCCTTCAAAAGAAGCAGCAGGCAGACAGAATCCGGACCGCCTGATATCCCGGCGGCCACCTTTCCGCCCGGCTGAATCATCTGATATGTTTCCGCAAAGCTCCGCACCCTGTCCAGCATCTTTTTCTCCCAATTCTGCATGTATTTTCTGCACTGTTACGATTCACAGCCGCCCCGCCCACATGCGCACTCGGCGGCTATGAATCGTAACTCTGCATTCAGTATACAGGCTTTTCTTTCCCGAAGTCAATACTTTACAAGCCCCATCACCAGCACCGTCATGTCGTCTGAAGGCTCCTTTTCTCTGTACTGGCGGATCCGTCCCAGGATATAAGCTGCCAGTTCGGAAGGGTTTCCCGTATCATGCTCCATGATGATATCCTTCATCATACTCTCCTGATGGCCCGCTGGAAGCGCGTCCAGCACGCCGTCCGTCACCATAACCACCATATCGCCCGCGTAGAGCTTCCTGCTGGAACAGTCCGGCTCCAGCCTGTGGAACACTCCCGCCGGCAGGCTGGTGGAGGAAATCGTCTCCACCCAGCTGTCCCTGCGGATAAAGGTCGTAGACGCCCCCACCTTCAGAAATTCACAGACTCCTGTGTACAGATCAAGGGAAGCGATGTCGATGGTGGAAAAAATCTGGGCGTCCGACCGCACAAGCAGCGCGGAATTGATCATCCTTACCGCCGTCTCTTTGGAAAATCCAGCCTCCAGAAACTGTTCCAGCAGATCGATCACCAGCTCGCTCTCCCGGTAAGCGGCGATCCCGGAACCCATGCCATCGGACAGCGCGCCGATAAACTGCCCCTCCCGGCAGTGCTGGAGAGAGAAATTATCCCCGGAAATCTGTTCTTTTCCCTTTACCGCTTTTTCCGCCCCGTACAGCACCTGGAAATTCGTGCGTTCCACGAAGAGCACCGTCACCTTTTCATTTCCCACAAAAGCCCGGCTGTCCCTGGAGGGCATCATGGCCTTCCCCATCAGCTTTGTAAGCGCCGCCGCGATATCCTTTACCGCTACGCACCTGCGCCTCCGGGTACTCATGGTCAGATAGACCTCCTGGCGCCTGTGCTCCTCGCAGTATACCAGGACAGACTGAACCAAAAGGCCCATGGCCTTCAGCCGCTTTTTCAGATGTTCCTCCAGCTCCTCGTCACTTTTCGTATCCCAGGCGTGTTCTACCGTATCTGTCATGATCTGTGCCATCTCCGTAAGCTGCACAGCCATAGCTTCCCTGTTTTCAGAAAGCCGGGTATTCCATAAAAGCTCTGCCTTCGCGTCGGCGGTGAGCGTGCCGCTTTTTCCATCCGCCGCGCTCACCGCCTCATCCTGTATGGCTGCGGCCATTCCTTTTGTCTCTTGGGTATCCCCCGCCGCGGCAGGCCTGCCAGCCGTCCCGGAAAGACTGGAAAAGCTTCTGGCAAGGCTGCAAAAAGCCTCCTCATATTCATGCACCCGCGCCCGGACCGGGCCGAGGACGTTCCCTGGTTCGCCCTCCGGCGCCGGCAGCGGCCGCAGCAGCCATTCCATAATACTTCCGCAGATGACAGTCAGCGAACACACCAAAAGCCCCTGGGCCGCGCCCAGAATCACGGCGTAATCCTGCTCCATCTGAAGCATCCCCACGCCGATCTGCATGGCCGCCACACAGGCCCCTGCAGTGATGCCGTAAAGCCAGCCCCAGCTTCCATTTTTTTGCTGTTCCTCTTCCCTTTTCATTCTCCAATCCTCCTGCTAATCTTCTGTGTGTGTCTGTGTGATTGGGTATTATAGAGGACAGAAAACGAATAATTTGTCAAACTGTAGAATCAGAAAATGGAAACTTTAGACATTTTAGGACATAGAATCTGTTTTAAGAGCTTCCAGAGCAGAAATTTAAAAACGGGAAGCCTTCCTCAGAATCCTGATGAAGACTGCCCGTCCTTCTTCTCCCGCCGCGCAGGAAACCTTATTCCTCTGCCTTAAAAAGAATCTCATCCTCGTAGACCAGACCCAGCCGCTCCTTGGCGACTTCTTCCGCATATTTCTTAGTCTGGACATATTTTTTAAGCTCTTCGATCTCTTTGGCCCGTGCCTCTTCTTCTGAGATCTGCGCCAGAAGCTCCTCTTCCTGCTGCTGGTAGGCCTCATTCTTCTGCTGCAGCCGGAGCTTCCCGAAAGAAGCCACAAGCAGCAGACAGAATACCGCCGCCAGAACCAGCCGAAATTCCATGCGCTTTCTCCGCCTCATGCCGCGCCTGGTCTTTGTGGTCATGGCTTCTCTCCTCCCTCCTGGGTAGACTGTGAGGTCATTATACCTCTTTTAACTGAATTATGCAATTTCTTTCTCACTTTTTTGAAAAATATTTCTAATTGCAAACACAATAGCATCCCCAAAATGACAGCGGCAATGGCAAACCCCCGGATCGCGCCGCTGTTTTCCTCATAAAGCATGCGGAAAACCAGCATGCCGCAGCCAATCCAGTACAAGAGATCCTCTATGGCCAGCGCAAAATTCCCATGGCGGATCAGCCGCCGGAGGCACCGAAGCAAGTCGTAAAGCAGAGCCAGGATAATCCCCCACAAAAAGGCCCTTGCAAAGAGCTGGAGTTCCAGCAAAATCCCCCCGCTCATATTTATTTAAACAGGCGGCCCAGAAGGGAAGCGCCCGCCTTATGAAAATCCGTCACTTCCGAGTAAGCCATGCTGTCGATCCGCCCTTCAATATCCACCTCTCCCTTTTCCAGCGTCAGGCGGTTCACATGGAGATCCGAGCCCTTGATGGTCAGCATTCCCTGTTCTGTCTCCAGAAGAATCTCCGCGATATCAAAGGATATCACATCCGTGACGCCGCTTACAGTACCTGTCCTTCGGTTGTTCAGCAAAAGCTTATGTGCCTTCGCGTATTGCTTTTCCTCCACAAAAAGACCTCCCAACATATTTAATCTGTTTTAAATATATTAGGAGGTCTGTCTTTTTATTCGCTTATATGCTAAAGATATCGGTACAGTTCCTTCGCCTCTTCCTTGCGCACAGTCTCCTGCACGTCCAGAACCTCGACCTTCACGGCCTTGCTCCCGAACTGTATCTCTATCACATCCCCGGCCTTCACATTCACAGAGGCTTTGGCGGTCTTGCCGTTCACCAGCACCCTGCCCGCGTCGCAGGCCTCGTTCGCCACCGTTCTGCGCTTAATCAGGCGGGAAATCTTCAGATATTTATCAAGGCGCATAGACAATTAGTTCAGAGCGTCCTTCAGTGCCTTTCCGGCTGTGAACTTCGGAGTCTTGGAAGCCTTAATCTGCATGGTCTCGCCAGTCTGCGGATTTCTTCCCTCTCTTGCAGCTCTCTCGGATACCTTGAAGGTTCCGAAGCCTACCAGCTGAATCTGCTCGCCTTTCTTCAGTTCTTCTGCAACTACATCAGTGAAAGCCTTCAGAGCCTTCTCTGCATCTTTCTTGGATAACTCACTCTTCTCTGCGATAGCAGCAACTAATTCCATTCTGTTCATTCGGATAATTCCTCCTATTCAAAAATACTTCTTTTTGGATTCGATGATATGTCTGTGTGTGCGTTCTCCATATCTTCATTTCCTATTTATAACCGTTTACTGTACGTTTGTCAAGGAGTTTCCTTCTTTTTTCTAAAGCGCGCGGCCCGTTCTTCCTTCTCCTGCCTTTTTATTTCTTCCCAGCTGGCAAGACCTTCCTCGGGTGTCAATGCTTTCCTGTCTCCGAACACATGGGGATGCCTCCGCACCAGCTTGTGGGCCAGCATGTCCACCACGTCCTCTATGGTGAAACGGTTCTCCTCCTGGGCGATGTGGCTGTGCATCAGCACCTGCAGCATCACGTCTCCCAGCTCCTCGCAGAGGTTCTCATCGTCCCGGTTCTCAATGGCCTGAACTACCTCCTCACATTCCTCCCGGAGGCATTTGATCAGGCTCTCGTGGGTCTGGGCCCTGTCCCAGGGACAGCCGCCCTCTCCGCGCAGCCGATCCACGATCTCCAGCAGGTCTTCGTAGGTGTAGCGCTTATCCTGTTCTGCATTCTGCTCCATATTCGTATCCATCATTTATCCGCCTTTTCTGTCTGAAAACGCCGATGCGCCGGGCGGGAGCCCCGCTCCTGCCCGGCACACCGGCGCTGCCTTGAGCCTCTATCACTTTTGCCGTGAAGCTTACGCGAGAATCGGCTTCAGCGCCTCCGCCAGCTTGTCTTTTTGCGCCTGCGCCTCCTCCAGCGTCTTTCCAAGCGTCGTGAAATACGTCTTGATCTTCGGCTCGGTTCCGGACGGACGCACGATCACCTCCGCGCCTCCTTCCAGCTTGTAGGTCAGCACGTTGGCCGCCGGAAGCCCTGTCTCCTCCGTATTCTTGAAATCGGTCGCCTTCTCCACCGCGTAGCCGCCGATCTCCTTGGGCGGGTTCTTCCGCAGGGAATCCATGATTCCGGCCATCTTGTCCATGCCGGACAGGCCCGGGAACTCGAAGCTGTCCACCTTGTTCAGGTAGCGGCCGTATTTCTCATAGATCTCCTCCAGCCTCTGCTTGATGGAGGAGCCGATGCTTCTATAGTAAGCCGCCATCTCGCAGATCAGCATGGAGCCGATGATGGCGTCCTTGTCGCGCACATAGGGGCCGGCCAGGTATCCGTAGCTCTCCTCGAAGCCGAAGATGAAGCGGTCCACCTCGCCTGCGGCCTCCAGCTGGGCGATCTGATCGCCGATCCACTTGAAGCCCGTCAGCACGCCGCGAAGCTCCACGCCATAGTTCTTCGCCACCGCGTCTGCCAGCGGCGTGGATACGATGGATTTCACCGCCACCGGGTTCTTCGGCATGGTGCCGTTCTCGATGCGGCCCGCGCAGATGTAATCCAGGAGCAGGACGCCCATCTCGTTTCCGGATACCAGCTCGTAGCTTCCGTCCGGGCACTTCATGGCGATGCCCACGCGGTCCGCGTCCGGATCGGTCGCCAGCATCAGGTCTGCGCCGCACTCCTTCGCCAGCTCCAGTCCCAGCTTCAGAGCCTCGAAAATCTCCGGGTTCGGATAGGGGCAGGTCGGGAAATTGCCGTCCGGATACTGCTGCTCCGGAACAATGGTAATATCGGTAATGCCGATGTCCTTTAACACCCTCGTCACCGGAACCAGGCCGGATCCGTTCAGCGGGGAGTACACCAGCTTCAGGCCGGCTGTCTTGCAGATGCCCGGGCGCACACTGCGGGCCTCGATGGCCGCGTAGAGAGCTTCCTTGCAGTCGTCTCCCACGTACTCGATAAGACCTGCCGCCTGGCCTTCCTCAAAGGTCATCAGCTTCGCGCCGGTCAGAATGTCTGTCTTCTGGATCTCCGCGTATACGATGTCCGCCGCCTCGTCTGTCATCTGGCAGCCGTCGGGGCCATAGGCCTTGTATCCGTTATATTTCGCGGGATTATGGGAAGCCGTCACCATAATGCCGGCGTTCGCCTGGTAATAGCGGGTCGCGAAGCTCAAGGCCGGAACGGGCATCAGAGCGTCGTAGATGCGTACCTTAATCCCATTTGCCGCCAGCACGCAGGCAGCGGTTCTGGCGAACACGTCGCTGTTGATACGGCTGTCGTAGCTGATAGCCACCAGCTGGCTTCCTCCCTGGGTCTTCACCCAGTTGGCCAGGCCCTGGGTCGCCTGGCGCACCACATAAATATTCATCCGGTTCGTTCCTGCTCCCAGCACGCCCCGCAGTCCCGCGGTTCCGAATTTCAGAGCCACCGCGAACCGGTCTTTAATCTCATCTTCTTTTCCCTGGATGGACGCAAGCTCCTCCTTCAGAGCCGGATCCTCCAGATCCGCTTCCAGCCAGCGTTTGTAATCTTCCATGTACATAGTCTGTGCACCTCACCCTTAAATGATCCGGGGCTGCCGCGATATTTTCTCTGCCTGTCTGCTCCGTCTGTGTTCCGCGCTTCCGGCGGCGGACCCGGTCATTTTTATTGTAAAATGTTTGTAGATAAAAGTCAATCAGAAGCTCGCCGAAAACAGGCCCCGGATCAGCTGCTTGCGCCTTTCGTCCTGTTCCAGAAATACTTTCAGCTTCTCCGCGCTTTTCTCCGGCACCCAGGCCTTGCCGGCGTTGTAATAATGATGGATCAGCTTCCACACCTTCTCCGGATAGTACAGGCTCACTGCCAGGCAGAGGTTCTCCGCCTCAGACAGCGGAAGCTCCCGCTCATAGGCGGCGAGCATGCGGGCCGCCAGGCCCTCGTTCCAGTTCTGCTTCTCCATGATTTTCCGCAGGAACAGGCAGATATCGCCAAGCTGCACATTGATCTCAAACCTCTGGAAATTCACCACCGCCGTCTCCTGCCGGCTGATCAGGATATTGTGGTGGATATACTCCCCGTGGCAGATGTGCTCCTCCCGGCAGGCTCTCTCATAGAGCTCCTGGAAGCCTGCGTTTTCCGCCCTTTTAAGCGCCCGCTTTCCATCCTCCAGAATACATTCCGCATACTTTAGATACAAAAGCTCGAAGCTCCCCTTCCTGTGCCTGCTGCGGATGAAGCTCTGCGCCCGCCGAAGCTCCCGGCTTCGCTTTCCCAGCTCCAGGCTCCGCTCTGTCCCCGTCAGTTTGCGCTTTTCCTCCCCGGAAAACCCCTGCGCCCCGCGAAGCTCCCGGTGAATCTGCGCCAGGATCCGCATACTTTGCAGCAGATCCTCCTCGTTTCTCGGATCGCATTCCCGCCCCGGCGGCCAGTTCTTCAGGATATACGGCGTCTCGTACTCTCCTATGGAGATCAGCTCCCCCTCCCGGTTCGGCACCGCCCTGTCCGTCCTGCAGACGCCCTTCTCCTCCAGACGCTTCAGAATCCCCTGTTCCATGGGGAGCTTCGATCTGGAGCCTGCAAATTCCTTTAATAGCTTCAACCCCTGATCCGTCTCCAGCATCAGGCTTCCGCGTCCGCCGAAGCTTCTCTGGAGCTGGATGTCATACTGCTCTAAAATTTGCAGCCCTTTTTCGTTCACACAAATCCCCCCGTTCCCTTCAAATCTATGAAGAAACGGGGGGCATTATTCTTGCCTTCTCAAGGAGAATCTCCTTTGTATTGTATTCCGGGTGGTCGATGACCAGCGCAAGCAGCTCTTCCAGAACCCGGCCAAGCTCTGGCCCCGGTTCCATCCCCGCAGCGATAAGATCCCGGCCGGTCACCGCCAGATCCTTTAAGGACAGGCACTCCTGCTGCTCCACGATTTCCTGATACAGCCGCTCCACCTCTGTAAGCTCCCCAAGCTTTTCCTCCTGGAACGCAGGGGCCTGGGCCAGGATATCCGCCCGGCGCACCTTCAGATAATCCGGAAAAATATCCGCGCCGATCCGGTGGACCGCCCGGCGCACTCCCTTTGGCGTCAGTGGGATCTGCCAGTCGTCGTGAACCTGCACCAGCCTCACCACTTTTTTTCTGGTGTCGTTGTCGAACTTCAGGCGGCACAGGATCCCGTTTGCCAGTTCCGCGCTTTTGGGCGCGTGCCCGTAAAAATGATCCACGCCCGCCTCGTCTGTGGTCCGCGTCAGCGGCTTTCCGATATCATGGAGCAGCACCGCCAGCCGCAGCGATTTCTCCGCCTCCACAAAGGGGAGGGCGCGCAGGGTATGCTCTCCCACAGACCAGCAGTGATGGGGACTCTGCTGGGGCGTCTCCATGCAGGCGTCAAATTCCGGCAGGATCACAGCCGAGATGCCCGTCTCCCAGACTGTCCGGAAAGCCTCCGGGTGCGGCGAAGCCAGAAGCTTCACCAGCTCTGTCTGAATCCGTTCGGCGCTGACTTTACGAAGATTGGGCGCGAACTCCGAGAGCGCCGCCCGGGTTCCCGCCTCGATCGAGAAATCCAGCTGGGCCGAGAACCGCACGGCCCTTAAGATCCGCAAGGCGTCCTCCGTGAACCGCTCCCTGGGATCGCCCACGCAGCGGATCTGCCGGCGCTCCAGGTCGCCCAGGCCGTCGAAGGCGTCCACCAGCCCCTCCGCCTCGTTATACGCCATGGCGTTCACCGTAAAGTCCCGCCGCCTCAAGTCCTCCAGAAG
>CALWBB010000056.1 GCA_944375885.1 uncultured Merdimonas sp.
ACAGGACAGAAGAAGATGAAACAGACACGCGCAGAAGTACTTTCAGACACCCAGTTTTTCGGGCAGGAGAAAATTTCCCGGATCATGCTCAAAATCGCGCCGCCGGTGATGCTGGCGCAGCTCATTCAGGCGCTTTACAATATCGTGGACAGCCTCTTTGTGGGACGGTACGCGGAGTCGGGCCTGACGGCCCTCTCCATCATCTACCCGCTGCAGCTTTTGATGATCGCTCTGGCAGTAGGGACCGGCGTGGGCATCAATACGGCCATGGCCGCCCGGTTCGGCCTGGGAAAGGAAAAGGAGGCGGATGAATTCGCGGGCGTGGGGACGCCGCTGGCAGCGGCGCTGTGGCTTGTCTTTGCCGCGGCCTGCTGGTTTTTCATGCCGGCGTACGCCAGGATGTCTACGGATTCCCCGGAGGTCATACGGGAGGTGGTCGCTTACGGGCGCATCGTCTGCCTGTTCAGCTTCGGCCTCTTTCTGGAGAGCATCTGGACGAAGGTGCTGCAGTCGGAGGGCGACATGCGGACGCCCATGCTGGCCCAGATCGCCGGGGCCCTGACCAACATCATCTTCGACCCGCTGCTGATCTCCGGCATGTTCGGACTGCCGGAGCTTGGCGTCGCGGGAGCGGCCATCGCCACGGTGGCAGGCCAGATCGTGGCTGCCCTGATCGTGATGCGAAGGGGCTTCCGGCGCTCTCCCGCCCTGAAGCTCTACCCCAGGCGCGTCCGGGAAATCTTCTTTCTCGGCGTCCCGAATATCCTGATGCAGTCGGCCTATACCTTTTACATATTTGGCCTGAATCTTATCCTGTCCGGCTTTTCAGATCAGGCGGTGACTGCTCTGGGCCTCTACTACAAGTGGCAGACCTTTTTCTTCATCCCCTTAGGCGCCATGCAAACCTGCATCGTGCCGGTCATCAGCTTTAACTACGCCGCCAGGAATATCAGCCGCTGCAGGAAGACCTTAAGCACGGCCGTCCTTTTTGGCATGGCCCTGATGCTGCTTGGCGTCCTCTGCTTCGAGGTGATTCCCGGGCCTATGCTCAGAGTCTTTACCTCCGATGAGCTGGTGGTGGAGATCGGCCAGGTGGGCTTCCGCTTCATCGGACTGAGTTTCATCCCCCTGGTCACCTCGCTCATTTTCCCCGTCTTCTTCCAGGCGGTGGGCCAGGGGCTGAAAAGCTCCCTGCTGACGGTGGTGCGGACCGTGGTGCTCTTCGTCCCGCTGGGCTTCCTCTTCTCCCGGTTCGGCCTGACCTGGTTCTGGCTGACCTATCCCTGCACGGAGGTGCTGACGACCCTTCTCGGCGCGGGATTCTACAAAAGCTTCCTTCGGCACCCTTACGTGCGGGACGCCGGAGAGGCAGCCGCTTAGATATAACCCAGTTTCGCCCAGGCCAGACAGAAGGCGCTTTGCATATTCCGTCTGGTCTGCCGGGCTAGTGCTCTTCAAATTCTTTCAGCATCTCTTCATATGTGACCAGCTCCACATTTCCCAGATCCTGGGCACGCTTCCGGCAGCCTTCCGTAAAGCCTTTCCGGGCAAACAGATACAGCGTTACATTTCTGTAATGAAAAATACGGCTTCTTTGCGCCAGCGTCTCCAGCACACCTGTATCCACTTTCTCCTTCGTCCATTTACACTCGCCAAACAGTGCGGTATCCCCGTCCTGGTCTCCCATGATATCGATTTCTGCCTGGCTTTTCACCGCCGGATCTGTCCCCCACCAGCGTCCCAGATCCCGAAACTCTACCAGACACTTCCCTTCCAGCATCTGTTTCCAGAGATACTGCTTACAGATATCTTCGAATATCTTTCCCACATAATCCGAAAAATACGGTTCTATCCGCCTGTAGACCAGTTCCGCCGCTCCCCTCGCAATCATAGAACTGTTCTCTGGCACAAAACGGTACCAGAACCGGAACATATTGTCCTCTATCACATAGATCGATTTCCGGGATTTTTTTTCTCCGTAGGGAGTCTCCCTCCGAACAAGCCCCAGAGAAATCAGATTTTTCAGATAGACAGCGCAAACACTGGTATCCTCTCCCACCTTTGTAGAAATCTCAGCCATGCGCGAGGCTCCTCCAGCTATCGCTGTGACAACCGCATTATAAATAGCCGGTTCGCGCACCTCCTGCTTCAGCAGGTTCTGTGGCTCCTCATAGAGAGCGGAAGAAGGATCCAGAAACAGATTTTCAATATTTTCCTTTACACTCAGGCGGTCATCCACCTGCAGAAGGTACTGCGGCGTTCCTCCCACAGCACCGTAAAGCAGCATCTTATCCTCGGCTGGAAAATAGCGGAGATACCTGCAGACAGTTTCAAATTCAAAGGGCTTAAGCTTCATCTGCGCCGTTCTTCTCCCATACAGAGGCGCCTTATAAGCCAGCACCTGATCTTCCATATAAGACATGGATGAACCGCAGAGAATCAGCATCAGCCGGGAACGTTCTTTGTAACGGTCAATCAGAAGCTGAAGGGTGGAAGCCAGACTTGCAAAGGAACGGGCTGCATATGGATATTCATCAAGCACAAGAATCAGTCTTTCCCTCTCACTTAACTGGAACACATACTCCAAAGCTGCCTGGAAGGACAAAAATGCTGTCTCCGCCCGGATGCCCGCGCTGTACTCCAGAATGCTTTTACTCAGATTTTCCAGGTTCTGCAGGGCGTTACTCTCCACCCCCGTAAAATAGACTGCTTTCTTATCTTTAATAAACTGATTAATCAATGCAGTTTTTCCAACTCTGCGCCGGCCGTAAATCACTGCGAACTCAAATTTATCCGAAGCGTAGAGTTTATTCAGCGCAGCCAGTTCTTTCTCTCTTCCTATAAACATTCCCACACCTCCAATTATCTGATAACTATACTATATTCTCTTGTTTGAAATTAGTCAATTACATTTTACTAATTTATAATTAAGTAAATCTAAAATCAGCATATTGTGCTTTATCAAATTACACATTCACGCATGAATCATTTACGCATCTGCATTTTATACTTTGCCGCTAATTGCCTGCCTCCCTGTCGCCGCCCTCACTTCCCCATCTCAAACCAGTTCTTCTTCGTCTTCAGCGCGCCCTCCCTCTGGAGCCGCCCGATTTCCTTGGAGAGGGCGCTGCGGTCCACATTCAGATAATCTGCCAGCTGCTGCCGGTTGAAGGGGATCGTGAAGCTGCGGCTTCCGTTTCGGACCGCCTGGTCAGAAAGATAGGCCAGGAGGCGGCCCCGGACGGATTTGGAGGCCGTGTAAAAGATTTTCCGGGACAGATTCAGGTTCTTGCGGGCCGAGAGAGCCAGGAGATTTCGGATAAGGCGGCTGTGGTGCTCGCAGGATCGGGAGCAGGTCCGAAGGATCCGGCCCACGTTCAGGAAAAGCACCTGGGAATCCTCCGCCGCCTCCGCGTTTACCATCATGGGCTCCCCGGGCGTGCAGGCGTAGGTCTCCGCGAAAATCTGCCCAGCCCCCGCGCTGTCCAGCACCGTGGCGTTTCCCCAGAAATCATCATGCACGATCAGGATACTGCCGCGAAGCACCAGGCCGAGAGCGGCGGCTGTGTCTCCCGCGCGGTAAATCATCTGTCCCTTCTCGTAGGTCCTTGTCTCCGCCTCCAGGCAGGCGGTCATGGCTTCGATCTCCTCCGGGGAGGCCCCCAGGAACAAGGGCGTCCTGGACAGAAAGGAAAAATCCAGATCCGGCTTCGGCCGGATCTCTTTTTGATCCTGCTTCATAAAAAACTCCTTTTTTGTGGTTATGACAACAGATTTGTTGTTTCAAATCTATTATAGTATGTCCAGAAAGTCAAGCACACATCTCATTTTTGAAGGAGGATTTCACATGGAACAGGCTATGTTTTGCTATCAGTGCCAGGAAACCGCGGGCTGCAGGGGCTGCACCCGCGCGGGAGTCTGCGGCAAGACGCCGGAGACGGCGGCCCTGCAGGATCTGCTGGTATACGTGACAAAGGGCCTCGCCGCCGTGGCGGTCAGGCTCCGGGCGGAGGGGTCAGCCGTCTCCCGCCGCACGAACCATCTGATCACCCAGAATCTTTTCACCACCATTACCAACGTAAATTTTGACCCGGAGGCCATCCGGGCCCGCATCCAGGAGACCCTCGCCGAACGCCGGAAGCTGTCCGCCCTTCTAAGGGACAGGGAAGGACTGCCGGACGCTGCGCTCTGGGACGGCGCGGAAGACGGATACCTGGAAAAGGCCGCCCAGGTGGGCGTGCTCGCCGAGCCAGACGAGGACATCCGCTCCCTGCGGGAACTCATCACCTACGGCCTCAAGGGCCTGGCCGCCTACACAAAGCACGCGAACGTGCTTTTGCAGGAAAATGAGGATCTGGACGCCTTCCTGCAGCGGGCCCTGGCCGCTACGCTGGACAGCTCTCTGTCCGCCGGCGATCTGACCGCTCTGGCGCTGGAGGCCGGAAAATACGGCGTAGACGCCATGGCCCTTCTCGACAAGGCTAACACCGAGGCCTACGGGAATCCCGAGATCACCCGGGTCGCGCTTGGCGTGCGGAGCAATCCCGCCATCCTCATCTCCGGCCATGACTTAAAGGATCTGGAAATGCTGCTGGAGCAGACGGCGGGAACCGGCGTAGACGTATACACCCACTCTGAGATGCTGCCTGCCCATTACTATCCGGCCTTTAAAAAGTATCCCCATTTCGCGGGCAATTACGGGAACGCCTGGTGGCAGCAGAAGGAGGAATTCGAGGCTTTCCGGGGCCCCATCCTCATGACCACCAACTGCATCGTGCCGCCCCGCGACAGCTATAAGGACCGGCTCTACACCACCGGGGCCGCGGGGTATCCCGGCTGCCCCCATATCGGCGCGGACGCGGAAGGGAGAAAGGATTTCTCCATCCTGATCGAACACGCAAAGCGCTGCGAGCCGCCCGTGGAGCTGGAGCGCGGGGAGATCGTCGGCGGCTTCGCCCACGCCCAGGTGCTGGCCCTGGCTGACAAGGTGGTGGAAGCGGTGAAATCCGGCGCCATCCGTAAGTTCGTGGTCATGGCTGGCTGCGACGGCCGGGCAAAAAGCCGCAGCTACTATACGGATTTCGCCACAGCGCTCCCGGCAGACACGGTAATCCTGACCGCAGGCTGCGCAAAGTACCGCTTCAACAAGCTGGGGCTCGGCGAGATCGGCGGCATTCCCCGGGTGCTGGACGCAGGCCAGTGCAACGATTCCTACTCTCTGGCCGTCATCGCTCTGAAGCTGAAGGGGGTCTTCGGTCTTTCGGACATCAACGAGCTGCCCATCGCCTACAACATTTCCTGGTATGAGCAGAAGGCCGTCATCGTGCTGCTGGCCCTCCTGCACCTGGGCGTGAAAAATATCCACCTCGGCCCCACCCTGCCGGCCTTCTTAAGCCCTGGCGTGGCGGACGTGCTGGTAAAGCAGTTCGGCATCGCCGGAATCGGAACGGTGGAAGAGGATCTGGAGCTGCTTCTGGGATAACAGCCGCTGCCCCCCATTGCCAAGGACATACACGAGCCTTGGCAATGGAGGGCAGGCATAATTCATAATTTGTACATATGGAAATAAAATCTCCTCTGATATACAATTTAAATCAAAAAATGCGGTATTTTCCGCCAAATAGGTCCGTATAATACCCGCATTTTCCATATACAAAAAAATCTGCTGCGGATATCCAAAAAACGCGCAGATTTTGGGTGAAAACGGAGCATTTTATTTCCATATGTACAATCCGTCTGAATTTCCGGGCTGTAGAGCCGGTATTTCTCCTGAAACGCGCAGATTTTATACATCAGCACAGAAAAAATCTGCATATGTACAAACAGTCCCCGCTTGGATCGTTCTGTTTATTCTTTTTTCATATTCCATCCTCTTGTAAAATCCATCCCCGCTCATTATAATTGACATCGAATTGTTCCACATTTCCGGCTGCAAAAACTGCGGCTCCAGCCGGAATCAGGCCCGCGTCGAGCTTAGCGCCGGTGTACCAAGGGGCGTATTGCCCTTGTACACCGGCGCTAAGGAGAGGCCTGGACTGAAAAAAGGAGACTTACGCATGCTTCAAATCAGAGATATATGCAAGGAATACCGGACCGGCAGCCTCGTACAGAAGGCCCTCGATCATGTATCCCTGAACTTACGCGATAACGAATTTGTCGCTATCCTGGGGCCCAGCGGCTCCGGAAAGACGACGCTTCTAAATATCATCGGCGGCCTGGACCGCTACGATTCCGGCGACCTGATCATCAATGGAATCTCCACGAAAAAATATAAGGATCGGGACTGGGATTCCTACCGGAACCATACCATCGGCTTCGTCTTCCAGAGCTACAACCTGATTCCTCACCAGACTGTGCTGGCAAACGTGGAGCTGGCCCTGACCATCTCCGGCATCGGCAAGTCCGAGCGGCGGAAGCGGGCCGTCCGGGCCCTGGAGCAGGTGGGCCTGGGGAACCAGCTTCACAAAAAGCCCAGCCAGATGTCCGGCGGCCAGATGCAGCGCGTGGCCATCGCCCGGGCCCTGGTGAACGATCCGGATATCCTGCTGGCCGACGAGCCCACCGGCGCCCTGGACAGCGCCACCAGCGTCCAGGTCATGGATCTCCTCCAGGAGGTGGCGAAGGACCGGCTGGTGGTCATGGTCACCCACAACCCGGAACTGGCGGAGCAGTACGCCACCCGCATCGTAAACCTACGCGACGGGAAAATCCGCTCCGACTCCGACCCCTACGAGCCGGAGGGTGCGGAAGCAGACGCGGAAGCCGCCGTCCATAAGAACATGGGAAAAGCCTCCATGTCCCTTCTGACGGCCCTGTCCTTAAGCTTCAACAACCTGAAGACGAAAAAGGCCCGGACGATCCTGACCTCCTTTGCCGGATCCATCGGCATCATCGGCATCGCTCTAATCCTGTCCCTCTCCAGCGGCGTGAACGACTATATCAAGGACGTAGAGCACGACACCCTCTCCGAATACCCCCTGCAGATCCAGAGCACCGGCTTCGACTTTTCTTCCATGCTGACGGAGACCGCAGCCGGAGACGATACGGAAGAAGGCGAGATCAACGTCATCGAGATGGTGACGGACATGTTTTCCACCATGGATTCCAACGATCTGGAGTCCCTGAAGGCCTACCTGGACAGCGGCGAAAGCGGCATCGAGCAGTACACCAGCGCCGTGGAATACGCCTACGACGTGAAGCCCCAGATCTACCGCCTGGAGGGAGCGGACGGCATCCGTCAGGTGAACCCGGACAATTCCTTCGCGGCTCTGGGCTTTGGCTCCTCCATGAGCTCCAGCAGCATGATGTCTTCTATGATGGGGACGGACGTCTTCTACGAGATGCCGGACAACGAGGACCTCTACATCACCCAGTACGACGTAAAGGCCGGGCGGTGGCCGGAAAATTATAACGAATGCGTCCTGGTGCTGACCTCCGGCGGCAGCATCAGCGACTTTATGCTCTATACCCTGGGCCTTCGCGATTCTGTGGAGCTGGACGACATGATCCAGCAGTTTATTGACGAAGAGAATATCGACATCCCGGAGGATATGGGCGTCTACGATTACGACGACATTCTGGGTATCACCTTCAAGCTTATAAGCAGCCCGGATTATTATGAATACGACAGCGAGTACGACGTCTGGCGGGACAAGACGGATGATGATACCTACATGAGAAGCCTCGTGGAAAACGGCGAGGATATCACCATTGTGGGCATCGTCCAGCCCTCCGAGGACGCCAGCGGCCTGCTTCTGCAGGCCGGCATCGCTTACCCGGCCTCCCTGACCCGCCACGTGGCGGAGGAAGCCGCCGCCAGCGAGATCGTGCAGAACCAGCTGGCGGATCCCCACACCAACGTCTTTACCGACGAGCCCTTCGGCGAGGAAAGCGGTGAGAGCGATTTCGATATGGAGTCCCTGTTCAGCATCGACGAGGACGCCCTGGAGGAGATGTTCTCCTTCGACGAGGACGAATTGACCGACGGCCTTACGGATTCCTTGGAATCCGGATCCGGCAGCATGGACATGAATATAGATGACATCGATATGGGAGACGTAGATCTCTCCGGCATGATCGACCCGGATAAGCTGCAGGTGGATCTTCCGGAATTTCCACAGCTGGATATGGCGAAACTGATGGAAAGCATTGATTTCCGCGCGTCAGAGGAATCCATGAACGCGCTGCTGGGAAGCCTGCTGGCAGGCTGGCAGGAATACATGGCTGCCAACCCGGAAGCCGACTATTCGGATCTTGGCGCCAATTTCCAGGCTTTTTTACAGACGGATAAGGGGAAAGCGATCCTGAATAAAAACCTGCAGGAGATCCTGGCTGCAAATCAGATCACCGCCCCGGGAAACGATGAGATCGCAGATCTGATGGCCAAGCTGATGGCAGGCTTTCTGGAGTATCTGGCCGGCCAGGGTTCTTCAGAGCCCACTACCCCGCCTGGGGAAACGGATACCCCAGGCATTCCACCGGAACTAAATGAGGAAACTCTGCAGGAATATTTTTCCGCCTACCTGGAGACGCCGGAGGCCCAGGCCATCATTGCTGCATGGATGGCTGCGGCTTTCCCAAATGCCAGTGAGTTCACCGTCACCCCGGAGCAGCTGGAGAAGCTGGCGGCCGAACTGGCGGCAGGCTACCAGGCTTACGCTTTGGAACACGGGCAGCCTGATCCGTCTAAGATGGGAGAATATTTCTCAGATTACATGAACTCCGAAAAGGCCCAGGCCATCCTGGCCGAGGGCGTGGCCTCCATGGTGGACGCCTCCGGCCTGCAGGAGCAGCTGGCAGGAGCCATGCAGAGCTATATGACAGAACTGATGGGTTCCTTTGGCGATTCCATGGGAGACGCCCTGAAAGAAGGGATGGCCTCCGTCATGGAACAGGTGATGGAACAGATCGCGGACAACATCCAGTCCGCCATGGAAGAGGTGGTGAAAAAGCTGGGTGAGAACCTGGCGGACGCTTTCCAGATCGACGCGGATGATTTCGCGGAAGCTTTCTCTATGAACATGGACGCTGAGGATCTCTCGGAACTTCTGCGCTCCATGAGCTCCGCCCAGGGCGCTACCTATGAGAGCAATTTAAGCTCCCTCGATTATGTGGATTTCGATAATCCCAGCGAGATCAGCATCTACCCGCTGGATTTCGAGAGCAAGGAGCAGGTGGCCAATATTTTAAGCGGCTACAACAGACGCATGGAGGCGGAGGGAAAGGAGGACCAGGTCATCACCTACACCGACATGGTCGGCGCCCTGATGTCCTCCGTTACAGATATTATCGACATCATCAGCTATGTGCTGATTGCCTTTGTGGCGATTTCCCTGGTGGTGTCCTCCATCATGATCGGCGTCATCACCTACATCAGCGTCCTGGAGCGCAAGAAGGAAATCGGAATCCTCCGGGCTATCGGAGCTTCCAAGAGAAATATTTCCCAGGTGTTTAATGCGGAGACCTTTATCATCGGTCTGGCTGCCGGCCTCATCGGCATCGGCCTCACCCTGCTGATCCTGATTCCGGGCAACGCCCTGATTCACCATCTGGCAGGCTCCAATGATATCAACGCCTTCCTTCCGGTGGGCGGAGCCATCATCCTGATCGCCTTAAGCGTCCTGCTGACGCTGCTGGGCGGGCTGATTCCCTCCCGGAAGGCCGCAAAGAGCGATCCGGTGACGGCGCTGCGGACAGAATAGCATCGGCGTACCAAGGGGCAATACGCCCCTTGTACACTGCCACTAACAATATCTGAAAATTCAGGCAGGGCACACATGCCCTGCCTGAAACTATGATATCCTCAATTGAAAGTATATGCTCTGATCTAGTCGGAAAATAAATTACCTGTAGTGAATCCCGCTCCAGTAAATATTATCCTTTACAATCGTCTCCGGAAGAAGTTCTACGCCGTCCAAAGCCCATTTTTTATACTCCTGGAAGCCCACGCGGTCAATAATATAGCCGATGTGCTCTTTGCCCCCGGGAGCCGTTGGATCGATATATTTCTCTACAAATCGATAGGTATTGAGAATCACTTTAATAATGGTATCTTCATCTGTCCAGATCAGAAAATCTTCGCCCAGGCGGGGATTTTTCTTTCCAGTGCGCCCCATGATGGTGAGACGATAATACTTCTTTTCGCTTCTCGTCCATGCGCGGGTAGGGCATTTGGTCACACAGACGCCGCAGCCCACACACTTTTCCTCATTGCGGACAATCTTGAAATTCTCTTTGCGCAGCGCGTTCACGGAAAGCTGATCACAACCCTTTACACAGGCTCCGCAGCTGACGCAGCGGTTCGGATCATACTGAGGAACCGTCATTCCTATAATGCCAAAATCATGCATTCTCGCCTTAATGCAGTCATTGGCGCAGCCGGTCAGAGCGATTTTAAAATGCAGATCGTTAGGAAAAATGGCTTCTTCGATCCGCTTTGCGAAAGCTGCCGTATTATAATTTCCAAAAGGACAGACACGGTTTCCGATACAGGCGCTGACATTTCTTGTCCCGGAGGAGGCATAGCCCGTTCCCTTTTCTGCCTGATTGATTCCCAGCTCCTCGATGATTGGCTGAAGCATCTGATTGACTTCCGCCATGTTATCCAATGAGATGCCCTCGATTTCAAACCCCTGGCGCGTAGTCAGATGCACGCTTCCATTGCCGTACTTTTTTGCGATGGCAGCCACCTGCTCCAGCACATCAGCAGTACATTTGCCGCCCGGGACTCGGACGCGGGAAGCAGTGATTCCACGTTCCTTTGAGATGCGGAACGCATTCTTTTTCGCTTTCTTTGTATTGATATCCATCACGCATTCCTCCTTCTCAGTCAATCAACGCCTTACCGGCTGTATAATTGAATACCGGGCCATCCAGACAGATATAAGTGGACCCCATACGGCAGTGTCCGCACTTTCCCAGGCCACAGCACATCTTTCTTTCCTGAGAAATCCAGATCTGCTCCTCGGACATCCCCTTCTTCAGAAGCTCAGCTGCCGCAAACTTCATCATCACAGGCGGTCCCACCACGATACCAGCTGCGCTTTTTATGTCTGAAACCTGCAGATCCGGAATATATTTTGTCACAAGACCTGTCCGATATCCAGGCTCGTCCGAAGCATCCACTGTCACGATCAGTTCCATCTGGTTTTCCCAGCGGGCAATATCCTCCCGGAACAAAATATCCTTCGGCGATTTAAAACCCGCGATCACGTGAAGGGCTTTCACTTCTTCCGGATGATTTCCGAAATAGTCAATAATCCCTTTTACCGGAGAGACCCCCGTTCCCCCAGCTACCACTATCAACTCTTTTCCTCTGTAATCTGCCGGATCAAACCCATTTCCGTATGGTCCCCGCATGTAAAGGCTCTGGCCTTCCTGATTTTCAAAAATTTCATTTGTGACCACACCTACTTTGCGGATTGTCAGATCCACATAATCCTCTCCAATCCCGCTGACCGAAATCGGCGCTTCCCCATACTTGGGAATGGAAACCTCAAAAAACTGGCCCGGTTTTACCTCTCCTTTATATGTCATACGGAAAGTATACTCTATCTTTGTATGGCGAATCACCTTCTGAATTCGTGAAAGAAACGGGATGTACTCATTTCTGCTCATTTGTCCGCGCCTCCTTTGCCGCCTGATTTACCTTTCGGATGCAGGCCAGATAGGATATGTACTCAGGACAGACATCCTCGCAGCGGCCGCAGCCCACACACATGGTATAACCAAACCGTTTTTTAAAATCGCTGATTTTATGGAGAACTTTAAAACGCATCCGTTCGCCCTGGTTCTTGCGAAAAGAGATGCCGCCTGCGATATCCGAATAGCCGTCTACCTGGCAGGAAGCCCATACGCGCCTGCGTTCCCCGGCCTTTGGATTATCTTTATAGAAAATATCCTGCATGGTAAAACAGGTACAGGTGGGACAGACAAAATTGCAGCGGCCGCAGCCGATACACCGTCCCGCATATTCCTTCCATAGCTCGTGGGATGCCATATCCTCCGGCAGGGATTCCGGGATCTCAATCTTTTCCTGATTTTCTTCCGGATATACAGCATTCAGGGAAGCTTCCTCTCCAAATCCGTCCTGCCCACACTCCTCAAGAAGCTCTTTCAAAAGGCCTTTCTCCGCCTCCAGATAAAGTTTTCCATCTGTGAATCTGGCAAAGGCCTCATACTGTTCCGGCCGGTTTGTTCCCATGCTGGCGCAGAAACAGGACGCGAAGGATTCCTCACAGCACATCCATACAAAATCCGCCTGTTCCCGAATTCTCTCATAATAGCTGTCCGCAAAGCCGTTTTTCAGGTAGATGCCATCCAGCCTTTTTAAGGCGCACAACTCACAGCTTCGAAGGAAAATCAGGCGTCTTTTCCTTGGCGCGTCCGGCACTTTCACCTCATCTTCCGTAAAATAGAAAACCGTGTCTGATATCGGAAGAAGCGTCTCCTTAAAGCTGTATTCCGATTTTTTGTCCCAGACAATTTCCGAAAGGCTGCTGATCTGACCATAGCGTACCACATCCGTGTCAGAATAACAGCCCGTTCCAGGGAAAAGCCTGGGGGCAAAGACATCATACTGTTCCTGCAGACGTTCCATCAGAGCGTCCGCCGCTTTTTCATTCAAAAGCCTGCCCATCTTTTTCCTCCTTATACTTTATAAAATGCAGCCAGTCCGTCAGGATCCGGAAGCAGAAAACGCCGGTTTCGATAAATCAGAAGTCCCCGCCTGACAAGATTCTGGCAGGCCCGTGATACAGTTTCCCGGGGCGCCCCCACAAAGTCCGCCAGTACAGTCATCGTAAGCTCCAGTTCAATCTGAATTCCTTGCGGGCTGCGGACACCGAAATCCCGTCCCAGCTTCCAGAGCTTGGCCGCTATTTTCCGTTCAATCAAAAGACTTCCTGTGGTGTTTTTCAGCTGATGGCTCAGGCGCCAGATATAGCGCTCATACTCACGCAGAATCCTCCCGGTCAGCTCCATACTTTCATTCATATATTTCTGAAACCGTTCCAGGGGGATTTCAAGAAGAACAGCCGGACACACTGTCTCGCAGAATACCGAAACAGGCCGGGTATCACAGATATTATGGTTAAGGAGCTTTCCCCGGCCCAGAAAGAAAAGGATTTTCCTGTTTCCATGTCTGGTCAGATTGTAAAGCATAACTTTTCCGTCCAGCACCACATAAACAGTGCGTACGCTTTCCCCGGCACTGAAAACATTCTTTTTCTTTGGATACTCCACCCATTTTGCTCCATTCAGAAGCTCCTTCAAAAGCATAGGCGGAAGTCCCTGAAACAATTCAAGACCCGCCGCCTGCTCCCATACACAATTTCCCATTCAGCCCGTCCTTTCCTTCCCGAAAACACCAGCACAGATTCCAGCGTTTATTCTTTTAGTATAAAGAAAACCGGCACAGATTTCTGTGATATCTGTCACGCTTTTCATGAACTTATTTTCCTTGTTCTCAGACTGCTTATGGAATGGAAATACTTTTTTCTTAATTTTGAACTGCCGTTCTCTATCCCAGCAGCTCTCTCACCAGCTCTGGCGTGAATACCACCCGTTCCACGCCGTTCACCTCGATCTGGTAGAGGGCGTTGGCTGCCATATGCTCCGCCGCCTGCTCCAGATCCCGGATTCCCGTGGTGTCCGCGTACCGCTCGATCACCGCGTCCAGGGCTTCCTCCGTCACGACGCATTCCTCCGGGCGCATGCCCATGCGCTTCTGCACCTTCGGCAGGGCGTACTGGAAAAAGATAACCTTCTTCTCCTCCGGCGTATAGTCGGGAATATCGATCACCGCGAAACGGGACATCAGGGGCGCGCTGATCTGGCTCTTGTCATTGGCCGTGGCAATCGGATAGACGCCCACGGTGGGCACCATGCACTCCATGTAGTTGTCCGTGAAGCCCAGGTTATCGAGAAGCGTCAGGAGAACGTCGGCCGGGTTGCCGCTGCCCTTGCCAGAATTCGCCTTGTCCAGCTCGTTGATGATGAAGACGAGGTTCGACTCGCCCGCCATGGAGAAAGCCTCCATGATGATGCCCGGCTTCGCGTTGGCGTAGACCCGGGAGCTTCCGGTCAGCTGCTCGGGATCGTTGATGGAGCTCATGTCCAGGGTCGTCCAGGGAAGCTTCAGGATCCGGGCCACCGCGTAGGCGATCTGGGATTTTCCCGTTCCCGCAGGCCCTACCAGCAGAAGGCCGTAGGCAGGCAGGGTATGGGTCCGGTTGATCTGGATAATCGTCTCGATAATCCTCTGCTTCACCTTCTCCAGGCCATAAAGTTCTTCGTCCAGGATCCGCCTCGCTTCCTCCGGGTCGATGGCCTCGAAATAGTGGTGCTTCCACTGGACGTTCAGCATAATGGAAAGGGCGCGCTGGGCGTGGCGCCGTTCCTCCGGGCTCACCTCCGCGGACCTTGCCACCGCCAGGTTCCGGCGGGCCCAGAGCTGGATATTGTCCGGCAGGGTGCGCCCCGCGCAGGTCAGGAAATCCGTGATGCTCTGAAGGCTGGTCAGCTTCATCTCGTCCCCGTTTTCCACCTGATCCTCATCCTCCAGCTCCTCTGAGGGCGCGCTGCTGGCCAAAAGCCTCTCGATCATGAACTGCAGAAAGCCGTCCTCTGCGGAAAGCTTCGTGCCGCCGCCAAAGGCCGTCTCCCGGATCCGGTAGACTGCGTAGCCATCCGGCCGGTTCTCCCCGGAAAGGCGCACATTGATCCGGTGCTCCCCAAGCCATCTTACAAGGCTTACAAAGCGGGCGTCGATCCGCAGGATGTCGGCGCTTACCGCGCCCCCTTCTTCCTTGAACTCAAAGGCCGTCCGCTTGTTTGGATTTTCAAA
>CALWBB010000057.1 GCA_944375885.1 uncultured Merdimonas sp.
ATTCCTACGATCAGCTCAGAGGCGATAGCCGCGAAGGCTGTGTAAATCAGCCAGATGATCAGCTTCACCGGTGACATTTCTGTCAGGATGCCGCAGCCAAGAGCCAGAACCAAGGAACCGATCAAATATACGCCGTAGCCGCCGATCAGGGTCTTCTTCAAAGACTGCATGCTGCGGGTGTATTTTCTTCCGGAAGCAGTTACGTCCTCGGACTTGCTCTTTTTCACCAGCATGATGGCGCACTGGATCAGGGAGACAGCGCCGGCGCCGATCATGACGCCGTGAGGCATGTAGGTGATCATGGACGTGGCGGAAAGTCCTTCCGGAAGCAGCCCAGAGAGCAGGGTAGCGCCGTGTCCGAACAGAGACAGCGTAAAGCCGTTGTCCTTGATGAAGCCGATGACGATGGAGCCTACGCCCAGGGCCAGCATGGCGAAGAAATCACCAAACCAGGACACGCCTAAGAGGTCCGTGGGGATTCCGGCCAGCTTTCCGACCCAGCCGATGGCGATACCGACGATCATCAGGAAGGCTTTCTTTCCTTTTTCCACAACGGCCAGAATGGACTCCGCGGAAGCGACTCCGGGCGGCCATGCTCCGTCAGCCGGGAACATCTCGGAGTCGAAGCTCCGGTAAAGAATCGTAGCGTCGATCACAGTAGCGATGAACACGCCGATCAGCATCGGGAACACCAGATCCGGGCGTCCCATGACCACCGGAATACCGATGGGCAGGAGCAGACAGTTCGCTGCGGAGAAGGTCGCGCCTGAGATAGAGGTCGCGATCAGGTTCTGACGGTGCACGCTGCGGAATTTCTGGCAGAACGCGATGGGAATTCTCGACAGAACGATGGCAAACAGAGCTCCGATGATGGAGGTATTCGGCGTCACGCCCGTGCGGACGATCAGCTCAAGACCGATGATGGCTCCCAGAGCGCACATGATGATGTTCAGGATCAGGGTGGGACCCTCGAACGCCTTCGGGTGCTCGGAAGCAGGAATGATCAATTCCTTCGGTACCTCATACTTGGGTTTTTCCATAAACTCACACTCCTTTGTCTAAGATAACATGTAACAATTCTAAACAGAAACAGGTGAAAAGTCAACGAAAATAAACAAACTCGAAAGAAAGTCTTAAAAAATTGTGAAATATAAATTATTTTTTGTGCGAAACAGCATAAAAATGAAATTAATTTCGCGTGTCTGAAATGTCGAAAAATTCATTGCCTATTCAGAATAAAAGCCGTATAATCATAAAAAAGAAGTACGAAGGAGGTACAAGAGCTATGCTTATCAAACAGGTAATGGAAGTATTTGACGTGCTGGACAGCAGCACCGTGACAGGAAAGGATGTAGAAAACTATCTCCGTGGAATCAAGGCGGATGCCAATATCGAAGTCTATGCTCTGAAGGGACCCAAAGGGGAGAGCACAGATATGGTGAAGGTACGGATTCCCGGAACAAAGGGCAAGATGTCCGGCGGAAGCGCGCCGACTATCGGTCTTCTGGGACGCCTCGGCGGCATCGGCGCGCGCCCGGAGATGATTGGCTTCGTGTCAGACGGCGACGGCGCCCTGGCAGCGATTGCCATCGCGGCGAAGCTTCTGGACATGCAGAACAAGGGAGACTATCTGGACGGCGACGTATTTGTCTCCACGCAGATCTGCCCGCATGCGCCCACGGCTCCCCATAAGCCGGTGCCCTTCATGGGCTCCCCGGTGGAGATGTCCCAGGTAAATAAGGAAGAGGTTTCTCCGGAGCTTGACGCTATCCTGTCTGTGGATACCACCAAGGGCAACCGCGTGATCAACACGAGAGGCTTCGCGATTTCTCCCACTGTAAAGGAAGGATGGATCTTGCGCACCTCGGAGGATCTGCTGGAGAAGATGCAGATTACCACGGGCCAGCTGCCGCACGTATTCCCGCTGACCATGCAGGATATCACGCCCTATGGCAACGACGTGTACCATCTGAACAGCGTTCTTCAGCCCTGCACGGCTACGGACGCTCCGGTTGTGGGTGTGGCGATTGCCGCCGAGGTGATGGTGCCCGGCTGCGCTACAGGAGCGACGCATGTTGTGGACGTAGAGGAAGCGGCGCGCTTTATGCTGGAGGTAGCCAAGGACTTCGGAAGAGGAAATCTGAAGTTTTACGATGAGGAAGAGTACGCGCGTCTTCAGAAGCTGTACGGCCCCATGAAGCATCTGCAGACTCTGGGAAAAGAGGATTAAGTTAAGAAGGAAAGGCAGCGCCGGTGTGCCAGGCGCATGATCCGTGTGTACCGGCGTTACCTGTCAGTTAAGATTAGTTAGGAGGAGGGAACTGCATGAAAATCGGAGCGATTACCATCGGACAGGCTCCCAGAACAGATGTCACCGCGGACATTATGCGGATTTTTGACGGCAAGGTGGAGCTTCTTCAAAGAGGCGGCTTAGATGGGCTGACGAAGGAAGAGATAGCCCGTTTCACGCCGGAGGAAGGGGACTATGTCCTGGTATCCCGGCTGACGGACGGTTCTTCCGTGACCTTTGCGGAGCGTTTCATCCTGCCAAGGCTCCAGGAGTGCATCCATGAGCTGGAGGATGAGGGCGTGCGCCTGATCATGTTCTTCTGCACAGGCGATTTCCCGGACAGCCTCACCTCGAAGGTGCCGCTTGTCTATCCCTGCAATATCCTGAACCAGGTGGCCCCGCTGCTTACGAAGAAATCCAGCATTATCACCATCACGCCTTCCCCGCTTCAGGTGGAGCAGTGCGAGAAGAAATGGTCCCAGTTTGTGGATCATGTAAAAGCAGTGCCGGCTTCGCCCTACGGGCCTTGGGAGGATCTGGAGCACGCCGCCCGGATGGTGAAGGATATGGACGGCGATCTGGTAGTTCTGGACTGCATCGGCTTTACCCAGGAGATGAAGAACATGTTCGCCCGGGAGACCGGAAAGCTGGTGGTTCTGCCAAGAACCCTGCTGGCCCGCGTGATTTCAGAGCTGACGGATGTGGAGTAACTTTGACACAGACAGGAGACGGAAAGAAAGATGGATCTGGTAACAATTTCTGAAAATATTTTAAGGGACTGCCTGGGAGCGAAGGCCGGCGAGGAAGTGTATATTGTGACGGACGACACCCGGGTGCCCATCGCCCAGGCTCTCTATGAGGGCGCGAAAAATCTGGGCTGCGAAGCCATGGTGACGGTGATGAAGGAGCGGGAGCTGAACGGACAGGAGCCGCCGAAGGCTGTGGCGGCTGCCATGAAGGCCGCCGATATCGTTATCTGCCCCACGGCGAAATCCCTGACACATACGAACGCGAGAATCCAGGCGGTGGCCGAGGGTACCCGCGTGGCGACCATGCCTGGCATCACGGAGGAGATGTTCTCCCAGGGAGCCATGACGGCGGACTACAGCGCGGTGGCGGCTCTGACGGCGAAGATCACGGATCTGCTGACAGAGTGCAGGACAGCCAGAATCGAAAAGGACGGCTGCGTGCTGACCTTAAAGCTTGACGGCCGCAAGGGCGTTCCCAGTCCCGGCGTCTATAAGGAGGCCGGACAGAGCGGCAATCTGCCTTCCGGTGAGGCTTATATCGCTCCGCTTGAGGACGGCGTGGACGGTGAAATGATCATCGACGGCTCCATGGTCGGCATCGGAAAGCTGGATTCCCCGCTGAAGGTGACGATCCGCGGCGGAAAGCTTCAGAAAATCGAGGGCGAGAAGAGCGAACTGCTGGACGTTCTGCTGGCAAACGAGCGCAACGCCACCGTGGGAGAGCTGGGCATCGGCACCAACGAGGCCGCAATCCTGAACGGCATCATCCTGGAGGATGAAAAGGTGTACGGAACTGTGCACATCGCCTTTGGCACCAACACCTCCTTTGGCGGCACGAACAAGGCAGACTGCCATATGGACGGCATCATTCTGGAGCCGACGCTGTACTTTGATGACAGGCTCATCATCGACAAGGGGAAATTTGTGGTTTAGCGTCTTTTGAAAACGAAGGGAGAAGGGATATGGACAGAAAGTTCAGAGTGGGCGTGATCCGCGTGCTGACCTCGGATGATCCGGAGTTTGTGAGTATGCACGGGCGGTTTATCGAAGAGCATTATCCCGGGATCGAATGCGTATCCAAATGCATTCCGGATCAGTGGGAGGGAATCCACAGCCATGAGCTGGAGCGCATCGCCGTGCCGAAAATTGTGGAGACGGCGAAGACCTTCGAGGATGTGGATATGATTATCGTCAGCTGCGCGGACGATCCGGGCGTGCCCGAGGTGCGTGAAGCCCTTCCCGGCATTCCGGTGACCGGAGGCGGCGAGACGACGGCGGCGCTGGCTCTCCATTATGGAGAAAAAATCGCGGTGCTGGGCATCGTGGATTATGTGCCCAAGGCGTATCTGCGCATGATCGCGCCGGACAAGCTGATTGCGGCCGGAAAGCCGGACGGCGTGGACAGCACGCTGGATCTGATGACGCCGGAGGGCAGGGAGGCCTGCTTCCGCAAGGGCAGAGAGCTCAAAGAGATGGGCGCTGAGGTCATCGCCCTTGGCTGCACCGGACTTGCGACTATCGGCATCGCGAAGGATCTGGAAAAGGATCTGGGCATTCCGGTGATTGACCCGGTTATGGCGGAGGGACTGTTCGCTTACTTCGAGGCCGTGCGCAGGCAGGGATAAGAAGGACAAGTCTGGGCAGGCTTTCGCTGCAGGACAGGAAATATATATTAAGGAAGGGATGTGCCCGAGGCTTGCGGATCAGCGGTCAGGGCATGTCCTTTTTTTCGTGGGAAGGACAGAGCTCTTTTTTGCGCGGGAAGGTTTGCCATGGCACGGGGTGTATGGTATACTTTTTCTAAATGAAATGAAGAAGCTTCGGCGGTGAAAATGAGGAGTGGTGAGAATGGAGAAAATCAATCTGCCCTGTGGAATCGATAATTTCGAAAAGCTGAGAACCAGCGGCTGCTATTATATTGATAAGACAGGCTTTATCTGCGAGCTTTTAAATGAGACGTTTTCTGTGAACCTGATTACCCGTCCGAGGCGGTTTGGAAAGACCCTTGCCATGAGCATGCTGGCTGAGTTTTTTGACATCCGAAAGGACAGCAGGAGCCTGTTTGAGGGACTGGAAATTTCTCGGGAAGGGGAGCTGTGTGAAAAATGGATGAACCAGCAGCCCGTCCTTTTCCTGACCCTGAAGGATATAGACGGCGCAGGCTTTTCGGACGCATACGACATGATCCAGTTTACGATAGCGTCGCTGTGCGAGGAGCACCGGTATCTGTTGGACAGTGAGAGAGTTTCCGACACAGATAAAAAACGCTTTCTGCGGCTGATCGAACAGGCGGGCGGAAAAAATGATGTAAAGACGGCTCTGTTTGTACTGACGCGGATGATGAAGGCACATTATGGGAAGGATGTGATCCTGCTGGTGGACGAATACGACGTTCCGCTGGCCAAGAGCAGCGATCACGGATACTATGAGGAGATGCTGGATATTATCAAGTCGTTTCTGGGCATGGCCTGGAAATCCAATCCCGCGCTGCAGTTCGCGGTGGTGACAGGGTGCCTGCGGATTGCGAAGGAAAGCATTTTCACCGGGGCCAATAATTTTATTACAAATTCTGTTTCGGATGAACACTATGAGAAGTGCTTTGGCTTTACGGAGGAAGAAGTGGGAACGCTTCTGGAGGCGTCCGGGCTGTCCGGACATTTGCCGGAAATGCGGCGCTGGTACGACGGCTACCGGTTTGGCAGCGCAGAGGTCTACTGCCCGTGGGACGTCGTCAATCATGTCCGCGCCCTGCAGAAAAATGAAAATGCGCGTCCGGGAAATTACTGGAGGGATACGAGTCACAACAATATCATCCGCCGTTTTATAGATGTGAAAAGCAATGCGGTAAACGGAAAATTTGAGACCTTGCTGGCGGGAGGAACGATCCGGGAGCAGATCGTGGAAGATTTGAACTACGACAATGCCAATTCTTCCGAGGATTATCTGTGGAGCATCCTGTATCTCACCGGCTATCTGACGCGGGCAGAGGCGGAAAAGGAAGAACTGCCGGATGGCCGGGAACGCTTTGAACCTTATATGGAGCTGCAGATTCCAAACGAGGAGGTAAAGACGATTTTTGCGGATACCGTGAAGGAATGGTTTACCGATACGGTAGAGAAAACGGATAGGAGCGCTTTTTTCCGGGAGTGGTGGAATGGAGAGGCGGACAGGCTGACGAATGAGATTACCGATATTCTGTTTGATACGATCAGCTATTTTGATTACAGGGAGGATTACTACCATGCGTTCATGGCGGGGCTTTTTTCCGGCGCGGGCTATGAGGTACAGTCCAATTCTGAACAAGGAAGGGGCCGGGCGGATCTTCTCATCACGGATAGACGGAACAAAAGAGCGCTCATCATTGAGGTGAAACGCGTTTCCAAAGAAGAACTGATGGAGCAGGCCTGCCGGGACGCGCTTGCCCAGATAGCAGAGCAGGAATACGCCCGGAGCTTCCGGAGGGAAGGCTATGAGACGATTTTGTGCTATGGAGCATCGTTCTGGAAGAAAAGCTGCCTGCTGAAGGTGGAACGCTGCTATCCACAGCCCTGATTCGGATATGAATCGTAACGGCGGAATGCAAAAAATAGAAAAAGCAACAGGAGGAGTACTGGAAATGGCAGAGAAAGGACGCCTGGAGCGCGTACGCGCGTATCTGGAGCAGAAAGGCTGGGAATATGAATATCATGAGGAAGACGGCTGCGGGAGCATTGACTTTTCCTACCGGGGCGTGCCCTATCATATCTGGGAGTTCGAGGAGGACGGCGAGCGGGGCGTGGAGATGAACCTGCGGCATGGAGGCCGCCAGGAGGAAGTCCTGGGCGACTATGAGGCGGCGGTCATCGAGATGATGGAGAGCTGGAAATAAAAGAGAAAGTGTAACGATTCACAGCTGCTATCATTTATGAATCGGTGGTGAATCGTAACGAAAAAGATAGGAGGAGAAGCTGCGATATGGACGTTCGGTCAGAGTTGAAACCGCCTGTGGAGGTGCGTTACAGGGAGGAACTGGAGGCGCTCCGTGCCTTGGATACGGACAGGAAGCCCCTGAACTGGAAAATGTCCCCGAAGGCTGTGCGCACCTTTATTCTGGGCAGCCGGGAGCCCCTTTCCTGGAACGGGAAGGAGATTTCGATCCGGAAGAAATACCTGGGAAACGACGCTCTGGTGGAGCGCTGCATCATCACGCTGGCGGGCAGCCGGGGACTGATGCTGGTGGGAGAGCCGGGCACGGCGAAGACCATGCTCTCGGAGCTTCTGGCGGCGGCTATCAGCGGCACCAGCATGAATACGATCCAGGGGACGGCGGGCACCACGGAGGATATGATCAAATACAGCTGGAACTACGCCCTTCTGCTGGCGAAGGGACCCGTCCGGGAGGCTCTGGTGCCCTCTCCGCTCTATGTGGGGATGGAGCAGGGGATTCTCACCCGCTTTGAGGAGATCACCAGGACGCCGGCGGAGATCCAGGACAGCCTGATCAGCGTCCTAAGCGACAAGGTGTTGAACATACCGGAGCTGGGGGAGGAGGGCCTTCTCTTTGCCAGGCCCGGCTTCAATGTGATCGGCACGGCCAATACCCGGGACAAGGGCGTGAACGAGATGAGCAGCGCCCTGAAGAGGCGGTTTAACTTTGAGACGGTGATGCCGGTCCGGGATGTGACGCTGGAAAAGCAGATTATTTTAAACGAGGTGGAGGAGCTGGCCCAGGAAAATCAGATTGCCATGGAGCCGGACGAGGATGTGGCGGAGATTCTTGCCTCCACCTACCATGAGCTGCGGGAGGGCGTCTCCTCCCTGGGACACCGGATCGACCGGCCCGCTGCCGTCATGAGCACGGCGGAGGCCGTGTCCGTCTATTACCAGACCATGCTGACGGCTTATTATTACGGGGATTCCCGGATGGATCTGGGCTGCCTTGTCCAGAATCTGGTGGGAGCCGTGCAGAAGGAAAACGGAGAGGATCTGGAGAAGCTGCGGGGCTATTTCCAGACCGTGATCCGCGACAAGGGAGGAAAAGAGGGCGGCTTATGGAGCAGCTACTACGAGGCCAGGAAGTATCTGAGATAGATGCTTTCGAGGCAGAAAATCCGATGTCAGGACGCAAAAAAGCAGAAGATCCGGAGACGGAGGCCGTGATCTGCCCGGGAACGGAGTATGATCTGTCCTCCGGGATCCTGTATTTCCCCATCCGCCACCACAGCCCGGTCTGTTCCTTCCATCTCCAGAGGGCGGTGGAAGAATACCAGCCCGACTGCATCCTGATCGAGGGGCCGCAGAACGCGGGGCATCTGATTCCTGTGCTGGTGCACGAGGATACCCAGCCTCCGCTGGCCCTCTATTACGCGTACCGGGACAAGGAGGGGCTGGTAAGCCCGAAAAAAGAGGATTACAAATGCTATTACCCCTTTCTTTCCTGTTCCCCGGAGCTTATAGCCCTGCGGGAGGCGGATCGAAAGAGGGGTCACGCGGAATTTATCGATCTGCCCTACATGGAGATCCTGGCGGGAACCGCCGAGAACCGGGGGATCCGCCGGGAAGGGGAGAAGCAGTCCTACAACGACGACTACTTTTTAAGCAGAAGCCGCTATTTTGCCCGCCTCTGCGAGAAGACCGGGCTTCGGGACTTCGAGGAATTCTGGGAAACATATTTTGAGATCCAGGGCCTCTTTCTGGATACGCCTTCCTTTGTGCGGCAGATGCTTCTGTACTGCGGCCTTTCCCGGCTGTACACGCCGGAGGAGGAGCTTCTGGAGGACGGCTGCCTTCTGCGGGAGCGGTATATGGCGGAACGGATCGCGGCGGCCTCGGAGACATATCAGAAAATTCTGGTGGTGACAGGGGGCTTCCATACCTACGGCCTGGGGAAGCTGCTGGAGAAGCGGAAAGGAGAGGAAAAAGTGCTTCGCTTTACAGGGGAGCCGGTCCGCCTGCACCGGGTCGATCCGGGGCTTCAGGCGGTCTATCCTATGGCCTATTCCATGGAGGCTGCGGACGCCCTGAACGGCTACGCCAGCGGCATGCAGTCTCCGGGCTTTTACCATCAGATCTGGAGACGGCTGGAGGCGGGGCTTTCTCCCCGGGAGGTCTATGAGGATACGGTGCTTCATTTCCTGGCGTCTGCGGGAAAAAAGGCCCGGGGCCAGGAGGAGAGTGTGTCGGCCTACGATGAGATCTGCGCTTTTTCCATGGCGAAGGGGCTTTCGGCTCTCCGGGGAAAGAAGGCCCCGGGACTTTACGAGCTTCGGGACAGCGCATTGTCTTCCTTCGTAAAGGGCGAGTACAGCGTCTCCACAGACGGGGCCTTACGGATCCTGGCCGATCTGGCCACGGGAACCCAGACGGGAAAGCTCTGCGCGGACGCCATGCGGCCGCCGCTTCTTCAGGATTTCGAGGAGCAGTGCCGCCTGTTTGGCCTGAAAATCCATTCTACGGCGGAGCAGGAGCTGACGCTGGAGATTTTCGCGAAGGCAAAGCATCTGCGGCTGAGCCGTTTCCTGTACCAGACGGAGTTCTTAGGCTGCGGCTTCGCCAGAAGGCGCAAGGGATCGGATCTGGTAAACCGGCGGGACCGGAACCGGATCCGGGAGATCTGGTCTTACAAATGGTCTGCCCAGGTGACGGCGGCCCTGATCGACGCTTCGGTGTCCGGCGGAACTGTGGAGGAGGCGGTGCGAAGCCTCCTTGCCAGGAGATTCGCGGAAAGCGCCTGCTGCCGGGAGGCGGCGAAGCTTCTGGTAGAGGGCTTTCTCATGGGGCTTTCAGATGAGCAGGGGAAAATGGGGGCGCATCTCCAGGAGGTTCTGGCCCGGGATGGGGACTTCTTTTCCCTAAGCGCCGGCTTTTCCCAGCTGGTGATGCTCACGGAGCTTCAGGAGCTGTACCGGATCCGGGGCAGCCTGAGGCTGGAGGACAGGATAGAAGGCTGTTTCCGGAAGATCATCCAGCTCCTGCCCTTTCTGGGGCAGACCAAGGAGGAACAGCAGCGAGACTGCATGGAGAGCCTTCGGACCCTGTACCAGACCTGCGGGAAACCGGCCTATGAAGAGCTGAAGCCGGTATTTTTGGAGGCGCTGGAGCGGATGCTGGAGCGCCGCCCCATCAATCCGGCAGTGGAAGGGGCTGCCCTTGGAATCCTGTATGGCTGCGGCGGGGACCGCGGGCCTGCCATCTGCGCGGCTGCCCGGGGCTACATGCAGGGCACGGAGGAGATGAAAAAGAAAAGCGCGGCGTTCCTGCAGGGCCTTTTTTTCACGGCCCGGGATTTCGCGCTGGTAAGCCCGGATTTCCTGAAGCTGATCGACAGGCTTCTGGCGGAGCTTTCCGGCGAAGAATTCATGAGCCTTCTGCCAGAGCTGCGGCTGGCCTTCGGCTATTTCACGCCCCTGGAGACCGACCGGATCGCGGCGAAGGCGGCCGCGCTCCACGGAAGGACGAAGCGAGGGCTTTTGGAGGGGCGGCTGGTAAACCCGGAGGAATACGCCTACGGAGAGGCGCTTGACCGCTTCGCTCTTTCGCGTCTGGAGGAAAAGCCATGAGAGAGACAGAAATTTTGAACCGCTGGCGCCTGGTTCTTGGGAAGAACGCCGGGCAGCAGCTGGCCTTCGGGGAGGGCGGGACGCTGGAGAACGGGATTTCCTGCTTTGATCTGGAGGACGCCCTGGATTTCCTCTATTCCCGGGAGGCCGGGGAGGACGTGCGCCGGGAGGGCGGCACGGGAAAAAGCCGCCTGACGGCGGCCACCTGGATCACGAAGATCCGGAAGCTGTTTCCCAAAGAGACGGTGGAGATCCTGGAGCGGCACGCCCTGGAGCGCTATCAGCTAAAAGAGCTTTTGACAGACCGGGAGGTCTTAGAAAAGCTGGAGCCGAACCAGGAGCTTCTGAAAACGATCCTTCAGCTGAAGCATCTGATGAAGGGCGAAGCGCTGGAGGCGGCCCGGCGGATTGTGCGCAAGGTGGCGGAGGAGATTGCAGAGAAGCTCCGGCAGGATATCCGGCGTTCCCTTCTGGGAACCCTGGATCGCAGCAGCGCAAGCCCGGTGAAATCCATCCGGAACCTGGATATGAAAAAGACCATCCGGAAGAATCTGCAGCATTATGACAGGGAGCAGAAACGGCTTATGCTGGAGCAGGTGTATTTTTCCAGCCGAATCCGGAGGTTCAGCCAGTGGCGGGTGGTGATCGCCGTGGACGAGAGCGGCTCCATGCTGGATTCCGTGATCTACAGCGCGGTGATGGCCGGGATTTTCGCGAAGCTTCCCATGCTGGATACGAGGCTTGTGATTTTTGACACCCAGGTGGTGGATTTAAGCGCCCATCTGGACGATCCGGTGGAGACACTGATGAGCATCCAGCTGGGCGGCGGCACCTTTATCGCCGGGGCCTTACGCTACTGCGAGTCTCTGATTGAAGATCCGTATAAAACCATGGTGGTGCTGGTCTCGGATCTCTGCGAGGGAGGCAGCCTTTCCGGCCTTCTGTCCGTGAGCAGGGGGATTATCGAGAGCGGGGCGAAGCTGATCTGCCTGACGGCCCTCGACATGGAGGCCAATCCGGTCTATGACAGGAGGACGGCGGAGCAGCTGGCAGATCTGGGGGCTTATGTGGGGGCCATGACGCCGGAGGCCCTGGGAGATTTTATGGGAAAGGTAATGAGGTAGATGGAAGAGCTGAAACGGCTGCTTTTGCAGGCGGACGACGAATATCTGGCCGGGCTTTCCAATAAGGGGACGGTGAAGCGGGCCTATAAGGATCTGGAGCAGGAGAAGCCTTCCGCGCGGTGGGACGGGGAAGAAGCAGAAGTTGCCTGGAAGGAAGCCTCCTGCCGTGTCCGCGCGCCGCTGGGGGACAGCTCCTGCAGCTGTCCCTCCCGCAGCGTCTGCCGCCACCTGATCGGAGCCATTTTGTATCTGAAAAAGGAACTGGAGGCGGAAGGGCAGAAGGAGCAAAAGGCCGGCGCCGGGGAGTTTCAGGAAGATCCTTTCCCGCAACAGCGGAAAGAACCTGAGGATAAAAAAGGGGAGCTGCAGCCGGATCTGGAGCAGGAGATTTTGGCGGTCCCCATGGCCAGACTGCGGCAGGCTCTGAAGGCGAGAGGCCTCCGGGAATTTCTGGCCCATGCCGAAGCAGGCGGGCGGCCGGGGCTGGAAGCGGGGGCTTCCGGCACGGTCCTGACGGTCCGCTTTCCCTGGAATGAGCGGATCGTGAAGCTGCTGTGCCCGCTGGAGCATTCCTCCTGCACCTGTCACAGCCGGGAGCTGTGCGTCCACAAGGCCCAGGCGGTTCTGGCGTTCCAGCTGCAAAAGGGAGCTGCCACCCTGGAGGAGCTTAAGGCTATGGACAGCGCGGCCGCAGACTGGGATCTGGAGGAGCTTTCCCAGGCGGCGCGGCAGATGAAAGAGGGAATCCGCCTTCAGCTTCTGACGGGGCTTTCCCGCCTGTCGCCGGAGGCGGAGGAGGCCATGGAGCGGCTGGCTGTCATCAGCCACGGGGCTGGCCTTGCGGATTTTGAGACAGAGCTTCGCGCGGCGGCCTCCGAGTACCGCCAGTATTTCCGGCGTTCGGGGGCTTTCCGCACAGAGGATCTCCTGGGGCGGCTTCTTGCCCTGTACCGGAAGGCTTCCCTTCTGGAGAGGACGAAGGAGCCGGAGAGAATCCGGCAGCTGGCCGGAACCTTCCGGGACGCCTACCATCCGGTTCCCCGCCTCCATCTGACGGCCATCGGAGGCCGGAGCTTTAAAAGCAAGGCGGGCTACGAAGGGGAGCGTTATTATTTTCTGGAGACAGAGCAGAAAAGATGGTACACCTGGACGGACGCCCGCCCGGTGTTTTACGAAGGACGCCGCCGTCCGTCTGGAAATTATGAGCAGGAGGCGGCTCCCTGGGGCCTGGGCTGCAGCCGGGCCGCCATGCTGGAGCTGGAGTTTTATCTGACCCAGGCAAAGGCGGCCGGGGATGGCCGCCTGTCTGTGAGCAAGGAGACGAAAAGCGAGATCGCCGGCCAGAGAAATCTGGGGCAGGAGGCCGTCCGGGCCCAGATTGTCTGGGACTACCGAAAGCTTCTTTCTCTGCTGGAAGAGGAAGCGGAGGACGCCGGGGAGAGGCTGGCCCTCGCCGGGGCCCTCCGCTGCGGGAAGGGAAGCTTTGACTCCGTCCGGCAAAGGTTTGAAATGGATCTCTTCGACCGGAACGGAAGAAGGATTTCGCTGGCAGTAAAATATTCGGCGGAAGAAAAGCTGACGATCCAGGTGCTGGAGCGCCTAAGCGCAAGACTTGCTGGGCAGAAAGACGGGCAGACGCCGCTGGTATTTTTCGGAATTCCTTATCTGGAAGGAGGCAGGCTCTGTCTCTATCCCATTGAATTTTTTGAGTGGGGGAGATTTGGAAGCCCGTCAGAATTGCCGGAAGCAGAGACTGAGGCAGAGGATGGCATGGAGGCTGCCAGGCCGAAGTCAGACAGCTCTTTTTCTATGGAAGCTGTCTATACGCTGGAGCAGCTTCTCCTGGAGCTTCGCCAGCTGCTTACGGATTTATTCCAGAGCGGCCTTTCTTCCGTCCAGGAGGGAAGCCTGTCAGAGCTTCACAGGCTGGAAAAGGAAAGTGAGGAGCTGGGGCTTCACGGAGCCAGCGAAGGACTGGCTGCACTTGGGGGAGACCTGGAAGGGAAGCGGCACCGGATGGAATACGATCCAGAGGCTGGCATCGAGATCTGGGGGAAGCTGATGGAATACGTGCGGACATGCCTGAAGAAGGTGTCCCATGATCAGGCGCTGCTTTCGATGGAATCCTGTGCAGATTGTATATATAGAAAATAAATTGTCTGCCATGTCTAAAATCTGCCGAATAATTGTATATACACAGCGGATTTTTCTGTATATGGACAATACCGAAGTTATGTAAACTGATTTGAAAGAAAATACAGTTGTTTCATGCAAAAATTAGACATGGGAAACGGATTTTTTTCTATATGTACAAAACTACCCTCAATTGACCGTGTGTGCTCTTGTCAATTGAGGGTAGCACAACCGGTACGCACAGGGGCTCTTTGATTTACAAAAGCTGGAAGAGCCTGGGCTCTGGCACGAATCAAAAGATTTCCAGAGAGGAGAACATGAAAGAAAGTAAATTATTTTTCTTCCCGCGGCCCGCTTCGGGGTATTTGACTTGGGGATTGCCTGTTATTCTGTCTGCCGCCCTTTGCGGGTGTTCCGCAATCCAGGGAAATCCGGCTGCGGAGGACAAAGAGCTTCCGTATTTTAAGGCGGAGACGCAGGTGGCAGAGACACTGCCGACGCCTTCCGGATTGCCGGAAGAACTTTGCTCTTATGAGGAATGGACCAGGGAGACAGAATGGACAAAGATTGCGTCAGCCGAAGCTTCTTTGAACAGTCCTTCTCTGTCTGTTTACGCGAACCGGGAGGATCAAAGCGGACTTTACCTCCTGTGGGGAGAGACATTTCTGCGGGCGGGCTGGGAGAAGGCAAGAAGCATGGAAGCAGAGCTGGAGGCGGCTGTGCAGGATTTTGACCGGGACGGGAAGGAGGAAGCGGCCGTAATCCTGCGCCCGGAGGGCGGCGCGCACTGGGCCAGGGAGGAACTGCATATCCTGGATGAGGATGAAGAGGGAAGGATTCTGGATACGTCTTTTCCCCTGGACGCTTTTGAAGACTGGATCTTGGAAAATCCAGATATAGAGGAATGGATGATGACAAAGCTGGATACACAGAAGGCCGTGCAGCCGGAACTGCCGGAT
>CALWBB010000058.1 GCA_944375885.1 uncultured Merdimonas sp.
ACGCCCATGGGACAGGTGTCCTTGTTGCACACCCGCATCATCACGCAGCCCAGGGTAACCAGGGGAGCGGTGGCAAAGCCGAACTCCTCGGCTCCCAGCATGGCGGCGATGGCCACGTCCCGGCCGCTCATCAGCTTGCCGTCCGTCTCGATGCGGATCCTGCCGCGAAGCCCGTTTTTCAAAAGAGTCTGATGGGTCTCCGCCAGCCCCAGTTCCCAGGGCAGGCCCGCGTTGTGGATAGAACTTCCGGGAGCCGCCCCGGTTCCGCCGTCGTAGCCGGAGATCAGCACGACCTGGGCGCCGGCCTTGGCCACGCCGGAGGCGATGGTTCCCACACCGGCCTCGGAAACCAGCTTGACAGAAATCCGCGCGTCCCGGTTGGCATTTTTCAGATCATAGATCAGCTGGGCTAGATCCTCGATAGAATAAATGTCATGATGGGGCGGCGGAGAGATCAGGCTGACGCCCGGCGTGGAGTAGCGGGTCCTGGCAATCCAGGGATAGACCTTCTTCCCCGGCAGATGGCCGCCTTCTCCCGGCTTCGCGCCCTGGGCCATCTTAATCTGGATCTCATCTGCGCTGACCAGATAGCGGCTGGTCACGCCAAACCTTCCGCTGGCTACCTGCTTGATGGCAGAGCAGCGGTTTTCCTTCGTCCCCTTGGAGGCCAGGCGCTCCGGCGCCTCGCCGCCCTCGCCGCTGTTGGATTTCCCATGGATGGCGTTCATGGCCAGGGCCAGGGTCTCATGGGCTTCCTGGGAAATGGAGCCGTAGGACATGGCGCCCGTCTTAAAGCGGCGGACGATAGACTCCACCGGCTCTACCTCCTCGAGAGGCACGCCCTCTTCCGGATAGGCAAAGTCCAAAAGACTCCGGAGATACCCGGTCTCTTCCTTATCCACCAGGGAGGTGTATTTTTTAAAGGTACTGTAATCATTCTTCCATACCGACTGCTGCAATAGATGGATGGTCTCCGGGTTGTAGCGGTGATGCTCTCCCTGGCTGCGGAATTTGTGGCGGCCGATGCTTTCCAGGGCCAGATCCGTCCCCAGGCCCAGGGGATCGAAGGCCCTGCGGTGGAGCCGTTCCACATCCTCCTGGATATCCTCCATGGTAATGCCGTCAACACGGCTTACCGTATTTGTGAAATACCGGTCTATCACTTCCTTCGAGATTCCCACCGCCTCAAAAATCTGCGCGCCCTGGTAGGACTGGATGGTGGAAATTCCCATCTTGGAGGCAATCTTCACAATTCCGTTTAGGATGGCGCTGTCGTAATCCTGGACCGCCGCATAGTAATCCTTTTCCAGAAGCCCGCTGTCAATCATCTCCCGGATGCTCTCGTGGGCCAGATAGGGGTTCACCGCGCAGGCGCCGTAGCCCAGAAGAGTGGAGAAATGATGCACCTCTCTTGGCTCTCCCGATTCCAGAATTAAGGACAGGGAGGTACTCTTTTTCGTCCGCACCAGGTAATGGTGAACTGCGGAGACGGCCAGCAGAGACGGCAGAGCCACATGGGTCTCATCCACGCCCCGGTCTGTCAGGATCAGGATGGACGCGCCCTCCTGGTAAGCCTTATCCACCTCCAGGAAGAGGCGCTCCAGCGCCCGGTCGAAGGGAGTATTTTTGTAGCAGACGATGGAGGCCTCTGCCACAGAGAACCCAGGCACGTTCATAGTCTTGATTTTCAGCAGATCCGTGTCGGAGAGGATGGGGTTTTTCACCTTCAGTACCTGGCAGTTTTCCGGGCGTTCCAGAAGAAGGTTTCCTTCCTTTCCGATATACACGCTGGTATCGGTGACGATCTTTTCCCGCGCCGCGTCGATGGGCGGGTTAGTCACCTGGGCAAAACGCTGCTTAAAGTAATAAAACAAGGGCTGGTGTTCCCTGGAAAGTGCTGCCAGCGGCGTATCCACACCCATGGAAGTGATCCCTTCCGAGCCGTTTAAGGCCATGTTGTAAATGGAATCATGATATTCCTCGTAGGCATAGCCAAAGGCCTTCCGGAGCCGCGCGCAGGTCTCTGGCGTGTACTGCTCCACTTTCTGGTTGGGAATCTTCAGATCCTTCAGTTCGACCATGTGCTGATCCAGCCACTCCCCGTAGGGCTGCCTGCCCGCATAGTAGGCTTTCAGTTCCTCATCCCGCAGAAGCCTGTGGTGTACCGTATCTGCCACCAGAAGCTTGCCCGGATGGAGCCTGCCCTTCTCCTTGATATCCTCCTCGCGGATGCCCTTTAAGACTCCGGTCTCAGAAGCCAGATACAGGCAGTTGTCCCGGGTCAGGTAATAGCGTGAGGGGCGCAGGCCGTTGCGGTCCAGGGCTGCTCCCATGATTTCCCCGTCGCAGAACAGGATGGAAGCCGGACCGTCCCAGGGCTCCATCATGGTAGCGTAATACTGGTGAAAGTCCTTCTCAGCCTGGGTGATAGTGTCATTATTGGCCCAGGGCTCCGGGATTGCGGTCATCACCGCCAGGGGCAGATCCATGCCGTTCATCATCAGGAATTCCAGAGCATTGTCCAGCATGGCAGAGTCTGAACCGCTGCGCTCCACCACCGGAAGGATCTTGGAAAGTTTTCCCGCAAAATAGGAAGAGGACATGTTTTCCTCCCTGGCCAGCATTTTGTCCACATTTCCCTGGATGGTGTTGATCTCGCCGTTGTGGACAATCAGGCGGTTGGGGTGGGAACGCTCCCAGCTGGGTTCCGTGTTGGTGCTGAAGCGGGAATGAACCATGGCGATGGCAGAAGCATAATCTTTGCTCTGCAGATCCTCATAAAAAGTACGAAGCTGTCCCACCAGGAACATGCCCTTGTAGACGATGGTCCGGCTGGACAGGGACACCACATAGGTACCCGGGCTGCTCTGCTCGAATTCCCGGCGCACTACATAGAGACGGCGGTCAAAGGGAAGGCCGCTTTCCGTATCTTTTGGCCTTGCGACAAAGGCCTGCTGGATATCCGGCATACAGGATCTGGCCCTGCTGCCCAGCACATCCGGACAGACCGGCACCTTCCGCCAGCCCAGGAAGGTGAGGCCCTCGCCCTTTACGATGGTCTCAAACATTTTCCGAGCTTCATTTTTTTTCAGTTCATCCTGGGGGAAGAAAAACATGCCGACGCCGTATTCTCCTTCCCCGCCAATCTCGATTCCTTCCTTCTGGCAGGCCTTCTTAAAGAAGCTGTGGGAAATCTGAAGCAGGATGCCTACGCCGTCCCCGGTCTTTCCCTCCGCATCTTTTCCGGCCCGATGTTCCAGGTTCTCTACAATCTCCAGAGCCTGGCTTACCACCTTATGGCTCTTCTTTCCGTCCAGATTCACCACAGCCCCGATGCCACAGTTATCATGCTCCAGCGTGGGGCAGTACAATCCCTGATTTTCTTTCATAATCTTCCTCCTCACTTTTTGTCTCCCGGAAAGCGGCAGCTTTTGCCGTCCCGTATTCTCCCGCGGTTCTTCTCTCGCGCTTTCTCTGTCAGCGGCAGGGATAACAGCTGTCAAAGCAGGCCCTGCAAAGCTCCAGCTCCCCTGCCATCTCCTGAAGCCCCTCCGTCCGCAGATAGCCCAGAGAATCCGCGCCGATAAGCTCCCGGATCTCCTCTTCCGTGTGCTCCGAGGCGATCAACTGCCTGCCGGAGGGCACGTCTGTGCCGTAATAACAGGGATACAGGAAAGGTGGCGCGCTGATCCGCACATGAACCTCCACCGCTCCTGCCTGCTTGAGCATCCGGATCAGGTTCGCCATAGTGGTTCCCCGGACGATGGAATCATCCACCAGCACGATGCGCTTTCCCCGGACCACCGGAGCGAGCACGCTCAGCTTCTGCCGCACGCCGGATTCCCGCTCCTTCTGGGTGGGCTTGATAAAGGTCCGTCCCACATAGCTGTTTTTATAAAAGGCCAGTTCGAAGGGAAGTCCTGCCTCCGCCGCATAGCCTCTGGCCGCCGTAAGCCCGGATTCCGGCACCCCTGTCACCAAATCGGCCTTCGCCGGGCAGGTTCTGGCCAGAATCCTTCCGGCCCGCAGTCTGGCGTCATAGACCCGCAGCCCGTCGATGGCGCTGTCCAGTCTGGCAAAATAAATATATTCAAACACACAGTGGGCATGCGGCCCCTTGTGCTTCTTCTGAAGCTCCTTATTGGAGTAAATCCTGTCTCCCGCCACAGTGACAATTTCCCCCGGCTCCACGTCCCGCAGAAATTCCGCCCCCACGGCAGCAAGGGCGCAGCTCTCTGAGGCCGCCACATAAGCTTCGCCCCTTTTTCCAATGCACAGAGGCTTGATGCCCCACGGGTCCCGCACCGCGATAAGTTTCCGGGGGCTTGCGATTACCAGAGCGTATCCTCCCTTCAGCCTTTCTGCCGCCCGAAGCACTGCCTCCTCCACGCTTCCCGTATGCACCCGCTCCCTGGCGATATGATAGGCGATCAGCTCCGAGTCTGTGGTCGTATGAAAGACGGCTCCCCCGTAGATCAGCTCTTCCTTCAGTTCCTCTGCATTCACCAGATTCCCGTTGTGCGCCAGGGCCAGCGTCCCCTTGATATAATTCAGCACCAGAGGCTGGGCGTTTTCCCGCACCGACGCTCCGGTGGTGGAATAGCGGACATGGCCTACGCCCAGATTCCCGGAAAGGCTCCCCAGCGTCTCCTCCTTAAATACCTCGCTGACCAGTCCCAGATCCTTATGGCAGCAGATGTTGCCCGCAGGCCCTGCCGTATCCGACACCGCAATTCCGCAGGCCTCCTGCCCCCGGTGCTGCAGGGCGCACAGCCCGTAATAGATATCGGCCGCCACGTCGCCGCCGCTCCTGTCATAAATGCCGAAGACGCCGCATTCCTCCTGAAGGCCCGTTTCTTCTGCTTCTTTTGTTTCCGTATGGTCTGTCTGAATCCCTTCCGTTGCGTCCACCTCCAAACAAAAAGAGGCAGAGAAGCCATCGTTATGACCTCTCTGCCATTTATATTTCTATTTTATACACCTTTTGCGGCCATTTGTAAATAGCTTAAGCGAAAAAAATCAGGATAACAGAAATTCCAGCGGATAATCCTCCGCGAGCTTATCGCCCCGGCTGTTCCTCTCCATCAGGTTAATCACCCGGAGCATCAGCCTGCGGTTCTCCGGCATCCCGCCCGGAAAAGCAAAAAGACACTGATACCTTCCCGTCTCCGGATCATACGTATTGTCTCCCCGGTAGCTGCTCAGATACTCCCCATCCCCATACTGCGTCCGATCCTTCGCCAGGATAAACGCCGTATGTCCAAAGGCCTCCTCACTCAGCCCTGAAAAATTCAGTACCACCGCGTCCGGATACACAAGGGCTGTCTCCAGCACCGCAGTCCCGCCGTATACGGATACCTCCCGGCCTATCGTAACCTCCTCCTTAGGCTCCTCCGTTGTAAGCGGTACGGTACAGGTAACTCCATTTACCGTTACCTCCGCCTCGTCTCCTCCGGCACTCCAAAAGCCAAGGCACACGGTATCATGGGCCTTTTCCATACTGCCCACCGTGGAGCTGTAGCCGCTTACGAGGGCAGCCTTCAATTCCGGCTGAGGCATATCCGGGGCATTGGGTGAAAAGATCTCTGCTTCTCCCGTCTGCCCATCTATCAGCTGAAAATCCATCTCGAAATACGGATAGGCCTCTCTTAAGCCCATCAGCTCCAGACGGGTCTCCTGCTGTCCTGCAGAAACCGCCTCAATCCCTGCTTCCTCTGCCCCGTTTTCCCCTGTCCTGGTTTCCTCCGTCCGGGCTTCCTCTGCCTCCCTATCTCCTGCCTGCTCTGTCTCTGCCTGCTCTGTCTCTGCCTGCACGCTGCCTTCCGGGGCTTCTCCGGTCTGCGGCTTCCCCGCCGGTTCCAGGTAGGAGCCAAGCGATATGGCTCCTGCAAGCAGGATGAGCATGGCCAGAACCGACCCAGCAGCGGCTGCCTTCGTTCCTTTCTGAAATTTCATAATCGCACCCAGCCTTTCTTTTAGCTGCTTTCCACCCTCACTCAGCGCCACCGTGGCAGATGTCTTCTGCCGCACGCTTCCAGCCTTCGCAAAAGTGATCAGCATATCTCCATAGCTTCTTTTTTCCTTCGCATCCAGGGAGGCGATGACAGCCTCATCACAGGCCAGCTCGCAGGCGCGGCACACCTCTCTCCCAAGCAGGTGCGCGGCCGGGTTGAACCAGTGTATACAGATCACCAGCTGAACCAGCCACTTGTACAGATTGTCACGCCTCCTTACATGCGTCAGCTCGTGCCGGAAAAGATAGGGGAGCATTTTCGGCTCAAGCTCATGCGCGGGGAGGACGAGCCTGGGACGCATCACCCCCAGGAGTACCGGAGATGCAAGCCTTTCGCTTCGGGAAAGGCGCACCTTCTTTTTTATCCCCATCGCTCTCTGTACGGAGGCCAGGATTCCCTGCACGTCTGTGTCTGCACCCAGAGCCTGCAGGCTGTCAGTTCTCAGGCCCCGTACAAACCGCTGATAGGAAACCAGCTTCCAGATGAAAAGAAAAGCCGCTCCTGCCAGCCAGATTTCAAAAAGCATTCCGGAGATCCGAAGAGATCTCTCCCCAATAATTCGCTCTGGCCGGACATCCACAGGCTCTCCACCCTCTCCGCCCTGCGTTTCCGCCGTCACTGCTGACCACGCCGTCCCAACCGTTCCTGCCGTTCCTGTCCCGCTGGCGTCCCCATCCTGCAGTCCCTCGGACTCCTCCTGCCATTCCCCCTGCCAGACTGTCTGCTCCGCCTCTGTAAAAATCCGGTTCATCAAAGCCCCGTCCGGGGAAAATGGAAGCAGAAAGCGCAACGCCGCCACCAGCCAGATATAATACTGCCAGCGCCGGCTGAATTTTTCCCGGTACAGAGGCTTCAAAAGCTTCAGAAGCAGGAAAACCAGCGTGCCGGACAGGGAAAGCGACAAAAGCGTTTTCATAAATGCACTCATCCCTGCTCCTCCCAGTATTTCTCGATCTCCTTTAGTTCCTCCGCGGAAAGCCGATCCTCCTGCAGGAGCGTAGATACCAGCCCCCGCACATTTCCTCCAAAAATCCGGTCCAGGAAATGGTTTGTCTGCACAGCCTGATACTCCTGCTCCGTGACCAGCGCCGCGTACTCATTGCGTCTTCCAATCTTATTCGTCTTCAGATACCCCTTTTCCACAAGCCTGGAAAGCAGCGTCAGCACCGTATTCTTTTTCCATTCATTCTGCTCCTTTTCCAGCTCCTCCATGATGAAGGAATAGAGGGCCGTCCCACCGTTTCCCCAGATAATCCTCATCAAGACCAGTTCCGATTCTGAAATCTGCTGCATTTTTTTCTTCCTCCCTTCTCCCAGACATCCGCATAGAATTCCTTCGTCTTATATTAACACTTTGTAGGCTGATTTTATATTAACAATATGTAGGCTAAATGTCAACCTATATTTTCATTACCCTGGAACCTTCCTAATATTTGTTTTTCTGGCACGGTCTTTGAGCATCTTTGGACATATAGCAGAAAAACCAGCTGCGATATACAATTTTTCAAAAAAACAGCTTGATTTTCCACGAAATCGGCGTGTATAACACCTTCTTTTTCCATATACAAAAAAATCTGCCGCGTATATCCAATAATCCGGCTGATTTTGGATATCAGGGCAGAAAAAAATTGTATATGTACAACGCGGGCAGCGCTAGTGTACTCAGGGACAATGCAATCCCCCTTAGCGCCAGGCACACCAACAGAGCGGGAGCAGCCCCTTGGACTGCTCCCGAAAAAATCTGCGCGATTATCTGTTTTCTTTTCTAAAACTCCGCCTCAATCCACGGATTCCGCACCGTATCGAAGGCTCCCCTGTCGGCGGCCTCGGCATAAGCCGGATCCATCGGGATCCGTCCCAGCACCTTCAGGCCCTCCTCTCCGGCGATCTCGTCCAGATGGCTCTGGCCGAAGGGATAGAGCTTCTTTCCGCAGTCCGGGCACTGGAGATAGGAATAATTCTCCACAACGCCCTTGACCGGAATCTTCATCTGCTCCGCCATGCTCACGGCCTTCTTTACGATCATCTGCACCAGATCCTGAGGCGAGGTTACGACGACGATCTCGTTCACCGGCAGGGACTGGAAGACGGTCAGCGGCACGTCTCCGGTTCCGGGCGGCATGTCCACCAAAAGGTAGTCCAGATCCCCCCAGATGACGTCGGTCCAGAACTGCTTTACGATATTGGCGATGATGGGGCCGCGCCAGATGACGGGCGTATCCTCCGCCGGAAGCAGGAGGTTCATGGACATCAGCTTGATCCCGTTCTTCGTGACGCGGGGCTCGATCCCTGCGTCGCTGGCCTCGGCCGGGCCGTGGATGCCGTACATGCGGGGGATGGACGGCCCTGTGATATCCGCGTCCAGGATTCCCACCTGATACCCCTTGGCCGCCAGCTCGTTGGCGATGGAGGCGGTCACCATGGACTTTCCTACGCCGCCCTTGCCGCTGACCACGCCGATCACCCGGCGGATGCAGCTGTACGCATTGGCGTCCACCTGGAAGCTCGCAGGCTTCTTCTCCCGGCTTGGACAGCCCTCGCAGCTCTTCTTATCACAGCTTGTATTGCTGCATTCTCTCTCACTCATTTTTCTTTTACCTCACTTTTACTTTATTTTGTCTTCCTTTTACGGAATGATTAAAACCGCTTTCTCCAGGTCTGGGGAGCCATCAGCATCAGAAGCGGCAGGATTTCCAGCCGCCCAAGCAGCATATCGAGGCTTAGAACCAGCTTGGAAAAGCAGGAATAAGCGGAAAAATTCTGTACCGGGCCCACGCCGGAAAGGCCGGGTCCTACGTTGTTCAGCGTCGTCAGCACCGCCGTAAAATTCGTGGTGAAATCAAAATTATCCACGGAAATCAGCAGCACCGAGAGGGCCAGAATGGCCACATAGCAGCTCATATAGACATAGACGCCCCGGGTGCTGTCCTCCGTCAGCCGCTTTCCGTCCAGCCGCACCACATTGACCGACTTGGGATGGAGGATCTGCCGGATTTCCTTCGTCACCGTCCGGGCCAGGATGATGATCCGCGACACCTTGATGCCGCCGCCCGTGCTTCCGGCGCAGGCCCCGATAGCCATGATAATGAGCAGGATGGTCTTGGAAAACTCCGGCCACAGGTCAAAATTCGCGGTCACAAAGCCCGTCGTCGTGATAATGGAGGCCACCTGGAAGCTGGCGTAGCGGAAGGCCTTGAATACGGAGCCGTAAAGGTGCAGGATATTTCCCGTAATCAGCGCGATGGCGGCCGCCACAATGCCCAGATAAGCCCGCAGTTCCTCGCTCTTCCACACGGATTTGAACTCCCGCAGCAGCATCAGGTAATACAGGCTGAAATTCACGCCGAACATCAGCATGAAAACGGTAATCACGCCGTCGATATAGGCGCTGTCATAAAAGGCTACGTTCGCGTTCCGGTTGTCGAAGCCTCCGGTTCCGGCCGTGCTGAAGGTGTGCACCAGCGCGTCGTACAGATTCATGCCGCCGGCCAGCAGGAAGAGAACCTCCAGAACCGACAGCCCCAGATACATGCCATAGAGGAGCCGCGCCGTAGAGCGGGCCTTCGGCACCAGCTTGTCGCAGGTGGGCCCCGGCATCTCCGCCTTCATCAGAAACATGGAATTCTTCGGGCTTAAGGGCAGGATCGTCATGACGAACACCAGCACGCCCATGCCCCCGATCCAGTGGGTAAAGCAGCGCCAGAAATTCATGCCCATGGGCAGGGCCTCGATATCCGTCAGAATCGTGGAGCCTGTGGTCGTAAAGCCCGAGACCACCTCAAAAAAGGCGTCGTGGTATTTCGGAATGCAGCCGGAAATCACAAAGGGCAGGGCCCCAAAGGCCGACCAGAGCAGCCAGGCCAGCGCCACAACGACGAAGCCCTCCTTTGCGTAGATCGAGGTGTCCTCCGGCTTTCTGGAAAGCAGAAGCGAAAGGACCAGAAGCGCCGCCGTCACAATCAGAAAATATACGCCGCTGCTCTCCTGATAGAGCAGCGACACGAAAGCGGGAATCAGCAGCAGGACGCCCTCCATCAGCAGCATTTTCCCCACAATAAATTTTATCATTCTGTAATTCATAAAAATATCTGTCCCTCTGAAACCGTAATCCTTCTTTATGTAAGCCTAACGCAGAATGTCCTTCAGATCCTCCAGGCCCTGGGCCATGGACACCACGATGACGTTATCGCCCGCCTCCAGGGTATCGTTTCCTCCCGGAATGATGATCTGGTTCTTTCTCACGATACAGGCCACCAGATGGTTTTCCTTCAGCGTCAGATCCTTAAGGGGAATGCCCGTATACCGGGTCTTTTCCCGGATCACAAAGCCCAGGGCCTCGATCTTTCCTCCCACCAGCTTGTAGACGGTCTCCACGTTGGCGCTTCCCATGGAATTCTTCATGGCGCGCACATAGCCGGTGATCAGATTAGCCGTGACGTTTTTGGCGGAAACCACGCTCTCCATGCCCAGCTGCTCCACCATATTTTCCAGCCCTTCGTCGTTGACCTTCGTGACGATTTTGGACACGCCCCGCATCTTAGCGTACATGGACATGATGATGTTCTCCTCGTCCATGCCGGTCAGAGCCACAAAGGCGTCCGCCTTCTCGATCTCCTCTTCCTCCAGAAGCTCATGCTGGGTGGCGTTTCCATGGATGATCGTGGCTTTGGGCAGCAGCTCGGAAAGCTCCAGGCAGCGGGCTTCGTTTTGCTCCACGATCTTCACGTGCATCCCGATGGCCAGAAGCTGCCGGGCCAGGTAATAGGCCACCCTTCCGCCTCCGCAGATCATCACGTTCTTCGCCTGGCTCCGCATGGAATTCGTCAGGCGGAAAAATTTCTCAATCTCCTTATGGGACGCCGCGATATGAATCTTGTCCCCGGCCTCCAGCACGAAATTTCCATCCGGGATATACACTTTCGCGCCCCGCTGCACGGCACAGATCAGCATCTTAATCTGATACTTCTTATACAGGCCGCTTAAGGGAATACCCACGATAGCGCTCTTTTCTGTCAGCAGCACCTCGGCCAGCTCCACCCGGCCCTTGGCGAAGACCTCCATCTTCGCTGCAGACGGGAAGATCAGCACCCGGGCGATCTCCCCCGCCAAGGCGAACTCCGGGTTGACCGCCATGCTCAGCCTTAAGTCGTCCCGCAGAAGGTGCATCTGCTCCGCGTACACGGGGTTGCGCACTCTCGCGATGGTCTGCTTCGCCCCCAGCCTTCTGGCCAGCAGGCAACAGAACAGATTCATCTCGTCCGTAGACGTGCAGGCGATGACCAGATCCGCTCCCGACACGCCCGCCCTTTTCTGTACCTCCGCGCTTCCTCCGTCTCCCGGCACGCAGGAGACATCCATTTCATTGACTGTATCCGCCAGCTTTTTTTCACACTGATCGATCAGCGTAACATTGTAATTTTCCCCGGACAGCTGCGTCGCCAGCTTGTGTCCCACTTTTCCGTCTCCGATGATTACAATGTCCACTCCTATTCCCCCTGTCTCTTACCGAAAACGGTTTGTCTCAAAGTGCTCCATGGTTTTCAGGCAGTTCAAAATCTGCCTGTATTTCTCTTTTGTAGTTCCCTTTCCCAAAACGACGTCCAGGGACACCGCGATGCTCTCCAGCAGCTGATCGTCCGCGTACGCCTCCCAGGACTGGAACAGCTCCAGCTTATCCTCATAGGTCTCTGCGTCCAGGAAGCGCAGAAGCAGAGGATTCGTCTCCGTCGGCTCCTCAATCCGCTCAAACCGGTACTGCTGCTCCGCGTCCGGATACTTCTGCCGGTCCACCTCGCCCGCGAATTCCTCGTAGTCCCGGACCCATAGCTCCTCGTCTCCATACAGAGCCTGGTAGACCACCACCGGCTTTTCTGTATCCGCGTCCTTCGCGATTCCCGTCACATGATAAAGGCCGCCCTTGAAATGGCGGTAATACTCTCCTGCTTTTATCTCTCTCATTTTCATACCTTCTTAATCTTTTTTTCCTCCAGTCTCCGGTATACCCATTCCCGCAGCAGAGTATACAGCACAGAGACAATGGGAATGAAAATCAGCATGCCCACCAGCCCCATCAGGCTGCCGCCCACCGTGACGGCCACCAGTACCCAGATGGAAGGAAGGCCTACGGAATTTCCTACCACATGGGGATAAATCAGGTTGCCCTCGATCTGCTGCAGCACCAGGAACAGGATGACAAAAGCCAGCGCCTGCATGGGATTTACCACCAGAATCAAAAAAGCCCCTATGGCGCAGCCGATAAAGGCTCCGAATATGGGGATCAGAGCCGTGACAGCCACCAGAATGCCCACCAGGAGCGCGTAGGGGAAGCGCAAAACGCTCATCACCACGAAAAACATGGTTCCCAGGATCACCGCCTCCAGGCACTGGCCTGTAATAAAATTCGTAAATGTCCGATAACTCAGGGTAAAAATATAGAGCGCCCGCTCCGCATGCCTCTCTGGCAGCAGCGCCCGCAGAAGCTTGCGCGCCTGAATGCGCAGCTTCTCCTTCTGTACCAGAACGTAACAGGCAAAGACCACGGCAACTACAAAGGTATATACCGCGTTGATAATCCCCCGGGCGGCCGTCATCATGGAGGTCACTACCCCTTCGGCGCCGTTCTGGATCATATTTAAGGCTGTCTGCACCATGGTCTCCCAGTTGACCTCCTGCTTGTTCAGCCACTGCGTCACCTGCTCGTTGTTCCGGAAAATATCCTCCAGCCATTCCTGGGCTCTCGGAATCGCGGCCTCTATCTGCACTGCCAGGCTTTTTACCGTGGAACTCAGCTCCGGCACCACCACGAAGATCACAAGCACAATCACCGCCAGCACCAGCACGATCGCCAGCAGCAGGCTCAAGGGCCGGGCCAGCTTTCTCTTCCATTTTTCCTTCCTCTCCTCCCCGAACAGCGTCCGTTCCAGGAAGGACATGGGAACATTCAGAAAAAAAGCGATGGCCCCGCCAAACATAAACGGGAAAAAGATCGCCGCCGCCACATCCAGCGTCCCGATCACCACGTCCAGCCGCTGGACACCCACCAGCAGCAGTACGGTAAAGGCAATCAGGAACATCAGCTTTTTCATCGTTTCCCGGTTCAGATCCATACGCTCACTCCTTCATGCTGTCTGGCAGATGCTCAAACCACTCCTGCATCTGCCATATCCTCTCTAGTGAGCATAATCCACCTGCCGGAAAGTGTCAAGTGCCTGCCGGAAATATTTCTGCAGACCGGGCGGCTGTGGCCTGTACCGCCTTCCAAATCCCGCCGCTCATACCTCTCCCGGCAGCACGGACACATCGTTTTTTATCGTGGAAAGCACATAGAGGGTCTTCGTCCAGGCCACTCCCTCCATGGCCTTGATATCCTCATGGATCAGTTCCAGGCTTCTGGAAGAATCCGTCACGATTTTCAGAAGATAATCCACATCTCCGGCGATATAATAGCACTCGGAGATGTTCGGGTGCGCAGACGCCGCTTTCGCGAAGGCTTCCCCGCATCTGGGGTTTTCCAGTCGGACCGATACGAAAACCGTCAGATCATTTCCCAGCTTCTTCTCATCCAAAACAACTGTGTACTGCCGGATCAGTCCCTTCGCCTCCAGCTTCCGTATCCGTTCTATGACCGCTGACACAGACAGATTGATGGTCTGGCTGATCATCGAGGCCGTCTGCCTCGAATTTTCCTTCAGACATTTCAGAATGCTCAGATCAATACAGTCCATATTCCGATACCTCCCATTGACTGCCGCTCCGCGGGAGCTTTTGTCCCGTCCGCGGCTTTTCCGTTTTCCAAAAAACGTGAAAGGCAGCCTGCTTTCGCAAACTGCCTTTGTCTACTACAGAAAGTATCTTAGCAGATAAAATATTTTTTGTCCAGAAAAAATTCCCCGGATATCAGGTCTGGGCTTTAGCAGGTAGCTCCTCCTGTCAGATGCAGCTGGGCATCCAGGATCTCCTGCTTCCTTGCCAGAATGTCGTCGGACAGAAGCTGGGCCTCCACATTCTCGAAGCCGATGCGCTCGATGGCAGCCGCGAAGCGCTCTCCTGTATGTCCCTGCTCGCGATACAGCAGGATCGCCTTCTCGATTACAGACAGAGCCTCCTCCTTGTCCGTGAAGACCTTGGAAAGCGCTCTTCCCTGCGCCACGCTCTTGCCCCAGCGTCCGCCGATGTAAATCTTGTAGCCGTAGGCGCCGTCCTCGATGCAGTCGAAGGGACAGGTTCCGACGCAGCGTCCGCAGTTGTTGCAGACATCGTGATCAATCTCCATCACGCCGTCTACCAGCTTCGCCGCATGAACCGGGCAGTTCTTTTCCACCGCGCACTTCTTACAGCCGTTGCACTCGTCCGGATCGTAGTTCGGGATCCGCTGTCCGATGATGCCTAAATCGTTCAGATCCGGTTTCACGCAGTTGTTGGGACATCCGCCTACCGCGATTTTGAATTTATGGGGCAGCTGCACCTGGCGGTAGCCCTCATAGAATCTGTGGTGAATCTCCTCAGACAATCCGAAGGAATCCAGAAGCCCGTACTGGCAGGTGGTTCCCTTGCAGGCAACCACCGGGCGTACCTTGGATCCGGTTCCTCCGGTCACAAGGCCCGC
>CALWBB010000059.1 GCA_944375885.1 uncultured Merdimonas sp.
CTGGCGCACTATTTCCACGACCAGGTGTTCCCGGCCATGGAAGCCCTGCGCGCTCCGGTGGATAAGCTGGAGATGCTTGTAGATAAGGAAGTTTGGCCCATGCCATCCTACGGCGACTTGATGTTTGAAGTGTAAATAAGTGTTAGTTCCCGAGGCTGTCGATTCATACCGATTTCTGGCCTCTGATATGTAAGAAGGAGACGGATCAGCAGAATCCAGGCTTTATCAAAGCCGGAATTTTCTGCTGGCCCGCCTCCTTCTTTTTCTTTCGTTCCGGTGAAATAGTGTTAAAGAAACGTCACAATTCCATAAATCCCAAATTTACAGATTAATATCTGATAATTATAATGAAAAAATGATGATATTTTTAACACTCGGGGAGGAGATGGGATAATTTTGTATAATATAGCAAGAATGACGACAGAAGTAAAAAGAAATAAGCCAGAGGAAAAAGAAAAAGGACGCCGTGGTATGGATATAGAGAAGGAAATCAGAATTCTTGTGACAGAGTATACAAAGGAATTCTGCAGGACACAGAAAATAGAATATGACACATTACGCATTAGCAAAGCCCTAAACATTTCCAGGACGCTGGCCTCCCAATACCTCAATAGGATGGTGAAATCTGGAGAATTCCTGAAAATTATCTCCCGCCCGGTTTACTATCTGAGAAAAAAGACCATCGAAGATTACTTTCGGATGAAGCTTGGCACGGATACTTTTTACTCTTTGGAGGATTTGATAGAACTTTTCCCTGAAAAAGTGCTGGAGCAAAGGGGATTTGCAGAGGCGGTAGGATACGATACGACGCTCCGTTATCTGATTGCGCAATGCCAGGCAGCAGTGAAATATCCACCGTCTGGGGTTCCGATTCTTCTGTGCGGAGAACCTGGGGTGAGAAAAACCTATTTTGCGCAGCTGATTTATGAATACGCCCGGTCGGAATCGGTACTTCCCGCGTCAGCAAAATGTCTCTGGCTTAATTATTCGAGAGTGAATGAAAATAAATTCGATGATGATAAACTTCTGTTTGGCAGCTGGACCGGAAACGGGAATAAAGATTTGCGCCGAAGGGAAGGGCTTCTGGAAGAGGCGGGAGATGGGTTTGTGGTCATCGAGAATGTTGAGAAAATGTCGGCCCGGTGCCTAGAGAAAGTGATCGGATATCTCAGGACGGGAACCTTTACGACCCGTGGGGACAGCACTCTTTACCATAGCAGGACACGTTTGATCTTTACGACCTGCGAGAGCCTCCGGATTAACATGGAGAATACGTTACTCCAAGTGATTCCGGTAGTATGCAGGCTGCCGTCCCTGGAAGCGCGTCCGGCCAGGGACAAAGAGGAACTGATTAGCCGCTGCCTGAAAGAAGAGGGAAAAAGGATTGGAAGAAAGGTGAAACTTTCCCGGCAATGTTTCGAGATACTTTTAAATGCGTCTTTTTCTTACAACATCAGCGGGCTTCTCGGGTGTATGAAAATCTTATGCACGAATGCGTTCCTGAGCCGGCAGGAAAAAGAGACGGAACTTTGCCTGTATACTTATGATCTGCCGGAAGAACTGCTACACCGGCAGGAAAAGGCTTTTTCCTATGAAGACGCACAGGGAGGGATGCTCGACATGGAGGTTTATCAAGCTTCGGAGCCTGGAGATGTCGAACTTCGCTTTTTTGACAGCTTGCTTTGCATATACAGACAGTATAAGGATGCGTATGAAACCCGAGAGCAGTTTGTAAAGAAATGCGTAGAGAATATGAATCTCTATTACGACTATATCGTATTTGAAAAGAAATATGTAAATGGGCGCCTGCAGAGCATTGAAAAAGTGATAGACGGAATTTTCAGTTCCCTATGTGATGCTTATGACATTTACATTCCGCAAACGTGCGTATATGTGGTTGCCAGGATTATCTATTCCTCCATAGAGATAAATTCAGAGCTGGGAGAGTGGGAACGGGAGAACCATGACGGCCTGACGGCTGTGCTGAACTGTTTCGCGGGTGATTTCCCGGCAGAGACAGATCTGGCAAATGAAATCATGGATAAAATACATGCAGCCTTGGAAGTGTCGCCGGGGATGATACACCGCGTGTTCCTGATTTTGAACCTGCAGTTTTATAACAGGAAAATTGCCGCAGCTAATTGTGAGGGCCTGATTTTGGAGCATGGATACTCCACTGCCAGTTCGATTGCGGATGTGGTGAATAAACTCCTTGGCAGGCATATTTTTGACGCGGTCGATATGCCGATGGATATGACATTAAAAGATTTGGCGCTGATGTTGAAACGTTATATTAAGGGCCGTAATGTCAGCAGGGATCTCCTTTTGATGGTAGATATGGGTTCCCTGGAACACGCAGCGGAGATTTTTGAAGAGTTGCCGAATATCCGGATAGGCGTGATAGATAATGTGTCGACCAAGGTAGCGCTTTCTATCGGAGAGAAATTGATGGAAGGGATGGATTTGGAAGAAATCCTGACGGCTGTATGCCAAGAAGAGACGTGCCGGTTCCGCATCATTGACAGGGGCAGCAGGAAAAACGCGGTGCTTTTTGTGACGGAAAGCGGCCCTGGGCTGGCAGAAAGAATGATCCAGCTTTTCCGCAGCAGCCTGACAGATAAAATGGAACTTTTACTTTTGCCGTTTGATTACAGGAACCTCTTAAGAGATCGAAATGAGAATGAGGTTTTCCATAAGTACAATGTGCTTTTTGTCGTCAGTACGGAAAAGCTGGAATTAAAGCAGATTCCTGTTATACCGCTGGAGAACATCATTGCCGCTGAAGACTCCAAGGTTATCAAAATTATGTCTTCGTATTTTCCGGAAGAGGAAGTGGAAGCGTTCAAAAAAAATCTTTTAAAGAATTTTTCCTTTGAAAATGTGGTCAGGCACCTCACGATTCTGGATGCGGATAAACTTCTGGACTTTGTGGCAGATGCCCTGGATATGCTCCAGAAACTGATGAACGTAAAGCTCAATGACAGTACGACGGTAGGCCTCTATATCCATATCAGCAATATGATCGAACGCATTGTGACGAACTCCTATTTTACGGCTCAGGAAGAAGCGAAAGAGATTTCTGAGGAGGAGAAAAAGTTTACGCGTATTTTCCACACGGCTTTTGACAGCCTGTGCCGTCACTATAATATCAAAATACCGCAGTCCGAAATTTGTTATATTCGCTCCTATATGGAGATGGGAATAAAAAAATAAAGAGGGGGGAGGTGAAAACATGATAGCGCTTTTCAGAATTGACTACCGTCTGCTGCATTTTCAGACAGCTTCCGTGTGGCCCAATAAGATCGGGGCGGATACCATTGTGATTGCAAATGACGCCATTGTAAAAGACCAGATGCAGATAGGGCTGATTAAAATGATTGCGCCTAAGGGCATAAAACTGAAATTATGCTCGATTGCAAAAGCTGTTGCATATCTGAACTCCCCAGACAGCCAGGGCAGAAGAATTGAAGTCCTGGTAGAATCCCCGTCTGACTGCGTAAAAATTGCAAAAGAAGTCAGCGGAATTCATTCCGTGTGCGCCGGGCTGATGAAGAGCGGGGAGGGAAAGCGGATAGCGAGCAAAACGTTGGCTATCGGCCCGGAAGATGAGAAGGCATTCCGCCGGCTGCTGGAAATGGGAATAAAAGTAGAATCCTATTCTACGCCGGACGATACCGTTGTACCAATTGAAAAGTATTTAAACTGAGGGGACGAAAGGAGAAGAAAGGTATGGAAGTTATGCAGATTGTTTTGCTGTTCCTGATAGCCTGCCTAGGTTCGGCAAACTGGTGTTATTGTGGGGACTCGCTTCTGGACCGGCCGATTATTATTTCATCATTGGTAGGTACCGTGCTTGGGGATTTTCAGGCAGGGCTTATTATTGGGGGACAGCTGGAACTGGCGTGGATTGGGATCTATGCCATTGGGGTCAGCCTGCCGTCAGACGTGGTCAGCGGGGCGATTATCGGTACCTATGTGGCGATTACGACAGGAACCAGCTTTGAGGTGGCGGCTGCCGTGGGGCTTCCCACAGGGATATTGATCGCTTACGTTAAAACGTTTATGCGGTCATTGATGTCTCCCTTTGTAAGCCTTGCAGACAAATATGCTGAAAATGGCGAGATTGACAAGATCTGCCGCCTGCATCATGTATTTGGCCTGGCGAATGCGATTCCGCCGGCAATGTGTTCCGTATTGTTTATTATCGCAGGGGCGCCTTTTATTGATCAGATTATAAATGCGATTCCAGAACCGATAATGAATGGGCTTGGAGTGGCCTCTAATATGCTTCCTGCGGTAGGTTTCGCGATGCTTTTAAGCGTGATGTGGAACAAGAAATACGTGCCGCTGTTTTTCCTGGGGTTTGTCATTATGTCTTATTTCAGCCCGAATATTATAGCCCTGACTATTATTGTACTGTGCCTTGCGCTGTTTAAAATTTTTGTGTCGGGGAACGGGAGTCAGAATGCAGATGTGGAGGTGGAGATAGATGAGTGAAAAGGAAAGAAGATTATTGACTAAAAAGGATCTGAATAAGATTTTCCTGCGCTCTTACTGCTATGAGTGTTCTTTTAATTTTGTACGCCAGCAGCATATGGGATTTGCATGGTCTATGGCCCCTGCTTTGAAAAAAATATATAAGGATGATCCGGAGGGGCTTGCGCAGGCTTGTAAGAGGCAGATTTCCTTTTTCAATACGACGCCGCAGATTGCGCCGTGGGTAGTGGGAATAGAAACGGCGCTGGAAGAAGAAAACCACAGGGCGAATGATCAGATGGGAGAAGTGGTTTCTGCAGTAAAAACATCACTGATGGGCCCGATTTCCGTGATTGGGGATACTCTGTTTCTGACAGGGGGATTCCGCCTGCTTGCCCCAACCATAGGAGCGTCCTTGGCAGTGCAGGGCAACTGGCTGGCGATACCGATTTTCCTGCTCATATTTAATGTTCCTCATTTTCTTTCCCGCTATTTCGGCATACATCTGGGATACCAGTGGGGCAGCAGCTTCTTTGAAAAAGTTGTAGCCAGCGGATTGATTGATAAGATGACAGAAGTCTGCTATATACTGGGGCTTACGATGATCGGCGCGGTAAGCGCGAACTATGTGGCTCTTAGCACGCCTTTGGCATACGGAAGCGGGGAGTCGGCAGTGACAATACAGGGAATTCTGGATTCCTTGTTTTTGAATATACTTCCCCTTGGGGTTATTATGCTTTGCCTGTGGCTGATGAAAAAGAAAAATGTGCCGGCTCACTGGCTCATCTTTTTGCTTATGGCCATCGGCATTATAGGCGGCGCTTTGGGAATACTGGCATAAAAGCATAGCGGAGGAGGATACAAAAAGAATGAAGGAAGCAAACAGAGATGCCATGCTGGGGACGATCCGGGAACAGCCGGCGCTGATCCGGGAACTTTATGAAAACCGAAAGGCAATTACGAAGCCTTTCGTGGATTTTTTCCTCGCACACGATGTGAAAAAAATATATTTCAGCGGCCATGGGGCGGCTCTCAATGACGCGCTCTGGATAGAACCTTTTATGGAAATGATCCTGGATGTGGATGTAGAGGTTACAAACCCTACGACTTTTAATTACAGAGGAAGATTTAACGTAGGCGGGCGGTTGAAACCGGAAGAAATGCTGGTTATATGCCCTGCCCAGGCAGGGCATACTACAGGGCCGATCTTGACAGCGCGGAAAGCCCGTGCCCAGGGCATTCCGGTTCTGTGCTTTACGCATGATACAGAATCCATCCTTGCGCAGGAATGCGACGTGGTGATTGACAACCATTCGCCGGCGGAGCCAGCCTTTGTAGAGACAAAAGGCCATATTGCAGACGTGCTTCTGGGATATCTTTGTTCCCTGGAAGCGGCCCTTGCGCTGGGGCGTATTTCCCAGGAAGCCTATGGGGAATGGTGCGATGCAATAAAAGAACTTCCGGCCCACTGCGAAACGCATATCAAGGCGGCGGAAGAATGGTATGATAAACATAAATACCTGCTTGTAAGCGCAAAGTGTTATACAGCGGTCGGGTTTGCTGAAAACTATATTACAGCTAAGGACGGGTGCCTAAAGCTTGCGGAAGCTACGGCAAACGACTGTGCTTCTTATGAGATGGAGGAATATATGCATGGGCCGGATTTGTCTGTGCATGAGGACACCGTGATTTTTCTGATTAATCCGAAGGCGGAAGAATCCGGACGGATGGACGAACTTTACCGCTACTGCAGGAAAATCAGCAGGCGCTGTATTTTGGTTGCGGCCAAAGGCTATGCAGATGCAGATGAGAAAGCGCTGCTGTCTGATTTTCTGGATAAGGAGTACCTGACCGCGCTGGAATATATTATCCCATTCCAGGTGCTTGCACATTTGACGGCTATGGATCTGGGATTGAGCACAATCTATTCCTACCGAGAATTATTTTATCCAGACTTGGAAAAGGTGAAAATCAGGATAGACGAATAAATGGGAGGATAATCCATGATAAAATTTGTCTTGGCGTCGCATGGGGAACTGGCAGAAGGGATATCCAGCAGCGTCCGCCTTATCCTGGGAGAGCCTGCGAATCTCCATATGGTTTGCGCTTATACGCAGGGCCCTGATGATATTCAGAAAAAAATAGAAAAACTGTTTGAAACCTTTGAAGACACGGATGAGATTATCGTGATGACAGATTTGCTTGGAGGTAGCGTGAATTCTGCATTTGTCCAGATGCTTCCAAAAAGAAAATTCTGGCTTGTGACAGGCGTCAGCCTTGGGCTGGTTATGGAATTGCTGCTTATCAAAGAAGGAGATGAGATACAGAAAAAGATAGAAGAGGCTTTGGAAAATGCCAGGAAAATGATGTGTCTGTGCAATCTGCTGATGAGGTAACGGCAGGAGGAATCCTTTGCTGCCGGCTCACAGACGCCGTGGGGCTGCCGGGAAACAGGCAGCCCCATATTTAATATTATTTGGTTTCCTCAAGATACCGCTCCAGCGCCGCCAGATTCCGGGGCGTCTTGAGAGAAGGACTTAAGATCCCCTTCCGGCACAGAGTTTCAAAAAGGGAGAGGACCGCGGGGGCCTCCAGATTGGTGGCTTTCAGCGCCTCCTCATTGGAAAAGACCTCCATGGGAGAGGCCTGGAGCAGGACCCTTCCTTCCTGGAACAGAATCACCTCGTCTGCCCATTCGTAGGCGTAGTTCACGTCATGGGTGGACATCAGCACTGTGATGCCGGCCTCTGTCATCTGCTCTACGATATGGTTGACCATGCGGGTATGCTTCGGATCCAGGGCCGCCGCCGGCTCGTCCAGGATGATGATGTCCGGGTGCATGACCAGGATATCGGCGATGGAGACCTGCTTTTTCTGGCCTCCGCTTAGGGCGTGGGCGGGCTTGTGGCGGAAGGGGGTGATTTCCAGAACGTCGATGATCCGCTCCACCTCTTCCCGGGCCTTCTCGGGGGAGACGCCCAGATTCAGGATGCCAAAGGAGATCTCCTGGTAGACGCTGGCGCAGAACAGCTGGTTATCCGGATCCTGGAAGACGATGCCGACGCGGCTGCGAAGCTTCAGCAGGCTTTTCTTGTCGTACCGGTATTCCTCCCCCTGGAAATACAGGCGGCCCTTCTGGGGCCTTAGGATGCCGGTGCAGCAGAGAAAGAAGGTAGACTTTCCGCTGCCGTTGGCCCCCATGACGGCTATTTTCCGCCCCTTTTTGATCTCCAGGGAAAGGCCGTTCAAAGAGTGGTTATGATCGTCGTCATAGGAAAAATACAGATCCTCTGCTTTTAAAATCATTTCATCCTTTAAGTGCTTCATGAGAAAAATCGCCTCCATATGGCAAAGATGAGAAGTGCCCCGTCAAAGAGGATAATCCAGGCAATGACCTTTTTCCTGGGCGGGCGGCTTTCCGACAGAACCTGGATGCGGCCGTCGTAGCAGCGGGCCTCCATGGCGTCATAGAGCCTGCCGGAGCGCTGTACGGCCCGGATCATCAGCGCGGAACCCAGAAGGCCGAAGGATTTCAGAGCAGTCCGGTAATTCCGGTTTCCGAGACGGCAGCTCTGGGAGGTGCTGATGGCGTCGGCCGTGTCAAGGAGAATAAAGATGAACCGGTAGATCAGAAGCATCAGCTCCATGAGAAGGGCCGGGCAGTGAAGCTTCTTGAGTACCTCCAGAATATCCGGCATGGGCGTGGTAAAGGACAGAAAATACAGGCAGGAGACGGCGGCGAGGGCGGTAAAGACCAGCTGCACCGCGTAGAAAAAGGAGTCTGTGCCCGCAGTCAGATACCAGCCTCCCAGAGGAATGGCGAACAGATCCAGAGGCTCTCTTTTGATATGGAATAGGATTGCCAGAGTGCTCAGCAGAAGGAACGCCAGGGGGATCGTCAGGAATTTAAGATAGCGGAAGACAGGGACCCCGCCTTTTTTTACGGTCAGAATCCCTGTCACAGCCAGTACGACGCCTGCCACTGCAATGGAACGACTCATTACACAGATACACAGTGTAATCACTGCAAAGGCAGACTTTTCGCCTGCGTTTTCGTATCGAAGTCTGGAATTGTAGCACAGCTTATCGATCGCTATCACGGGCGGTACCTTCCTCCTGTTTCATCCATTTCTTACGTTCTACAAATCTTCCCATGATAAAGGCAATGATTCCCACGCCAATACCGGTCTGAATGCAGAAAAAGAGGCTTTCCACCTCGCCCGGCAGTTCTCTTCCGAGGAGGGTCTCCAGAACGGGAGCGGCCCAGGGCTCATAGGAGGAATCCACCTCCTCTACCACCTGGCTGCCCGCGTCGTCGGAGCCGCCGAATTCCGCGTCCGGGAGGGCAAAGAGAGGAATCAGGGCAATCAGGCAAATCAGAACAATTCCTAGAATGACTTTTTTCTTCATATTCACTTCGCCTCCTTCAGAAATCCGATGGTTTTAAGCTCCGGCTTTGCGTAGGTCTCCAGACCCATGACGATGAGAACCGTGATAATGCCCTCGATGACGGCCAGGGGGATCTGGGTGGGAGCGAAGACGGTGAGAAACTTGATAAGCGCTTCGCCAAAGGTGCTGTCGGCGTTGTGTACCACAGCCATCTGCAGGGCGGTCACGCAGTAGGTAACCAAATCACCCAGAGCGGCCGCCAGGAAGATGCCGGCCCGTTTATTAACCTTAAGCTTCTGGCAGAGCAGATAGATGCCCCAGGACACGAAGGGGCCTGCGATCGCCATGGAGAAGGTGTTGGCTCCGATGGTGGTCAGTCCCCCGTGGCCCAGCAGAAGGGCCTGGAACAAAAGAACGATAAGACCCAGGATGGACACGGCCGAGGGACCAAAGAGGATGGCGCCAAGACCGGTTCCGGTCATATGGGAGCAGCTGCCTGTCACAGACGGAATCTTCAGCGAGGAGATCACGAAGATAAAGGCGCCGGACATGGCCAGCAGGGTGATCAGGTTCCTGCGCTCCTGCAGGGTCTTACGGATGGCGAAAAAGCCTGCCGCCAGGAACGGAAGGCACAGAACTCCCCAGGCGATACAGTAGCCGCCGGGCAGATACCCTTCCATAATGTGCATGGCCTCCGCCCTTGGGGCGACGCCGAGGGTCAGGGCGGTGACAGCCAGAAAAGCCAGAATACGTTTTTCTTTTTTACTCATTTTTTCTCCTTTCTTCCTTTGCGTGCCGGAAAAAGTTTTTCCGAATACATAAAAAAACCTGCCGGAGGCTCCGACAGGTGGTCAGAAAGAACAGGAGGGGCAGCGGAATATCAGAATTGAAACGCTGTGAGCCAACCTGTTCTTACACGAGGCCATCGTTCGTAACCTGTGTAAATTTCCTGTACAAGGCAGGTCTTCTGACTTGGGTATCTGCGCCCTATCTTCAGCCTTCCCGGAAATCTTCCAGTGGCCGGATCCTTTTAAGGATCCTCCAAAGATGCGGCTCCTCCCTTACAGCGGCGTGACCGTGTGAGCTTTTCACTCAGCTTCCCTATTCTCCCGCGGCGTCCGCGGGCACCTTTGTACATTCAATTCTGCTTTTTATTCTAGCATATCCTGGCGATTTGTCAATTCTGTATTCCGCTTAAGCTATATCTCGCTTAAGCCTTCAGCTTTTCTGTGAAGTCCGCCAGGATCTCGGAGACTTTAATCTGCTGCGGACAGACCTGCTCACAGCTTCTGCAGCCGATGCAGGCGGAGGGCTGTTTCTCCTCCGGAAGGGCGGAGAGCGCCATGGGGGCGATAAAGCCGCCGCCGGTGAAGACATGCTCATTGTACAGCTTGATGAGAGAAGGAATGTCCAGCTCCTGCGGGCAGTGGGAGGTGCAGTAATGGCAGGCGGTGCAGGGAACACCCTTGGCCATGGCGTCTGCGATGGAGAGCAGCTCGGTCATTTCCTCTCCGCTCAGCGGCTTTTCGGAAGAGAAGGTCTCGATATTATCCTTCAGCTGGTCGAAGCTGGACATGCCGGAGAGTACCATCGTCACGCCGGGAACCGTCTGCAGGAAACGGAAGGCCCAGGCGGGAACCGTCTCGTCAGGGCGCAGAGCCTGCAGGCGGGACACGGCCACGCCGTCAAGTTTTGCCAGACGGCCGCCGCGAAGAGGCTCCATGACCCAGACGGGAAGATGGTATTCCCGGAGCAGCTGCACCTTGGCCTCCGCGTCCTGGAAATGCCAGTCGATATAGTTCAGCTGGATCTGGCAGAATTCCATTTCCTCTCCATAAGCCTCCAGGAAGCGCTTCATGACGTTGTAGCTTCCATGGGTGGAGAAGCCCAGGTGGCGGATGCGGCCATTCCTTTTCTGCTCCCGCAGATAGTCCATGATGCCGTACTTTTCGTCCAGATAGGCGTCGATATTCATCTCGCAGACGTTGTGGAACAGGTAGAAATCAAAATATTCCACCTGGCATTTTTCCAGCTGGCGCGGGAAGATTTCTTTTACCTTCGGCATGTTGGCCAGATCATAGCCCGGGAATTTGCTGGCCAGATAAAAGCTCTCCCGGGGATGCTTTTTCAGAGCCTCTCCGATGACCGTCTCGGAATGGCCGTCGTGGTAGCCCCAGGCCGTGTCGTAATAGTTGACGCCCTGCGCCATGGCGTAGTCCACCATGTTCTGTGTCGCTTCCACATCAATGTCCGCGTCAGAGCTGCTCTTTAACGGCAGGCGCATGCAGCCAAGTCCCAGAGCGGATAATTTCAGATCCTGAAATGCTTTGTAAATCATGTAATATCCTCCTTTTTGATGCTGCTTATCGTTGTCGCGCAAAAAATTTCCTGCCCTTATTATAAAGGGCAGGAAAAAAGAAATCAAATACTCAAAATGAATGCTGGAACATAACGAAAAGCTATGCTTTTTTGCTGAAAGCGGCCCGTTTCCGTAAGGTCGGATCCAGAATCTTCTTGCGGATGCGCAGGTTCTTCGGCGTGACCTCCAAAAGCTCGTCCGTGTCGATGAACTCCAGGCACTGCTCCAGGCTTAAGATCCGGGGCGGCGTCAGCTTCAGGGCCTCATCCGCGCTGGAGGAACGGGTATTGGTCAGCTTCTTGGTCTTGCAGACGTTGAGCTCGATGTCCTCAGCTTTTCCATTCTGGCCGATGACCATGCCGGCGTAGACCTTCTCGCCCGGCCCGATGAACAGGGTGCCCCGCTCCTGAGCGTTGAAGAGGCCGTAGGTGATGGCCTCGCCTGCCTCGAAGGCGATAAGGGATCCCTGCTTGCGGTACTGGATATCGCCCTTGTAGGGGCCGTAATTCTCGAAAATCGTATTCAGGACGCCGGTTCCCTTGGTGTCTGTCAGGAACTCGCCCCGGTAGCCGATGAGACCTCTGGCCGGAATCAGGAATTCCAGTCGGGTGGAGCCGCTGCCGTTGCTGTGCATGTTGAGGAGCTCGCCTTTCCGCTCGCCCAGCTTCTGGATGACGTTTCCGGCGTACTCGTCGTCCACGTCGATGTAGGCCCGCTCCATGGGCTCCAGCTTCTTTCCTTTCTCGTCTGTATGATAGATGACCTCCGCTTTGCTGACCGCGAACTCATAGCCCTCCCGGCGCATGCTCTCGATGAGGACGGAAAGATGCAGCTCGCCGCGGCCCGATACCTTGAAGCACTCGGTGGAATCCGTCTCCTCCACCCGGAGGCTCACGTCTGTATTCAGCTCCCGGAAGAGGCGGTCGCGCAGATGGCGGGAGGTGACGTATTTTCCCTCCTGTCCGGCCAGCGGGCTGTCGTTTACCATGAACTGCATGGAGATGGTCGGCTCGGAGATCTTCTGGAAGGGGATCGCCTGCGGGTGCTCCGGAGAGCAGAGTGTGTCGCCGATATGGATGTCCGCGATGCCGGAGATGGCTACGATGGAGCCTATGGTGGCCTCCGCCACATCCACCTTCTTCAGCCCGTCAAATTCATAGAGCTTGCTGATCTTTACCTTCTTTAATTTATCCGGATCGTGGTGGTTTACGATGACCATTTCCTGGTTCACGCGGATGGTTCCATTATCCACCTTACCGATGCCGATGCGGCCCACATACTCATTGTAGTCGATGGTGCTGATGAGCACCTGGGTTCCGGCCTCCGGATCTCCCTCCGGGGCGGGAATGTAATCGATGATGGTCTCGAACAGAGGAGCCATGTCCTTCGGCTCGTCGTCCAGGCTGCGCACCGCGTAGCCGTCCTTTGCGGACGCGAACAGGAAGGGGCAGTCAAGCTGCTCGTCGGAGGCGTCCAGATCCATCAGAAGCTCCAGCACCTCGTCCACCACCTCCAGGGGGCGGGCCTCGGGCCGGTCGATCTTATTGATGCAGACGATGACCGGGAGGGAAAGCTCCAGGGCTTTGCGCAGCACGAATTTGGTCTGGGGCATGGAGCCTTCGAAGGCGTCCACCACCAGGATGACGCCGTTTACCATCTTCAGGACACGCTCCACCTCGCCGCCGAAATCCGCGTGGCCCGGCGTGTCCACAATATTAATCTTTACACCGTTGTAGGTTACGGCTGTATTTTTGGAAAGAATCGTGATTCCGCGCTCGCGCTCAATGTCACCGGAATCCATCACGCGCTCCGCCACTTCCTGATTCGCGCGGAAGACGCCGCTCTGCTTCAGAAGCTCGTCCACCAGCGTGGTCTTGCCATGGTCTACATGGGCGATAATCGCAATATTTCGAACATCTTCTCTTTTCATAATAGTTTCCTCAAAACATTTAAATTTACTTAAATTGCTTGCTTTTCACCAACTTATACAGTTTACCACATTCCGCCGCAAATACAAGCAAAATAAAAATTTTTATGGGAATCGCTGCTAAATCGGTTCTAAATCCGGAAAACAGGACATATATATCATAAAGGCGGCGCGGTGACAGCGGGAAGACTGCGCGCCGTCATGGGAGTAAATCAAGATACAAAGGTCCCGGCTGGCAGGATAAGCGCGCGTCCGGCGCCGGTCCGGGGAGAAGAAGGGAGAACAAAAGTCATGTCAGATAAGGTCATTGAGAACAATCAGGTATCTGTAATCGGAGAAATCGTGTCAGGTTTCACATTCAGCCATGAAGTATTTGGAGAAGGCTTTTATATGGTAAACGTACTGGTGCGCCGCTTAAGCGATTCGGCGGACGTGATTCCGGTGATGATTTCCGAGCGGCTGATCGACGTCACGGAGGATTATACGGGCGAATACATCCGGGTGGCGGGCCAGTTCCGCTCCTACAACCGGCACGAGGAAAAGAAAAACCGCCTGGTGCTGTCCGTGTTTGCGAGAGAGGTGGAGTTTCTGGAGGAAGAGGTGGAAAGCGCCAAGACGAACCAGATCTTCCTGGACGGCTACATCTGCAAGGCGCCGGTGTACCGGAAGACGCCCCTGGGCCGTGAGATCGCCGATCTTCTGATCGCCGTCAACCGTCCCTACGGAAAATCCGATTATATTCCCTGCATCTGCTGGGGCCGGAACGCCCGCTTCGCCTCCGGCTTCGAGGTAGGCGGCCGTGTCCAGATCTGGGGTCGGATTCAGAGCCGGGAATATGTAAAAAAGATCAGCGAGACCGAGTCTGAACGGCGCACAGCCTATGAAGTGTCCGTAAGCAAGTTAGAATATACGTGATCCAGGCCAGACGTGCGGAAGAGCAGGCGAACACTTTCCGTGGGAGCTTGCTCACAAAGGGAAGTGTTCGCCTGCTCTTCCATAGGGCTGCCAAGCCCGAGCCCGGGATCCGGGCGGTCTTCCCGGATCCCGGGCTGCACGTCTGGGACCCCGGCGCGAACGGGGTGTGTGCTGCACGTCTGGGACCCCGGCGCGAACGGGGTGTGTGCTGCACGTCTGGGACCCCGGCGCGAACGGAGTGGCGGGCTGCACGTCTGGGAAGACCGCGCGAACGGAAAGTTTGTTCCGCACGTCTGAAAAACCATCCAGATGTGCGGAAGATTCTTGCATTTTATACAT